>JAWWDX010000001.1:0-60808 GCA_033719695.1 Putridiphycobacter sp.
AATGGTAATGGTTTCAGTTACCGTACATCCGTTGGCATCTGTAGCTGTTCCTACATATGTTCCTGGTGCTAAATTCGTCAGGTTTGCTGTTGTAGCGCCATTGTCCCACGCATACGTGTATGGCATAGTACCGCCTGAAACTGTCATTGAACCTGTTCCATCTGCTGAACCATTGCAGGTTATATCAGTACTAGCAGCTGTTGCGGTAGGGCCTTGATTAATAGTAATTGTAATGATGTTTGATTCAGCTGGATATGGTATACACCCTTGATTTCTTGCACATCTTCTAAATTCAGTTGTTTCTGAAATTAATCCAGGATCAAAGGTTTCATTGGTTTCTGAACTCATTGTCACCCATAGGTTTCCTGTAGAAGCACTTTTCTTCATCCAAATATACTCAATTGTGGCCCCGGCACCAGTTGCAGGAATAACAGTCGTTAAAGCTGCAGGGTCAAATGGTCCACAATTTGATTGATTTGCACTGATTGTTCCTGGTAAAATATCGTTACAACATACTGTTGTAGAAATTGTAGTTGAAGCGGTTGATATACAGCCATTGGCATCCGTAACAGTAACAGTATAGGTTCCTGTGCAAAGTCCTTTCGACTCATCTCCGTAAATGCCGTGTGACCATTCATATACATAAGGTGCTGTACCACCTGTGGCCGTGGCCGTGGCCGTTCCACCGCACGAAGCTATATTATTGCAGGTTGGTGCATCTGCATTAAAATCTCCATGGCCGCTACTGAATGCAGGAGTAGTAGACGTATATTCGTACCAAAATGACATTCCAAAATCCCCATCTTGATCATTCGCTCCAGTTCCTAGTTGCATTCCATATTGATAATTTGATGGCATATGCGTTAAGTTGAGCTCAACTCCAGCGAAATCACCTAGGCCCACCATTTTGTTTGGCTTTGCAGGATCCATTATGTAATAGTCCCAATTTAAGTGGGCATTTGTTAAGCCTCCACCGTTTTTATAAGAACCACCACCAGCACTCCAAGCCGTCCAGTCTTTTTTGTCTTTGAACCAAACTGAAAACACCCATACTTTATTAGGGTCATTGGTTTTTTCTGCTTTACCTACATAGTGTGCTGTACCATCATTGAATTGGTATAATTTTGCACTATTATTGACAATTGTAAATAATGACGTACCAGAAGTACCTCCTAAATTAGGCATCCAGATAGTTCTTGACCCATTAAAATCTGTCATATCACATACAGTAATTGTATCCGTACAGTAAGCATTAGTAGAAGAAGCTGACGCCGATAAACCACCAGGATTTACGGTCATTATCACATCATTAGTTTCTCCTGGCCATGAAGTACAGCCTAAATTTCTCGCGCATCTTCGGTACACTGTTGTTTCTGTAATATAGCCTGGGTCATATGTTTGACTGTTTGTACCTGGAATTGCAGTAAAAGACCAACCGGTAGAAGCATTTTTATACATCCAAATATATTCAGGATTGTTAGAACCTCCAGAGGCTGGTGCATTGCTAGTAATTGGATTTGGATCAAATCCTCCACAACTAGATTGACTTCCTGAAATGGATCCACCTGCTGTAACATTACAACATGTTTGTGTTACTGTCATAACGACATTACTTGTTTCGCCTGGCCATGAAGAGCAACCTACTACTCTTGCACATCTTCTGAACTTAGTTGTCTCTGAAATCACCCCTGGGTCATAGGTTAAACCCGTTGCGCCAGAAATGGCGACTAAATTCCATCCAGTTGAGGCACTTTTATACATCCATTGATATTCCACAGTACCCCCATTGTCGGCAATAGCTGGACTTAAACTCGTAATTGGTGCAGGATCAAACGACCCACAACTTGATTGATTTGACCCAATTGTTCCAGGGTTAGAAATATCACAACAAGAATTGGTCACTGTCATAACGACATCAAACGTTTCGCCCGGCCAAGTACTGCAACCAATATTTCTTGCACAACGGCGGAACTTTGTGGTTTGTGTTACTGTACCCGGATCATAAGTTTCTGAATTAGTACCAGGGATTGCTATAAAATTCCACCCAGTCGAGGCATTTTTATACATCCAAATATACTCTGGGTTATTGGAGCCACCTGTCGCTGGCGCAGTACTTGAAATTGGATTTGGGTCGAAGGCTCCACAATTTGTTTGGCTACCAGAAATTGAGCCACCATCTGTTACATTACAACAAGAATTAGTTACAGTTATTACCACTTGACTAGTTTCGCCCGGCCATGAAGTACATCCTTGATTTCTTGAACACCTAACGAATTTTGTTGTTTGACTTAATAATCCTGGTGTATAATCTATTGAAGTTGCACCTGGAATAGCCACTAAACTCCATCCTGTTGCAGCACTTTTGTACATCCATTGATATTCAACGGGACCAGTACCTCCTGATGCCGGAGCAGTGCTCACTATGGTTGTTGGATAAAAAGATCCACATGAAGATTGGTCACCCGATATACTACCAGCTGATGTAACATTGCTACACGGTGGTGGATTATCAGAGCTTATGGGCGTTTCAAAATTTTCACCATAAGCAGAAATTGTACTAAACAGAAATACTGCAACCACATAAAATATGCGCATAGGTATTCCCTGTTTAAAAAAAGTTATACTTGTCATCATACTAATTTTTTTACAAATATAAGAAAGTTTTTATCTTTGTTATTAACATTTTCGTCATTTATTTGTCGATAAACACCATTTAACCGCATATAAATTGGCATATATTAACGACCAATAGGATATTTGGATACGAAGGTTGTTGAAAAATGTTGCACTTTTTCTTACAAAATGATAAATTTTCCGGAATAAGAAATTTCGCCTACTTCTGAAAATATTTGGTAAATGTATTCTCCGGGGTTTAGATCTAGTGGTATATTCACCCAATTTCTCATCACTTCACTCTCGTAGACTATACTTCCTGCTACTGAAAACACATTAAAGCGCAAGTTTTCATTATTTTCTGCACCAATTATTATTTTTGATTCTGCATTAACAAAAGGCGTGCCATACACCTGATGATCCGTATTGCGATTCCTAAATGCCTTGAAAGGGAAATAGAAACTAAATAAGCCACTTTGTCGATCGGATACCAAAATCAATTCATCCTTCTCAAACACATACACACCCCAAGCACCATGCATTTTAAAGCTATTTGTTTCGGGATAAGTATCGTAAAAGCCCACTTGCTTTATGGGTGACTGTTCTAAGTCAAAGATTCGAAAACCTTCGTTATAATACGATACAAAAGCATAGCCGCTGTGCACAATAATATTATGAGGGATGTAGTCTACAGCGTTACGGGTTCCGAATAAAGCATTCACTTCTATGTTATCAATCCCATTTTTCAAACTGCACAATTTTATTTTCTTCCCAAGTGTTTCGTCTATAAAACAATACATAGACTTTGTTGGATCCATCCATCCACTGTGGTTATAGCCTTTGTCTTGGTATAAACTCAAAACTCCTATTTCAATAGGTGTCACATTATTTGAAAAATCATATACTTTTAGGCCGTCAGCACCTGCATTTAGAAATGCTGTATCATTACTTACGAAACAGTCGTGCACATAACTAACATTGTTAAATGTGTACCATAGAACAGGACTTTCAGGTTCTTGAAGGTCATAAATTTTCATGCCCACATTATCAGGGCCACAGGCATACAACTTTGCTTTTACAGTATCTATGAACAGATTGTGACATGTCGTAAAAAGCTCATTACTGTCGTAAACCTTGTGCACCGAGTCAGGTAAATACCTCATGTCAAAAATTTGCAGTGTGGAACTTCCCTCGTCACAAACGCCATATATATAGTTTTTATAGCGCTTGAAATCACGGTGTTGAACCAAAGATCCTGAAAAAGCGCCTTTCTCAAATTGGATGGGTTTTATGCTATTGTTTTCTATTCTCAAGAAATGAGTGCCATCCGTTGAACCTAAGACAGCATAATTGCTGTTTTTGTATTCGAAGCCCCAAACGTCTGAAAAACGCACATTTCCTGGTCCTTCTGTAATAGTTGTGTCTGACCATTGACTTCTTAATTCCACATTGAAATACTGTTGCGACCACGCAGGAAATGAAAAGAATATGATCAAAAAATATTTCATTATTACAAAGTTAGAACATTTTAAATCGCTCCACACACAATTATTAAATTTGGTTAAAATACGATGACTATTAATAGATTTTAAATCTAAAAAATTATCTTAGCACCTGAATATTATCGAAGAATGACAAGAAATTTAGTGATCATACCTACCTATAATGAAAAAGAAAACATTGAAAAAATGGTTCGTAAGGTCATGTCGTTGCAGCCTACATTCGATCTTTTAGTCGTTGATGACGGATCTCCTGATGGCACTGGAAATATTGTGAAATCCTTACAAACTGAATTCCCGAACCAATTATTTATTGAGGAACGCCAAGGAAAGTTGGGGCTTGGTACGGCCTATCTCCATGGGTTTTCATGGGGTTTAAATCGTGATTATGATTATTTATGCGAAATGGATGCTGACTTTTCCCATAATCCTGACGATTTGATTAGATTGGTTAATGCATGTGAGTCGTCAGACGCTAAACTTGCTATAGGCTCACGATATATAAAAGGGGGGAAAGTGGCAAATTGGGACAAAAAAAGGCTCATACTTTCATTTTTAGCTTCATTTTATGTTCGGATGATACTTTGGATTGGCATCAAGGATACGACTGCTGGCTTCAAATGCTATCACCGCAGTGTTCTCGAATCAATAAATTTTGAAGCCGTAAAATTCAAAGGATACGCATTTCAAATATGTATGAAGTATGCGACATTAAAAAATGGTTTTAAAGTAACTGAGGTTCCAATTACTTTTATCGACAGAGAATTCGGTCAATCAAAAATGAGTACTGGAATTTTTAAAGAAGCTATTTTTGGCGTTTGGAAAATGCGCTTTCAAAGTTATAAGTAGTTATTATTGGTAAATCCAATAAGATGGGTTAAGATTTGTGATTTGACCCTCGTTACTAATCTTTATAATTTCAAAATGTACTTCTGATAAACTACCGTCTGCATTTGTAATTAAAGCACCTATTTCCTGTTTTGTTTCAATTTTATCGCCTGCTTGCACATAAGCTGTTTGCAAATTTGAGTATATCGTACGATAATTACCATGTGCTATGATTACAGCTTTACCAGCGCCAGGAATGTTAATAACTGAAGTGACTTCCCCTTTGTAAACAGCCCTCACAGAAGCGCCTTTCACAGTCGAAATATCTAACCCTTTATTATATGTAAACACGCCTGCATGAACAGGGTGTGCCTGCTTACCATAACCCTTTGTGATTTCTCCTTTAGCCACAGGCCAAGGTAATTTGCCTTTATTACCTTCAAAACCACTATTACTAAGGGCGATTTCTTTTGTTTCGGCTAGTGTTTTTGGTTGAGCTTTCTCCTTTTTCCTTGCTGCTTCAATCTCTTTACGTATAGCGGCATTTATAGCCTTTTTTATATCAGCTGCCTTTGCCTTTTGCGCGAGTAACTCCGTTTGCAACTTCTGCTCTTTACCTTCCAAATTTTTCAAGGCAGCTAAACGACGCTCCCTATCCTTCTGATAATTAGTTTTTTCCTTTTCTTTATTCTTTATCAAACTTTCCTGATCTAATTTTTTTTGAGAAACTAATAATCGTTTGGCTTCAATCTCCTCTCTGAGGCGTTTAATTCTTTGTATCTGATCGGCTCTGTATTTTGTTAATTGATTGATATACGCTAAACGTTTAGTGGCTTGATTAAAATTAGTTGAGGAAATGATGAAAAAAACCGTGGCAGATTCGCTCCTCATTTTATACGTTTGAATCAACATGTTTTTATATTGTTGCTCGAGACTTACCAATTGTTGATCTAGTAACTCCAATTCTCGATTAAGGGCTTTGATATCAGAATTAAGACTTTTTAATTGGACAGTGATATTGTTCAATAGTGCTTCTCGATATTGGATTTTATTAGAGATTAGAGTAATTGAACCAGAAAGATCAGCTTTGCTATTTTCTGTAGTTTTAATAAGATTTTCAGTAAACGATATTTTACTTTCGAGCTCTTGTTGTTGTCGTTTTAGCTTTTCACTTTCTTTCTCTTGGCCAATAGCAAATGTTACAGTTAATAACAGTGCCAATAACAGCACTATTTTACTGATTGCAATTTTCATACTGATCGGGCACTGAAAAAACATGTGTTTTACTATTATTTATCTCTTGTTTACTGTAGCTAAGACCAATTGTAATACTATCCTTTGGGTGAACAATACTTAGCGTTGTGTATTCTGGAACCATCTTATCATCATCCAACCCTGTTTCAACATAATTCACAGTAATACTCACAGAATCGACTGGAATTTCAAATATCATTTTCTTCAAAGCCATTTCGTTTGATGAAAAATAGTACTTAATAAAAATGTCGTCATTTTTCTCATCTTCCAAATCTATTTTATCTTTTTCAATTAGTTTGTATTTCCTGTTTTTATGCGACGACAAGATGTAATATTTTTTGTCTTTATCTTTTATTTGTTTGTATTTAATACTTGAATCAACACCAATAGGCTGTGCTAAAATCATTCTTTCAAAAAACTCATATTCTAACTCCACACCTATAATTGAAGAGATATAAGAGAAATCTTCAGTAAAGTAGCACTTTTCTTGTTTGTAAGTTGCCATTAACGAATCTTTATTTGCTAAAAAATTAGCAATAATAAAACTTGCATAGCTTACTGTGCCTGAAAATGCCGAATCTACTGTCATTTTTAGGCTCGTTTTAAAAGATTGGTTAATTTTTGAGTTTGTAAAATCTACATTAACTTTTGCATTAAAATAATCAAACGATTTAGTATTTAGTTTTAAAAGTTTTTCTCTTAATTCCCTATCACCTACACGTTCATCAATTTTGTTTATCACCTCTTTATGACCACATGAAGTAAAAGCGATAAACCCTATAAAAAGGAAGAAAGAAAGGCGTTGAAAAGCTTTAATCATGGTAGGACTTTGAATTTATTTTTTTCTCCAACCTTTCTGAAGGTTGAATTTTCTCTGTTTGTTGCCAAATATCGACCGCTTTATCTACATTACTCATAAAATACATCACATCCCCATAGCGTTCCATATACGTAGGATTGTCTATGTCTATATTTAAGGCACGTTCTATCATTTTTAGGGCTTGTGTAAAATTAGATTCTTCTATTAACAAATTAGCATAAAAAAAAGCATACTTGGCTATTGACTGATCTTGCTCAGCAGCTTTCTTTGCATATTTTATGGCTTTGCCAAGTTCACCTTCGGCGTATAAAAGTTGAGCATAACCAAATAGAAAACGTGCATTGTTTGGGCTTCCTTCAAAAACAGACTCGAATTGTTTTACTGCTAGCTCTTTATTGTCTTGCTGCCATGTATTTTTTGCAAGATGATATTTAAATTCTGCAGCTAAATCAGCATCATCAAACACCATGTTTTTTCCAATTGTTAAAGTTTCTTCTGATTTGAGGTAATCAGCTAGTTCATATTCTGCCATACCTTTTAACAAATAGATCATAGGCTGATTAGGAAAAACAGCAAGTGCTTTTTCAGCCTCACCTACTAAGCTACGGTATTCTTCATTTACATACCGTGCGTCTAATAAATTCATCCAAGCTTCATAGTTATTTACATCAAGATCAACCGCTTTTTTGAAATAAATACTTGCACTATCTTTTTGATTATTTTGCATTAAGTATCTACCATACAGACTCATGAACCGTCCCGATTCCAATTGGCTAGAAACTAAACTTTGCATCAATTCTTGTACTTTTTCATTAATCAAGTTTGCTTCTGGATAACGTAAATCGAATGCCATTCCCATCAGTGATTCTAAAATGAGCAGTTTGCGTTCCTCTTCAATTTCTTCCGAAGGTAAAGCTTCTGATAGTAAACTAAAGGTTTCCAAGAGTTGCCCTTTTGACAGGCTAATTTCAGCACTTCCTAGCTTAGCAAATACGTTACTGCTATCAATACTATTGATTTCTCTAACTACAATTTCAGCATTCTCATATTGTCTTGTTTGTAAGAAATAATCCATAGCTTCGAGTCTCACCTCAATATTCATAGGGTTTTCGGTGAAAAGGCTTTCTAGTGCTTCATCAGCTTGCTTCATTTTACCTAGCTCCCTGTACAGATCGTGTTTAGTTAAACTAGTCATGGGAGTCACCCCTACTTCTAACTCCATATTATCTAATGCCTTAATTGCCTTTTCTTTTTGGTTTGAATATATATATGATTGTGCTAACTTCGACTGGTTTTCTATATTTCGATCAAGGTGTTTATTGATTAAAGTTTGAAAATAATTAGCACTTTTATGATAGTCTCCTATTTCGAAATAAGTATCCGCTAAGAACGCAACATACCACTTATTATTATCGTCAATCTTTACTGCTGTTTTGCCGTACTCTAAAGCTTTGTCGCTATTATTCTGCGTTTTATAAATTGTGGCTAGTGCATAATATGACGCCGCAGAATTGGGGTCTAACAACAAACATTTCTGGTACAATTCGATAGCGGTTTCATAATGACCAATCATTTTTTCGCTATTTGCTGAATGAAACATTTCTTTAAATGCAACACGGCTGCTGTTTTGCGTTGGTTGAATAGATTTAGAATTACCACAGCTGGACAATAGCCCTAACATAATTAATTGTAGTATCAGCTTGTTATGTCTAAACAGAACAAACATTACTCAATTGTTGTATAATCACCAATACTAATTGATTTAGCAGCACTTAATATTTTGGCATGGTTCCCTATCATTGAATCTTTTAGTACTGTATTTGATATAACAGCATTTTTTTGAACGATTGAATTCTTAACAATGGCGTTCTCTACTGTAGTGCCGTTTCCTAGTGACACGTGTGGTCCGACAATGGCGTTTTCAATTCGGACATTTTTTCCAATAAAACAAGGGGGGATAATGACGGCATTTATGAGTTGTACATCATCAGAAACTAATTCTTTTTCTTTATCAAATTCCAGTACCCTTTGATTTGTATGAATCGTTACTTTTGGGTTTCCACAATCTAGCCATTCATCTACTTCGCCAGTTTTAAACTTATGTCCCTTTTTAGTCAAATTTTTTAGGGCATCAGGTAGTTGATATTCGCCACCTTTGATGATGCCGTTGTCAATTAAATACTGTAATTCAAACTTTAACTCCTCTCCTGACTTAAAATAGTATATACCTATCATAGCCAAATCAGAAACAAAGTCTTTTGGTTTTTCAATAAAATCAACAATGTGTTTTTCTTCATCAAGCTTTACGACTCCGAAAGAAGATGGGTCGTCGATTTGTTTAACCCAAATAATGCCATCTGCATTTGTGTCTAACTTGAAATTTGCACGAAATAGGGTGTCAGCAAAAGCCACCACAACAGGTCCTGTTAGGCATTCAGCTGCACATAACACGGCATGCGCTGTACCTAAGGGTTTGTCTTGGTAAAATACCTTCCCTTTGGCACCCATGCTTTCTGCCATTTTAAGCAGTTCATGTTCAACTTCTTTGCCGAAATCGCCAATTATAAATGCGATTTCATCAATTTTTTCAGTTGATGTCTCAACAATATCCTCCACTAGGCGGTGCACAATTGGCTTACCGCCAACTGGTACAAGTGGTTTTGGAATTGTTAACGTATGTGGGCGCAACCTGCTCCCCATACCTGCCATTGGTATAATAATGTTCATTTATTTTATTTTTTTCCGGTACTGCCAAACCCACCTTTACCTCTTTCTGTTTCTGAAAGCGTGTCTACTTCGGTGAAATTAGCTTGTTCATATTTGGCAAAAACAAGTTGCGCTATACGCTCGCCATTTTCAATTTTAAATGCTTCATTTGAAAGGTTAACCAAAATCACGCCAATTTCTCCGCGATAGTCTGCGTCAATTGTTCCTGGTGAATTTAACACGGTAATACCATTCTTGTAGGCTAGACCACTTCTTGGTCGGACCTGTGCTTCATAACCTTCTGGTATCTCAATAAACAGTCCTGTTTTCACAAGGGCCCGTTCCAAAGGTTTAAGCGTAATGGTTTCGCTGGTATGCGCTCTTAAGTCAACACCGGCAGAATTGATTGTTTCGTATACAGGGATGGCATTATTTGACTGGTTAACTACTTTTACTTTCATTGACAGAATGTTGTGGTCAAAGTTACTAAAAATGCAAGAATCTTAATAGAATTTCTTGCTGTTTAAGTTACACTTAGTAACTTTTTAAAATGAAAACATCCCAAATGGAATTATCCAAATGAGATGTTTACTATTTATATTTTTGCTTCGACGTTTTGTTTAATTAACTCCATTATTAGCGTTTAAAGACTTTTATGTATGAAACCATCAAACGATTGTCGACTTTTTCCAAAGTACATTTCCGCTCTATATTGCAGGATACAAGCGATAGTATTATCATCTTGTCTCTGACAAAGTAGCGGCTGGTCTTACCCGCTGCACATCTCACAACTGTCTGGATCATCCAAAGAACAAGCAATTTCAGCCAACCTTTCTTCTTCTGTCTTAGCCACAGGAGCTGCTGTTGCCGACTTTTCAAGTGTAAACTTAACAGCATCTGTTGCAGCTTTGGTTCTTAAATAATACATTCCTGTTTTAAGTCCTTTCTCCCAACCATAAAAATGCATTGAGGTCAATTTAGCGAAATTAGCGTTCTCCATAAAGAGGTTAAGTGATTGTGATTGGCAAATATAAGCACCACGATCAGCTGCTAAATCGATAATTACTTTTTGTGAAATTTCCCAAGCCGTTTTGTACAATGCTTTGATATCGTCTGGAATGCCCTTGATATTTTGAATAGAGCCATTAGATGCCATTAATGTATTCTTCATTTCTGAATTCCACAACCCTAATTTTACTAAGTCTTTTAGGAGGTGTTTGTTTACAATGATAAATTCACCAGACAATACTCTTCTTGTATAAATGTTAGATGTATAAGGCTCAAAGCATTCGTTATTTCCGAGAATTTGTGCAGTAGAGGCTGTTGGCATAGGTGCCATTAATAAAGAGTTTCTAATGCCGTGCTTCTTTACTTCTTCCTTAAGGATATCCCACTCCCATCTATCTGATGGTTTAACACCCCACATATCGAATTGAAAAACACCTTTTGACATAGGAGAGCCTTTAAAAGTTGAATATGGTCCTTCTACTTTTGCTAAATCCTTTGAAGCCGTTACAGCGGCATAGTATATGGTTTCAAACACTTCAGCATTTAACTGTTTCGCTTCAGCAGAGTCGAATGGGAAACGCATCAAAATGAAAGCATCAGCCAAACCTTGAACACCAATTCCAACTGGGCGGTGACGCATGTTAGAATTTCTGGCTTCTTCAACCGGATAATAATTTACGTCAATTACCTTGTTTAAGTTTTTTGTTAACTGATAAGCAACTTCAAATAATTTGTCGTGATCGAATGTTTTTGTTTCGGCATCAACAAATTTTGGTAATGCAATTGAACCTAAGTTACAAACTGCTGTTTCATCAGGCGCGGTGTACTCTAGTATTTCGGTACATAAATTCGAAGATTTAATTGTACCAATATTTTGTTGGTTTGATTTAAGGTTAGCCGCATCTTTATAAACCATGTATGGCGTTCCAGTTTCAATTTGCGATTCCAAAATTTTGAACCAAATATCTTGTGCCTTAATTGTTTTACGACCTTTTCCTTCTGTTTCATACTTGGTATAGAGTGCTTCAAACTCTTCCCCGTATGCTTCAGATAAGCCAGGACATTCATTCGGGCACATTAAAGTCCAGTCTCCATTATCTTTCACACGCTTCATGAACAAATCAGGAATCCACATGGCATAGAACAAATCTCTTGCCCGTTGTTCTTCTTTACCAGTGTTCTTTTTTAAATCTAAAAAGTCAGAAATATCAGCATGCCAAGGTTCTACATAAATAGCGAAAGAACCTTTACGTTTTCCACCGCCTTGGTCTACATAACGAGCTGTATCATTAAACACTCGCAACATAGGTACAATACCATTTGAAGTGCCATTTGTTCCTTTGATATATCCTCCTTTTGCTCTAATATCGTGAATCGACAGACCGATACCGCCAGCAGATTGAGAAATTTGAGCACATTGTTTCAGTGTGTCATAAATTCCAGCAATGCTATCTTCTTTCATGGTTAGTAAAAAGCAAGACGACATCTGTGGTTTTGGCGTTCCGGCATTAAAAAGTGTTGGTGTTGCATGTGTAAACCAGCCTTCTGACATCAGGTTATAAGTCTTAACAGCTGCTTCAATGTCATCTTTGTGAATACCAACTGAAACACGCATGAGCATGTGTTGTGGTCGTTCAACAATTTGTCCATCTAATTTAAGTAAGTATGCTCTTTCTAATGTTTTAAACCCAAAATAATCATATTTAAAATCTCTGTCATATATTATCTGACCGTCTAGGAAATCAGCATTCTTTTGAATGATTTCGTAAACGTCTTCAGCTATAAGAGAGGCATTTTGACCCGTTTTAGGGTCTACGTAGTTATATAAATCTTCAACTGTTTCTGAAAAAGATTTTTTTGTGTTTTTATGCAAATTTGACACTGAAATTCTAGAAGCCAACAAAGCATAATCAGGGTGCTCAATAGTTTTTGAAGCCGATACTTCGGCGGCTAGGTTATCTAATTCAATGGTAGTTACACCATCATATAAACCTTCAATAACCTTCATTGCAACCAGTTCTGGTTGAACTATTGGGTCAAGACCATAACACAACTTTTTTACTCTAGCGGTTATTTTATCAAACTTAACCGGCTCTTTTCTTCCGTCTCTTTTAACTACATACATACTTACTTACTTTTTAATAGGGTTTTTTTACTTAAAATTCTTCATCTAACGAAAATGTTTGCTTGTCATTTCCGCCTAATACTCCAGCTTTTTGGTATTCTCCAACTCTTTTTTCAAAAAAGTTTGTTTTACCCTGAAGATTAATCATATCCATAAAGTCGAATGGATTTGTAACATTGTACACTTTTTCATTACCTAGCTCTACCAACAATCTATCGGCAACAAATTCAATGTATTGTGCCATTAAATCTGCGTTCATGCCAATTAGTTTTACAGGTAATGATTCAGTAATAAATTCTCTTTCAATATCAACAGCTGTTGTAATAATTTCTTGGATTTCTTCCTTCGGTAATTTATTTTTTAAATGCTCGTTGTACAATAGCACAGCAAACTCCATATGCATTCCCTCATCTCTTGAAATCAATTCATTTGAAAAAGTTAGCCCTGGCATTAAACCTCTCTTTTTTAACCAGAAAATGGCACAAAAAGATCCCGAAAAGAAAATGCCTTCAACTGCTGCGAATGCCACTAATCTTTGCGCAAACGACCCATTATCAATCCAATTTAAGGCCCATTTAGCTTTTTTCTGAACTGGTGGAAATGTTTCCAATGCATTGAACAAATAATCTTTCTCTTTATCATCTTTGATATACGTATCGATAAGCAAAGAGTATGTTTCCGAATGAATGTTTTCCATCATAATTTGAAATCCATAGAAGAATTTGGCCTCTGTATACTGCACTTCTTTTACAAAATTCTCAGCTAAATTTTCATTAACAATACCATCAGAAGCTGCAAAAAATGCCAAAACATGTTTGATGAAGAATCGTTCATCATCATTTAATTTTTCCTCCCAGTGCACTTGGTCTTGCGATAAGTCTAATTCTTCTGCAGTCCAAATACATGCTTCTTGGGTTTTGTATGCCTTCCAAATATCGTCATGTTCAATAGGAAACAATACAAATCTGTTAGGGTTTTCAATTAAAATTGGTTCGTCTAATTCAGCCATAATTTTGTTTTCTTATTAAGTGTTCCGTCCACTTTTGTCTACCTCCAGTATAAACTCAAGCTGGCATCAATTTGTTGAAAAAAAAGGTTTTTTTGCTTCAAAAAGTGGAATACAAAAGTTCATATTTTTTCGCTATTTCACAACATAAAACAATTCACAAATTCACCAGTTTTTTCAACAATTGCTCTTCAGAACATGTTTTAAACACAATAATTACAGTGACTTATGCTAAAGTTTATTGGTGGATATTTTTGAAGACTGGGCAGAAAAAAAATTAAGACTAACAACTTCTCCACAATTTTCAACTTCTCCTTTTTTAATCATAAACTACCCTAACTATTGCAATCCGCAAGTTAGTTGAAATTGTCACGATATTGTTCAAAAAACACCTATTACTTACCAACTATAAAATGTGAAAAAATTTCAATATATTGTGTTAAAATATTTTAACATTTTATAAATGAACATTCTGCGATTGGTTACATATGGTTTGTTAGATGTTTTCTTTCCAAATAATTGTGAAATATGTGGCTCGCATCTAATACATTCTGAGTCTTTTATATGCTTGAAATGCAAATTCAACTTGCCATATATAGACCGGCATCCTCAAATGGAAATAGCTATTCAAAAAGTATTTTGGGGTCGTGTTGATGTTCAAAAAGTATACAGCGTTTATAACTATCAAAAAGGTACAAATACTCAAAAAATATTGCAGGCCATAAAATATCATAACAAAACAAAACTTGCCATTCATTTGGGAGAAATAATGGGTGATCATTTACCAAAAACTAATCTGTTCGATTGCATTATTCCAGTACCACTACACCCAAAAAAACTTAAAAAAAGAGGGTATAATCAAAGTCTTCTTTTAGCCCAAGGTATTCAAAAAAGCATCAACGTACCAATTAACACATATGTTCTTGAGCGGATAAAAATTAGCGCTTCTCAAACTACATTTTCTAAGTATGATCGATTTGAAAATGTTCGCAAAATTTTTGCTGCCAAAAATCTAGATACTATCGAAAATAAACATATTCTTTTAGTAGATGATGTTTTAACAACAGGTGCCACGCTGGAAGCTTGTGTGGCCGCTATTCATGCCCATATCAACTGCAATATAAGTATTGCAACATTAGCAGTCAGGATTTAAATTCTATAATCTTAAAAACCGTATTTTTGAGATTTCAATCATTATGAATAATAAACCAATCATTATAGTTGGATTTGGACTAGCAGGCATTACTATGGCTTGGCAGCTCCACTTCCGAAACCTCAACTTTATTGTTATTGGCGACGCAGAAAATACGTGCACTCGTGCAGCTGCCGGACTTGTTAATCCAATAGTCTTTAAGCGCCTGAACTTAAGTTGGCTAGTAAAAGACTTAATGCCAACAGCTGATAATTTTTATCAATTGGTAGCCTCACATTTAAAGGTAGATGTTCGCAGACATTTACCAATTGTTAAGATTTTTAATTCATATGAAGATGAAAACAATTGGGTGGTTAAGCAGTCCAATCCAGAATTTAAACAATATTTAGGTGACATTAATGAACATCACTGTGCGTCCATTCACATGCCATTTGGATCGGGTTCCGTCAATACGATCGGACATTTAGATACGGTAGCATATATGACACATTCACGTCGTTATTTTGAAGGCTTAGGCTACAAGTTTATGACTGAAAAATTTGATTACACTGCCCTTGATTCAAATAACGGCCTTTACAAATCTCTGCCGTTTCAGCAGGTCATTTTTTGTGAAGGATACGGTTTGAAAACAAACCCTTTTTTTAATTACTTGCCATTGAACGGCACTCATGGAGATACATTGATTATTAAATCAACTTCATTGCAAGCATCTGCCGTAATTAATAAAAATATGTTCATTATGCCATTAGGTAATGATTTATATAAAGTGGGAGCAACTTATAATTGGACAAAAAAAGTCCCAGAGCCCACAGAAGTTGGAAAAAACGAGCTGCTTGAAAAAATGCGATTAATTGCTGATTTTGATTTTGAAGTAGTGTCTCAACAAGCTGGTATACGACCCACTGTGACAGATAGACGACCTTTAATTGGCACCCATCCTCAATATACCAATCTATCGGTTTTTAACGGTCTTGGTACTAAAGGTGTCATGCTAGCTCCCTATTTTTCTGATCATCTCATTAATCATTTACAATCCAATACAGAGCTGAATGTTGAAGTGAATATTTCACGTTTTGAAAAATTTTTAACTTAACTTTGTACCCTATAACAAAACAAATAAATATGTACCCACCAGAATTAACAAAACCAATGAAAGAAGAATTAATTTCTTCAGGATTTGAAAGCTTAGAATCACCAGAAGAAGTGGACACTGTTTTAAATGACAAAAATAACGACACTGTATTAGTGGTTATTAATTCAGTATGCGGTTGTGCAGCTGGTAGTTTACGCCCAGGTGTAATTAAGGCCACTAAACATAGCAAATTACCAAGTAAATTAACTACTGTTTTTGCAGGTGTCGACGGAGAGGCTGTAAGTCAAGCTAGGAAATATACCCTGCCGTACCCGCCATCATCTCCTTCTGTCGGTTTATTTAAAAACGGTACTTTAGTGCATTTTTTAGAACGGCACCATATTGAAGGACGTACAGCAGATATGATTGCTGAAAACTTAACCATGGCTTTTGATGAGTATTGTTAAGCAACAGTTAAAATGATTTAGTTTATGCCAGCCAGTAATTGGCTGGCATTTTTTATGTTAACTATGAAAAATCCATATATAATTTTTGTGCTCACTTGTGCTACACTCTTTAGCTTTTTTTACTTCTATGAAGTTGATTTATTTCAAGCCGAAATCAATTCAAATAACAGTAAATTGATTAAAGAGATTCCGCTTCGTAATTTTTTTCAAAAACAACCAGTGCCAACAAACTATTCTGTGAAGCCAACTTCGCAAGGATGGCTATTGTTATTAGCTATTTTTGTAGGCCTACCAGTAATGATTGCCTATCGAATTACCTTGAAACGTTATCCTCGTCGCGCAGAAAAATAAATTTGCCTGCCAAATTATTGACACAAAAACTATCTTTGATAAAAATATTACAATCATGTCCATTCAAATACCATTACTTGCTGAAATTTGTAAAACCCCTGGAGCACCTGGCTTTGAGCAAAAAGTTAGAGAACTTGTAATTAGGGAAGTTACCCCATTAGTTGATGAAGTAAGTGTCGATAACATGGGAAATGTTTATGCCTTTAAAAAAGGGAGAAGCGACAAAAAAGTTATGATTGGAGCGCATATGGACGAAATTGGATTTATGGTAACGCACATTGATGATGACGGCTTTATTCGTTTTCATACCTTGGGTGGTTTTGATCCAAAAACGTTAACTGCACAACGTGTTATTATACACGGTAAAAAAGATATTATAGGTGTAATGGCCTCGAAGCCCATTCACGTTATGACATCAGAAGAAAAAAATAAAGTTGCTAAAATTTCCGACTATTTTATTGACACAGGTTTACCTAAAAAAGACGTAGAAGCCATTGTAACCATAGGGGACCCAATCACGAGGGAACGGGAGTTTATCGAGATGGGAAAATGTGTGAATTCAAAATCGTTAGACAACAGGTTAGCTGTTTTTATTTTAATTGAAACGCTAAGAGCTCTCAGAACAGTAGAAGTGCCTTACGACGTCTATGGTGTTTTCACAGTTCAAGAGGAAGTAGGTATTAGAGGCGCTAATGTTTCATCACTAAAAATTAATCCTGATTTTGGTTTCGGACTAGATACTACCATTGCATTTGATTTACCCGGTGCGGCTGCCCATGAAAAAATCACTAAACTTGGAGAGGGAACTGCTATTAAAATAATGGATGCAAGTACTATTTGTGATTACAGAATGGTATCGTATATGAAACAAACGGCAAATAAACACGGTATTAAATGGCAGCCCGAAATTTTAACTGCAGGCGGTACAGATACAGCAGGTATTCAGCGAATGACACAAGGAGGATCCATTGCTGGAGCTGTTTCAATTCCTACTAGACATTTGCATCAAGTTATTGAAATGGCGCATGTGGACGACATTAAAGGTTCTATTGATTTGCTAGAAGCGTGTATTAGGGAATTAGACCAGTTTGATTGGTCATTTAAATAGTATTTACCTTAGCAAGGTCACATGGCCATTGATGTTTTTTAGTTTACCCGTATCGTATTCATAATATCGGATATACCAAAGGTAAACACCGCTCTGTGCAGGTTCACCGCCATAATTACCATCCCATTCAGCCTCTGGATTTTCTGATTGGAAAACTAGTTCACCCCAACGGTTATATATGTACATATAATAATTTTGTGGTCTGTATAGGATGGGTTTAAAGGTACTGTTTACACCGCCATTACCGGGTGTAAATGCATTAGGTACTATTATTGGGATGACTGGGTTTACTGTCAACTTTGCCCAGGCCGTATCTTTGCACCCTTCAACATTTCTTACAACTTGATAAGGGAAGTAAATACCTGGTTTTGGGTAAACATAAGTAGTAGTATGTAATGTAGAAAGTCTTCCGTTTCCAAAGTAGAACCAGTTCTTATAGGCATCATCAGAAGTGTTTATAAAAGTAAATTCAGCTTCATATTCATCTCTTACCAGTGGGTCGACAGTAAAACCAGCTGTTGGCTTGGGCTCTACAACAACTAATTCCTCTTTTGTCAGCTCTAGTGTATCAATGCAACCATCAGTTGTCCATATTGTTAAGCTTACGTCGTATACACCCGGCTCCTTGTAAACATGTAATGGATTCGTAGATGTACTTGGTGGGGTTCCATCTCCAAAATTCCAAAATGAAAAATAAGGCGTATAAGCGAAAGATTGATTAACAAAACTCGCTTCATAAGGAGCACATTTCAAGTTATCATCTCCTTTAAAAGCAATTTTAGGGGGACCATATACTAGCACCTCATCAATAAAAGTTTCCTCACAATTATCATACATTACCGTAAATGAAACTTCATTATACCCCGCTTTATCAAAAACAATATTCGTTGGATTCTGATCTGTTGAAAAACTTGGCATGGCTGTTGGTCCAAAATCCCAGTAAAAGGTACTACCTGGTGGAATTATTCCACCGCCAACAAAATTATAACTGTTTCCGAAAATACACTGAGGTGGAGGTGGCACAAACTCAGCCTCTACTTGGTCATTGATGATAAAATCTTGACTTGTTGTGTCGCTACATCCTTGGCTTTTTGATACAATCAATGTTACCGTATAAGTTCCAGGTCCTGGAAAAGTAAATGATGGCTCGAATGCTGTACTTTGGTCGGCAGTAGTATTGGACACTCCAAAATCCCAAAGATATGATGTTCCTCCAAAACTCTCATTTTTAAATTGAACGTTTAATCCCTGACAAAAACTCACAAAAGTTGGCAATTCAGTTTGAGGGGTAATAACGGCTGCTAATTCAATTTCACAATCTAACACCCTAAATAAGAAATCTCTTCTAGTTGTGTTTAATAAAACACCATTTCGATATTCACTGACACAAATTCCAACAGCATAAATACCTGTAAACTGTGGGACTGCAGTTAGGAAACCTGTACTATTATTGATATTAGTTGGAGAACCTGTGCCAAACGGAAAAGTAGCATTAAATCCTGTTCCCCAATTTACTAAATTATATTGAGGTGGTGAAGCTGGATTTGGTGCGGGTGAGTTTGAGGTTCCGCCTTGATATGGGGAACAGAGATAATAAGCCAATGAATCACCGTCGGGGTCAGTTGCAGCATGATTAAATTGTAATGTTTGATTAGCACAAAGCAGTAAAGGTGGCGTTTGATCGAACCGAGGAGAGCTGTTGCAAACCGCTAATGCAGCCACCGGAATTTTGGCGGTTAAAGTCAGACCTTGGCCAGCTGGGGCGCTTAAATTAGTGACGTTTGGTCCCCTGCAACAGCGCTGATATGACAAAGTATACCCGGTATTTGACGAAGGAAGGGTTACTATTTTCTCATAAATAGCTTCTTCAATACAAATATTACTAGGAATTGTTATGCATGGGTTATTGTTAAAATTTACCTGCAAATTAGTAGAGCCTGGAAAAGGAATTGTAAAATTATCAATTTGATTATCATTACCATCAAAAACCGTAACTGGTAGTTGAGGATCAAATTGCGCCCCTGTAGAATTACAATCTCTGTATAATTTAACTGTCACTCGATATTGATTTCCGCCTAAACAATCGTAGAACATTTCTCCTCCAACGATATGAGATGCATAACTAAAAAAATAAGATAGCAGAGTGAGTGATATGAATAGAAATCGTTTCAAGTTCTTAAAATTACAAAACAATGTAACATAAGAAACGTAAAAACATTTTAATTAGTTGACTTATTGATTAAATAAAACCCAACCCCTATTGAAACCCTAAATTCATCCAAATATGTTGGGTATGAATTTGAGATGTGTTTTCCCATAATTTGCCGACATTCTAAATTTAAATCTAGCCTGTTATTCAATTTATAATCAAACCCTAGCCCAGCTGAAACTAAAGGGTTAAATGCTGGCTCAAATGTTAGCACATCCTCGGCGTTTATAATGCCATATTCAGTAGATTGTGTATAGGAAAGCCCAAATTGTGCCCCTATGTATGGCCGAAAGTTTTCCTTAAAAAAATAATGAAAGCCTCCTAAAAATAATTGGTGATTGATAGAAAACCTAGTCCTATCGCCCTGCTGACCCATAAAATAAAATCCATCCAAACGCAATTCAAAATTATTCTTTTCGAATCCTAGATTTCCATGCAACTGCATGGTTTGCGTGTTTTCTGTGATAAACCCATGACTATAATTTGTTCCCAATTTCAGATGCCAATCGTTTGTTGATTGACTAAAACCTGTAAAAAGGGTTATAAAAATAAAAAGACTTGTCGCTAAAAATTTGTAATTTACCATAGCTTTACGATTTGATAGGTAATTCCTAAATTGAAATATAAAAGTGGATCAACTGGCAAGTCTAAAGCACTTTGACTAGTCATCAATACAGATTGACCTTCCAATGTCTCTAACACATAATGAGGTGAATAGTTTTGAGGTTGAAAGAAAAATCCTAAGTTAATTTTGAGGTTTTCATTGACTTTATAGTATCCTCCAATTCCTGTATTTAAACTCAAATAATATTGTTCAATTCTATCTTGAGAATTATCAGAAAATAAATAGCTAATTGGACTTACCGTCAAGTTATTATATGCAAAGCCTACTTGTACCCATGGCGACAGTTTTTTGTTAAATAATGGGGCATAATTAATACCAACACCTCCTTGAAAACGTCTAATGCTACCCGCATTCAACAGATCGTTTGATTCGAGCATGCAATGTGTATTAAGTCCTATTCCTTTAGCAATATCAATTTGTAAATTCAACCCAACTCCGAAACCTTGGTAATTATCGGGTAAATTTAAGTTCTGGTAGAATTGTGTGCCAAGCGAAAGTGCTCCCGTATTATCACTTTGTCCAAACAACAGTGTTGGCATGATAAACAAAACTAATAGCCAAAATTTCATTTGTTTTTACGTTTCTGGTAGTTACAAATATAATGAAAAGTAGATGACTGTACGAATTATTCAATCTGATAAATGTCATTCCAAAACAATGGTTTCTGTGAAGATATTAGAGTCCTTTTTGACCTAGAAACAACAATTTCATTGTAAATTTACGGGCAAAAAAACTATGTCTCGTTTATTCTTGCGTTTTTCATGGGTTACCCTCGTCTTTATTTTTTTGGTTGTGATAGCAGGTAGTGTAGTGCGTTCTACGGGATCAGGCATGGGATGCCCAGATTGGCCAAAATGTTTTGATCAAATTATTCCTCCAACCGATATTTCTGAATTACCGCCGAATTACAAAGAAATCTACTTGGATAAAAGGATTAAAAAGCTGCATAAATTCACTGGTATTTTGTCCGCAATTGGCTTGAATGATGTCGCTCAAGAAATAGCGGCAGATGAGAGTATGTACAAGGAAGAAGACTTTAATTGGAAGCGCACATGGACTGAATACGGTAACAGATTAGTTGGGTTTATAGCTGGTAATTTAGTGCTGATAACGCTCATTTGGGTCTTAGTTAAGTACCGGCGAAATAGACTTTTGGTTGGCTTATCCTTCTTAAACTTGGTACTGATGGCTTTTGAAGGTTGGTTAGGCTCAATTGTAGTAGCTACAAACTTACTTCCGTGGATTTTAACACTACACATGCTATTTGCTCTCATTATCATATGGATCCAAATCAAAATAATACACCTGGCGGAAGTTAAAAATAATCGTGTTAAAATACCACGTTTGTTTGTAAACCTTTTTTACTTAGCTATTTTTTTTACCATTGCGCAAATTTTGATGGGCGTGCAAGTAAGACAAGCAATTGATTTTCTGGTTGCGGAAAATGTTGATCGTGGAAAGTGGATAGGTAACTTAGATACGGATTTCTATTTCCACCGATCCTTTTCTTGGTTTATTTTAGCCCTTAATGGCTGGCTCTTTTGGAAAAACAAATCCTTACATATTGGCTTAAGCACCCTAAAGTACATTATTGCTATCATACTCATTGAATTTGTAACTGGTGTACTTTTTTCATATGCAGGAATGCCTGCGTTTATTCAACCATTGCATTTATTAATGGCTTGTCTTTTGCTGGGAATTCAAATTTATAGTGTTAAATACTTTAAATTTACTAGAGAATCGTTGATTCGATAATTTATTCATGAATTTTTAGTTACATTTGCACCCCAAATTATTAGTATAATTGTATATGTTATTAAAAAACATAATTTTAAGAAAAGGTGAAGGTTTTGAGACATCCATCCAAAAATGGGCTGACTTGAATAACATTAGTCATGAAATTTTTGATGGTAGTCAAGAATTATATGAGCTGGCTGATGCCATTGTACTTTTCCACGAAGACTATAATATTTCCAAAGAAAATGCCGCTATTAAGGACTTATTTTCAAATAATGGTAAGTTTTCACATAGCATTGATGTCAATGGAACGTTGATGGCATCCGTATCGTCATTCGTATTTTGGTTAGAAAACCATAAGCCAAAATCTGTTTTAATTATTGGCGACAATAAATTAGTTGAAAATAAAAAATTCAATACCTATTTAGAAAGGTTAAGTGAGCGAATTAAGTAAATAGTAAAATAATACGAATTCAAAAAAGGGTCTTACTTATAGCAAGACCCTTTTTTTATGAGTTTTTCTGTCGCCTCAATAGTCAATTAATTCTACATCAAATAACAAATCAGAATAAGGTGGAATTGGGCCACCACCATTTGGTCCGTATCCTAACCAATACGGGATAATTAATTTATATTTTGCACCTTTATTCATTAATGGAATACCTTCGTCCCAACCAGCAATCACACGACCTTGTCCACAATTAAATTCAAATGGTGTACCTCTATCAACAGAAGAATCAAACTTTCCACTTCCGTCTAAATAATACCCTGTATAATGCACTTTAACTTTTGTTCCGTTTGCATTTGGAGATTCTCCTGTCCCTGTTTTCTCAACTACATACATTAAGCCAGATTCAGTTTGCACCGCTTTCGGATACTGAGTTAACACCCTTTCTTTGAAGTCTGCTTTTTTTTCATCCATACTCATAGCTTGTAACTTTTTAAGGCGTTCTAGTTTCTTTTTTTCCACCACTGCAATTTGGTCGGACACTTTTTTGAAAACCTCTGTAGCGTTAAACTGTTTTGCTTCCTTTCCAAATCTGATTATTGTTATCGCTGTAATGGTGTCGTTTTGGGCAATGGCGTCAACCACATCTTGTCCTTTTACGACTTGTCCAAAAACAGTATGACGGCCATTTAGCCAAGGCGTGGCCTTGTGTGTAATGAAAAACTGGCTACCGTTAGTATGCGTTCCTGAATTTGCCATTGATAAAATACCCGGACCATCATGCACTAAATCTTTATGAATCTCATCATAAAATTTATACCCAGGATCTCCTGTGCCATTCCCTAATGGATCTCCACCTTGTATCATAAAGTTAGCAATGACTCTATGAAATAGAAGCCCATCATAAAAAGGTTTGTCGAACGTTTTTTCTCCATTCACAAAATTACCTTCTGCCAAACCAACAAAGTTTGCTACAGTCATAGGCGCTTTTTCAAATTCCAATTGCAAATAAATATCACCTTTGTTTGTTGACATAACGGCATACATGCCCTTTTCAAGTCCTAATTTTTTTATATCCTTTTTTGAAAAAGACTTTTGCGCCATACCACTAAACAGTAGTATGACAAAAAATAATGTTAATCCAATGTTTTTCATTCCTGTTAAATTTTTTTAGGGTTTAAAGATACTAAGTAAACTTCGTATCGTCAAACTTATATTTTATATCATTCACACAGTTGTCTGCAAAAAAGAA
This sequence comes from Putridiphycobacter sp., assembly GCA_033719695.1. Classification (GTDB taxonomy): domain Bacteria; phylum Bacteroidota; class Bacteroidia; order Flavobacteriales_D; family Crocinitomicaceae; genus Putridiphycobacter. The sequence continues at coordinate 24,282 of JAWWDX010000001.1, forward strand.
ACCAAAATAAATTTTTAATAATAACATAGAAGATTTACTACTTTTGTAACATGGTTTTTGTAACAGGTGGTACGGGTGTATTGGGCGCTCACTTATTGGTTGAACTATGCAAAGCAGGTAAAAGTATACGCGCTATCAAACGACCAAGTTCAGACTTGCAGATGGTTAAAGATATTTTTAACTTTTACCTTTATGGAGATGCCGAGGCCTTATTTAATCAGATTGACTGGGTCGAAGGCGACATTCTAGACATCCCTATCCTTGAAGAACTGATGACAGGAACAGACATTGTATACCACTGTGCTGGTAACGTTTCCTTTGACAAAAAAGATTTTCAAAAACTTATTAAAACCAATAAACTTGGAACAGCCAATATGGTAAATGTGGCCCTTTCGACTGGGGTTAAACAGTTTTGCCACGTTAGTTCTACAGCTGCCATTGGCAGACAAAAGAAAAGTGAAGTATATACTGAAAAACAACAATGGGTTACTTCCAGCGAAAATTCAAATTATGCTGTGAGCAAGTATAGTGCAGAAATGGAAGTTTGGAGGGGAGTAGAAGAAGGTTTAAATGCCACTATTGTTAATCCTTGTGTAATCCTTGGGGCTGGTTATTGGACAGAAAGCTCACTTTCAATCTTCGATTCGGTTCAAAATGGACTGAAATTTTATCCTTCAGGGCAAAATGCTTTTGTAGATGCTAGGGATGTTGCTAGGATAATGGTACAATTAATTGACCAGAAAATCATGAAAGAACGTTTCTTAGTGACAAGCGAAAATTTGCAGTTTAAAGTCTTATTTGATTTAATAGCTGATGCCCTAAATGTGAAACCACCACAAATTTCTGCTAAAAAATGGATGGTAGAATTAGGATGGAGACTTGAAAGGTTATTGGCCTTGATCACGTTTCGACGTCCGAAAATCACAAAAGAAACAGCTCGAAATGCAATGAGTGAATCAAAGTACGATCATTCTAAAATTGTAACAGCACTAAACTATCAATTCATACCAATAAAAGACGCTGTAAAAAATGCCGTAGCCTTTCACCTACAATACAATCGGAAAAAAAACTAAGATTGTTAATAAATTAATGTAATCCACAAGGGCTTCTCCTTTACTTTTGTATAAAATTTTTTAACATGAATATTTTAGTTTTAGGTTCAGGCGGAAGAGAGCATGCCATATCATGGAAAATTGCTCAAAGCTCTCAACTCGACAAATTGTTTATTGCACCAGGAAATGCGGGCACCAATCAAGTTGGTGTAAATGTAGATCTTCAAGTAAATGATTTTGAAGGTATTCGACAGTTTGTAATTGACAATAAAATTGATATTGTTGTTGTTGGTCCCGAAGAACCTTTGGTAAAAGGAATTCATGATTATTTTTTAGCTGACGAAGACCTTAAAAAAGTGGGCGTTATTGGTCCTACTAAAGACGGTGCTCAATTGGAAGGCAGTAAAGATTTTTCTAAGGAATTTATGAAGAAATACAATATTCCTACTGCAAAATACGCCACCTTTACTAAAGATAGTATTGAAGCTGGATACAAATTCCTAGATAGCATGAAAGCGCCGTATGTTTTAAAAGCAGACGGGTTAGCAGCAGGTAAAGGTGTGCTTATACTTGATAATCTTGAAGAGGCCAAAAATGAATTAGAGAATATGCTAGCCAATGCCAAATTTGGGGAAGCCTCATCTAAGGTTGTCATTGAAGAATTCTTAAGCGGTATTGAAATGTCCGTATTCGTTTTAACAGACGGGATATCCTATAAAATATTGCCGGAAGCTAAAGATTATAAACGGATTGGTGAAGGTGATACAGGTTTAAATACAGGTGGTATGGGTGCCGTTTCGCCAGTGCCTTTTGCAACTCCTGGGTTTAAAGATAAAATAGAAAATCAAATCATTATTCCAACCATCAAAGGTTTAAAAAAGGAGGGTATAAATTACAAAGGTTTTATTTTTATTGGCATTATCAAAGTAGGGAACGACCCTTATGTAATAGAATATAATTGCCGAATGGGTGACCCAGAAACAGAAGTTGTAATGCCTCGCTTGAGATCAGATATTATTGATTTATTTGAAGGCGTTGCTACATCTACATTGTCTGAACGTGATATTATGTTTTACGACAAAGCTGCTGCTGGTGTCATGATGGTTTCTGGAGGCTACCCTAATAGCTACGAAAAAGAAAAAGAAATAAACGGTTTACATGATGTTGTAGATGCGCTTGTTTTCCATGCAGGCACAAAACAAGACGGCGCTAAAACGATTACAAGTGGCGGAAGGGTGTTATGCGTCACAGCTTACGGTAAAGACTTTGAAAAAGCACTTACTAAAAGTTATGAAAACACTAAAAAAATTAGTTTCGACAAGGCTTACTACCGAAAAGACATTGGATTCGATTTGGAATTACCAGAAGATTAATCGTGAACCAATATTTTTTAGTAAATTCGTATAAAGGAATATATTTTTAATATAAAATGGACGACGAACCCCAGAGGCCTGACTTATTTACATTTCAACCGTTTATATATGTTTGTGATTTTTTAAATCGACAAATAGCTAAAAGTTGCCCAAGCATTTTTGAATCTTGTTCATTAAATCATTTAAGAAAATGATTTCAATTTACATCATAGTAACTTTATTAGCATCTGCCTTTTTTTCTGGAATGGAGATTGCATTTATTTCTGCCAATCGCCTAAAAATAGAATTAGATAAAAACAATGGCTCTTTAAACGGCAGACTGCTTTCATTCTTCGTTAACAACGAATCGAGCTTTATTAGCACCATGTTGCTTGGCAATAATATTGCCTTAGTAGTTTATGGAATTTATATGGCTAAAGCACTGGAACCTTCATTAGCGCTGATGTACAACAATCAAGTCTTTATTCTGGTTAGTCAAACCATAGTGTCAACGCTTATTGTGCTTGTTACAGCTGAGTTTTTGCCAAAAGCCATTTTCAGAATTAACCCTAATCGGTCTTTGTCGGTTTTCTCTTTCCTACTTTTTCTTGTGTACTGGGCTCTTATAGTTCCTACCATAATCACCACCTATTTTTCAAAGCTTTTTCTTAAAATTTTTGGTGTTAACATTGAAAATACAAAGCAGGCTTTTTCCATTGTCGATTTAGATGATTATGTAAAAGACATTACCGATAGAATGGAAGATGAGTTTGAGATGGAAAATGAAATCCAGATTCTCCAAAATGCATTAGATTTTTCAACAACCAAAGCGCGAGATTGCATGATTCCCAGAACTGAGATTACAGCCGTTAATGTTGAGATTTCTATTGCTGAATTAAAAAGGCGTTTTATAGAAACAGGTTACTCTAAGATATTAGTATATCGTGATTCAATTGATCATATTATTGGCTATGTACACTCCTACGAATTATTTAAAAAGCCAGAATCGCTCAAACAAATATTGCTCCCAATAAGTATTGTACCTGAAGCCATTTTAGTGAAGGTATTACTAGAGCAATTCACTAAGCAGAAAAGAAGTGTTGCCGTAGTTGTTGATGAATTTGGTGGAACATCTGGAATGATTACGGTTGAAGATATCATTGAAGAGATATTTGGTGAAATACAAGATGAACATGATTCTGATGAATTGACCGAAAAACAAGTAGACGATCTTAGCTTCTTGTTTTCAGCACGGCTAGAAATCAGTTATTTAAACGATAAATATAATTTGCATTTCGACGAAAAAGATGAGTACGAAACACTGGGTGGACTTATCTTTAATGAATTAGAAGAAATTCCTGAAAAAGGTACGAAGTTTAATTATAAAGACTATATCATTTCAATTGTAGAAGTGTCTTCAAATAAAATTGAACTCGTCAAAATAAGTCTTGATAATTAAAATCTATTGACTCCTTTTCTTTTGAGTAATTCAATAAAATTGCATATTTTTGTGTGAATTGAACAAATCAATATGTTTAAAGGAAATAATTCAAAAGAAGCAGCAAACCCGACCAATCAAATTAATAGATTAGTTGAAGGCACCACTGTTGTGGGAGATATTTTAACTGAAGGAAATATTAGAATTGATGGTGTCATTAATGGTAATGTTTCTATTAAAGGTAAACTAGTTCTGGGTATAAATGGTAAGATTGAAGGAGATATCAGATGCCTAAATGCCGATATAGAAGGAACCGTTTTAGGTAATATTTATGTAGATGGACTGCTTATTTTGAAAGAAACTTCTAAAGTAGAAGGCAAGATTTCAACTCATAAAATAGGTGTATTAGAAGGTGCAGAATTTACAGGAACTTGCTCAATGAATTCAGATGCCTCACACCCAATTAAAGAGGACATCAAATTAGACAGCGCAGAAGAGCCAGAAATGGTGTATTAAAATGTCAAATAAAAACAATTATCTCAAATATTCCTCATTAGGTTTTCAAATGGCCATTACCATTGGCTTGGCAGCATGGGGCGGCACTGCCTTAGATAAACATTATAACACTAAACAACCTGTCTTTACCATTGTATTAATTTTACTTGGTATCGCTGTAGCATTATACCAAGTCATAAAAGAAGTCAGTAAATTGTCAAAAGAAGACGAGGAAGAAAATACCACAATAAAATGAAACAAACCAAACTAAAGCAATTCTTGTTACTAGAATTGTTATTCATGATTCTTTTAGGTGGTATTCATTACCTAATCATTACCAGTTTTTTACCGCCAATATATGCGTCTTTTAAAGTGGTGTTAATTTATATATTTCTGCTGTCATTCTCCTTACTTGGCACTTGGGCAATTTTCACTATCAGTAAAAATGACGACTCTCTAATTGGCAAAGGTTTTTTAGTTTTTACTGTTTTAAAAATACTAGGATCCTTTGCTTTTCTGCTGCCATTCTTATTGAATCAAGATGAGAGTACGAAGCCTTTTGTTTATCAATTTTTTGCTGTGTTTTTCCCTAGTCTAATCCTAGAAACTTTGATCATCCTAAAGTTAACGAATCTTGCTGAAGTAGAAAAAATCAAAAAGCAGGAAAATCAATAATTTTTACTTGTTAGTTTAGTTTTTATCCATACCTTTGCGCAAAATTTTTTGACTACGCCATATTTGCGTCAATTGAATTGATATGAAAAAGGTATTTAAATCTTGTTTATTTTCAGCACTGTTATTAATGTCTACCACTGTGTTGGCGCAGAATGACTTAGAACGGATGCTGCAAGGTGTTATTTCAGGTGCTTTGTTAGAAGAAGCCAATAATGAGCATGAAGACACTCATCATGCTAAAGCACATGCTGAACACCACAGTGCTGAAGAAGTTGAAGAAGCAGCAGGCTTCGATCCAATTCACCACGTTTTAGATGCACACGATATTCATTTATGGGGTGAAGGTCATGATGCAGTTTCTGTACCTTTACCAATAATTTTATGGACAGACAATGGTTTGGTTACTTTTATGTCTTCGGCATTTCATCATGATGATGCTGGGCACGAAATAGTAGAAAGAAACGGAATGTCGTTTGTAAAATACCACGAAAAAATATATCAATTAGATGCAGGCGCAAGTACATTAGAAATGGATCACACTACGCATGCGCCATTGAATGCAATCGCACCACTTGACTTGTCAATCACTAAAGTAATAGCGGCTGTATTTATAGTGGCCATTATTATGTTCTTTGTTTTTACAGCGGTTGCACGAAGATATAAAACGGAAACGCCTCAAGCACCAAAAGGTATTGCCAAATGGATGGAGCCACTAGTATTGTTTGTAAGAGATTTTGCAAAAGATAGTATAGGCGAGCACAAATACATGAAGTTTATGCCGTATTTATTAACCGTATTTTTCTTTATTTGGTTCGGTAACTTGTTGGGTTTAATTCCTTTTATTGGTGGGTTAAACATGACCGGTAACATTGCTATCACTTTGACTTTAGCACTTATTACTTTAGTAATTCAATTAATCCATTCAAAATGGGCTTTTTGGAAGCACATGTTAATGCCTCCTGGTGTGCCAATGCCACTATGGATCATTTTGGTACCAATTGAATTGCTAGGCGTGCTCATTAAACCAGCAGCCTTAACTATTCGTTTGTTTGCCAACATAACTGCAGGACACATTATTGTACTGTCAATTATCGGAATCATATTCATTAACCAGAATGTTGCATGGGCAGGACTATCAGTTCCTTTAGCCTTATTCATATCTGTGTTAGAAATCACCTTGGTGGCTTTTCTACAAGCCTATATTTTTACAATGCTATCGTCAATGTTTATTGGCACAGCTGTAGATGATGGTCACCATTAATAAATAAGTAAATTAATTGTTAAACTAAAATAAAATAAACATGGGAGCAATCGGAGCTGGACTAGCGGTATTAGGCGCTGGATTAGGAATCGGAAGAATTGGTGGATCTGCAATGGAAGCTATTGCAAGACAACCAGAAGCTACTAACAAAATTCAAACTGCAATGATTATTGCTGCAGCACTTATTGAAGGTGTTGCACTATTCGGAGTTGTAGTTGGTATGTTAGCTAACTAATTCTTTTAAAACCAGTAAATAGGGGTTGCCTATTTACTGGTTTACTTTTATTTTAACATTTTAAACAAAACTATAATGGAATTAATAACCCCATCAGTAGGAACTATCATTTGGAGTTCTATTGTTTTTATCATTTTGATGTTGCTTTTAGCTAAGTTTGCTTGGAAACCAATGTTGAAGGCTGTAAATGATCGAGAGGCGAGCATAGCAGATTCTTTAGCCTTGGCCGAAAAAACAAAAGCAGAAATGGCTCAATTGCAGTCTGAAAATGAAGCTTTATTAAAAGAGGCCCGTGTAGAACGTGACAAAATCATTAAAGAAGCAAATGAGGCAAGTAAGGCTATGGTAGCAGAAGCAAAAGATAAGGCACAAGCGGAGGCAGACAAAATTATTGGAGATGCACACAAGGCTATAACCAATGAAAAGAATGCTGCTATGAGTGAAATCAAATCGCATGTAGCTGCCTTGTCATTAGAAATTGCTGAAAAAGTAATCAAAGGTGAATTAGCTTCTAGCGACAAACAAAAAGCATTGGCTAGTCAATTAGCTGAAGATATAAGTGTAAATTAATTTGAGATGAAAGGAACTTTAGTAGCATCACGATACGCCAAATCTTTATTAGAATTATCTATTGAAAACAATTCAATTGATAAAGTGAATGAAGATATGCTTATGTTATCTGATATTTGCGAGCATTCTAAAGACTTTATCGATTTATTAAATAATCCTATCATTCACGCTAATCAAAAAATTGATGTGTTTAAGGCATTATTTAGTGGTAAAATAGAAACAGCCTCTTTAGACTTTTTGACACTTGTTACTGAAAATTCAAGGGCCAACATTTTACCAACTATTGTAAAAAGCTTTATCAGTCAGGTTAAACACCACAAAGGAATTGTTGATGTAGTACTAACATCAGCTGAACCATTGGATGAAGGAACCAAAACGACCATTTTAAGCAAGATAAAATCAATATACAATGGTGAAATTGCTTTAGTTGAAAAAATAGATCCAGCAATCATTGGTGGATTCATTGTGAATATAGAAGATAAACAAATCGATTCGTCAGTAGCGAGTCAATTAACTAACTTAAAAAATATATTGCTTAATTAAGCAATTTAGTTTAATAAATAAATATTAGAATATGGCTAATATCAAACCTGCAGAAGTATCTGCTATCTTGAGAGAACAACTTTCAGGAGCGAAAACAAACGCCGAATTAGAAGAAGTAGGATCTGTACTTCAAGTAGGTGACGGAATTGCTACTGTTTACGGCTTAAACAGTGTGCAATACGGTGAAATGGTTGAATTCAAAGGAGGTTTAAGAGGAATTGCTCTTAACCTTGAAGAAGACAATGTAGGCGTTGTATTACTTGGTAAATCAGACAACGTTGTAGAAGGTGACACTGTGAAACGACTAAACATCATTGCTTCATTACAAGTAGGTGAAGGTATTGTTGGACGTGTTGTTGATACAATGGGTAATCCAATAGATGGTAAGGGACCAATTGAAGGAGAAACATACGAAATGCCTTTGGAAAGAAAAGCACCAGGTGTAATCTACCGTCAACCAGTTACTGAACCATTACAAACAGGTATTAAAGCCATTGACTCTATGATTCCAGTAGGAAGAGGTCAAAGAGAGTTAATTATTGGTGACCGTCAAACAGGTAAAACTACTGTGGCGATTGACACCATTATTAACCAAAAAGAATTTTACGATAAAGGAGAACCTGTATATTGTATCTATGTGGCTATTGGCCAAAAAGGATCTACGGTTGCTGGTTTAGTTGATAAATTAGAGAAAGCAGGAGCCATGGCTTATACAACAATTGTGGCATCAAACGCATCTGATCCTGCTACAACTCAATTCTACGCACCGTTCGCTGGGGCAGCAATTGGAGAGTATTTCAGAGACACAGGTCGTCCGGCATTAATCATTTATGATGATTTATCGAAGCAAGCCGTTGCTTACCGTGAAGTTTCTTTATTATTAAGACGTCCTCCAGGGCGTGAGGCTTACCCTGGTGATGTATTCTATTTGCACTCAAGATTATTAGAAAGAGCGGCTAAGATTATTGCTGATGATACCATTGCAAAAACAATGAATGATTTACCTGATTCTATTAAGCATTTAGTAAAAGGTGGGGGATCATTAACAGCACTCCCAATCATTGAAACACAAGCAGGTGACGTTTCGGCGTATATTCCTACTAACGTGATATCAATTACGGATGGTCAAATTTTCTTAGAGTCTAACTTGTTTAACGCAGGTGTTCGTCCTGCCATTAACGTCGGTATTTCGGTATCGCGTGTTGGTGGATCGGCTCAAATTAAGTCAATGAAAAAAGTGGCTGGTACCTTGAAGTTAGATCAAGCACAATATAGAGAATTGGAGGCGTTTGCTAAGTTTGGATCTGATTTAGATGCTGCTACAAAAGCTGTATTAGATAAAGGTGCAAGAAACGTTGAAATTTTAAAGCAAAACGAAGGTGATCCATATACTGTACAAGATCAGATTGCAATTATTTATGCAGGTACAAAAGGATTATTAACAAATGTGCCAATTGATAAAGTAAAAGCATTCGAAAAAGAATTGATTACAGTATTAAACGGACAATACAAAGAGGTAATGGCTAATTTAGCTGCAGGTAAATATACCGATAACGAAACTTCTGTTTTAGGTAAAGTTGCAACTGAAGTAGCTTCAAAATACTAAATTAAACATTGAATGAGGTTTTGGATCAACTCAAAACCTCGTTTTAAACTTTAATTATGGCAAATTTAAAAGAGATTAGAAATAGAATTGTATCGGTATCATCTACCATGCAAATCACGTCTGCCATGAAAATGGTATCTGCAGCTAAACTAAAGCGTGCACAAGATGCTATTACGCAGATGCGTCCTTATGCCCAAAAGTTACAAGACATTCTTTCAAGTTTATCTGCTTCTCTTGATACTTCAGAGAATGAATATGCCAAAGAAAGACCGGTAAAAAATGTATTATTAATTCCAATAACATCAAACAGAGGTTTATGTGGTGGTTTTAATAACTATGTAATTAAAAAAGCTTTGCATTTAAGTAAAAACAAATACAAAGATCAAAACGTAACTGTTTTACCAATTGGTAAAAAAGCCGCTGATTCATTTAAAAAGACACCTTTTTTTGGTAATAGTGATGCTATTATGAAAGATGCGAGTGACATTTGGACCAATGTTAATTTTTCTGACTCAAATGCCATTGCAGAAACCGTGATGAAAGCATATACTGATGGTGCGTTTGATAAAGTTGTATTTGTCTACAATCATTTCAAAAATGTGGCCACTCAAATTGTTACTGAAGAACAATTTTTACCAATATTGCCACCAGATGCAGAAGAGGTAAGTTCTGCTTCAGCTGCATCTGATTATATATTTGAACCATCTAAAGCGGAAATTGTTACAGAATTGATACCAAAGTCGCTGAAAACGCAATTCTATAAAATCATTTTAGAATCTCATGCAGGAGAGCATGGCGCTAGAATGACTGCTATGCACAAAGCAACTGATAATGCTACAGAATTGAACAAAGCTTTGAAATTAGAATACAACAAAGCCCGTCAAGCTGCTATTACGAACGAAATTCTAGAAATTGTTGGTGGTGCAGAAGCGTTGAATGGATAAGTTATAAAATTTACTAGTTACTTAATAGTAACAAAACATATGTATAATCCCGATTGGTATGAACTGATCGGGATTTTTTTTAGTTACCCTTTAAAATATTGTGATCTATACTCACTTGTACGGTTGCTCGGTTTACCAAAAAATAATTCAAACAAAAGCCAAAAAATAGAAGAAAATCCAATTAAAAAAAAGTTTAGAAAAATCATCCTTTCTCCTTTTTTAACAACTTCAAAGGATTCTCAATAAACATCACTACTCCTAAAAACACCAGTATCAATACTGTCTTAAAAGCATAGTTTATCCAACCATTTTCAATTTGAATGGCACGATCAACAAAAAACAACAAAATGGCAATTACCAAAAAGGTAATGACTTTTCGTAGGTTATACTTTATGGGATAATGCTTTTGTCCTAAAATATGAGATGCCAACATCATTAAAAAATAAACGATTAATGTTGCCCAGGCTGAACCAACATATCCAAAATAGGGTATGAGCAGGAAATTAAGTGTTAATGTCACCAGTGCCCCTCCAATGGCGATATAGGCTCCAAATTTCGTTTTGTCTGCCAACTTATACCAAATAGATTGGTTATAGTAAATACCTAAGAACACATTAGCCATTAATAGAATAGGGACTACTTTTAAGCCCTCCCAATAGCGATCGTTTATAAACCACTTAAAAACATCAATATATAAAGTAACCCCTAAAAATATGAGCGATACTACTATGACAAAATAGGTCATCACCGTTGCGTACACCTTGTTCTTTTCTTTGTTCTTCTCTTGGGCGAAAAAGAAAGGCTCAGCCGCATAACGAAACGCTTGAATAAATAACGTTATGATAATGGAAAGCTTATAATTGGCCGAGTAAATACCTACTTGACTTTGGGCGTAATCTAACCCTCTATCAACTAACAAACGTTTCAATAAAATCCGATCAATGGTTTCATTAACGATTCCAGCAAAGCCAGCAATTACCATTGGTAGGGCAAAAATTACCATGGTCTGTACCACTACTTTATCCCAAACTAAACGAACGGCTTTTATTTCGGTAATTAAAAATAAGGGTTTACTTAAGCTAGCTATTAAATTGGCTATGAAAATAAATCCTATGCCAAACTCGGGATAAAGTGGCAATAAAAAGAGCAAAAAGAAGAGGTTAAGCACTACAGTTACACCAATAGATGCCAACTGAACTATGGCAAACTTTTTTGCTTTATCTTGAAACCTCAATTTGGCTAATAAAACTGAGCTGATCGCGTCAAATGCCAAAATAAATCCAAACCAAATCACATAGTTGGCATGATCGGGAAATAACATCCAATTGGCAATCGATTGTGAGAAAACAAGAATCGAGACTAAGAAAAGAAAATTGATTCCAAATACCAGTGAAAAAGCTTGATTGAATGTTTGTTCTTTATCTTCTGACTTGTTGACAAAACGGAAAAAAGTGGTCTCCATTCCAAACATCAAAAACACCACTAAAAATGCCACATAAGCATAAAACTCACTAATTACGCCATATTCTGAGGTGGTAAAAAAGTAGGTATGTAAAGGTACTAGCAGATAGTTCAATAGCCTCCCCAGAATGGACGATAATCCATAGATGGCCGTTTGACTTGCTAATTTCTTTATTGTAGACATTTCTTTTAGTATCAAGTACCGAGTATTGAGTACTGAGTACTGAGTACTTTCTTAATTTATAATATTGCAGCTTTCAATAAACCTATTGTGTTAGGTGCCTGTCTAAATTTATTTAACTTAAAAAGGGCGAATACTTTATACTCGATAATAATTACTCAGTAGTATTTTCCTTGCGAAATTGCGCTTTCCTTTTCTCCATGAATGCCCTGGTTCCTTCTATAAATTCAGGTGTTCCAAAGCACTTTCCAAACTCTTCAATCTCTTTATCATATCCATTTAAACCGTCAATATAATTGGCGTTGATTGCCCGCATAGCTCCACTGATAGCATTTGGCGAATTATTTAAAATTTTACTAGCCATTTTTTCAGCTGTTGCTATCAATTCCTCTTGAGTAACAACATGGTTAACTAAACCCCACTTTAAGGCTTCTTCAGCTGTTATCATTCCAGCAGTGGTCACCATTTCCATAGCTTTTCCTCTGCCAACTAACTGACTTAAGCGTTGGGTACCCCCATAGCCTGGAATTACACCAAGGGACACTTCGGGTAATCCCATTTTTGCATTGTCGGAAGCAATTCTAATATGAGCAGCCATGGCCAGTTCTAGTCCTCCTCCTAATGCAAATCCATTTATGGCTGCAATGACTGGCTTGCACATGTTTTCCACAAAATTAAATAGTAGTTCTTGGCCCTTAGCAGCTAATTCTTGGCCTTGTACGGCTGAAAAGTCAGCAAATTCCTTAATATCTGCTCCAGCTACAAAAGCTTTTTCTCCCGATCCTGTTATGATAATAACACCAATATTATCGTCGGCATTCGCCATCTTTAGCGTATCGTGTAAAGCCTGAATAGTGTCTCTATTTAAAGCGTTTAACTGGTTTGGTCGGTTAATTGTAATGGTTAAAACGTGCCCATTTGCTTGGGCTATAATTGTTGAATCGCTCATTGTTCTTTATTTTTGCTTTATAAAAGTAATAAGAATGGTTTTGTTTTACTTAACAAACTGTTTTTTATTGTTAACACGTACATGAGTACTACGCATTGAGTAGTTAATAGTTAGAATTAAATCACTGACTTAAGACACTGATAATGTTGTGTGTTGAATGGCATGGCGTGATAATGATCACCTTTGCTATGTAGGTATATACTGAATTAAAAAAATAGAGAAATTGCAAAAGCTATCGAAACTACCGGTTAGTGAAATACTTTGTAATAAGTAATCACCGGTAAAAATTCATTTCTACCATATACTTGTAAACAGGCTCTGACACTAGGTATTTAACATCTTTCCGATCTTTGATGGCTTGACGAATAAAGCTCGAAGAGATTTTCATCAGGGGCGCGTCTACCATATGGATATTAGGGTGCTCTAGTAGACCATTGTCTGCATCACTTTTCTCCGCCTTCAGCTCTTGAACAGTATATACTCTCGGATAGACAAAAATTGGATATTTTTCCAAAATCACATCATAGTTCTTCCACCTATGAAAGGACCTCAAGTTATCTTCGCCCATAATGAGTGCAAAATGGTAAGTAGGATGTTTCTCCTTCAGGTATGCAAGGGTGTCAATCGTATAAGAAGGTTTGGGCAAATCAAACTCAATATTCGAAGCTTTTAATTTAAGATTGTCATCAACGGCTTCCCGCACCATTGCTAATCGGTGAATTTCGTCTAAAAGTGAAGCCTTTACCTTATGCGGGTTTTGCGGCGACACCACAAACCAAACCTCATCCATCACAGTATAATTTGCAAAATGATTTGCCAGAATAAGGTGGCCTATGTGTATGGGGTTAAATGAACCAAAAAATAAGCCAATGCGCTTTGCACCCTTGGTCGGCTTGGCATTAAATGAATTGATAAAATTGGTTACAACATCACTCATTTTCTATAAACTTACTAACTAATTCTTTTACTTCGGCACAGGCTTTTTCCAAATTATCGTTTAGCAATACATAGTCGAAAGCATTGGCATGACTCAATTCTTCATTTGCCTTATCAAGTCTCATTTCAATTTGCTCAGGCGTTTCTGTTCTCCTATTTTTTAATCGTTGCTCTAAAACGAATAACGAAGGTGGCTTAATAAAAATTGACAAGGCACGGTCACCAAAAATTTTCTTTAAAGTAATACCTCCAATGGCATCAACATCAAAAACAACTGTTTTACCCTGTTCCCATGCTTTTATTACTTCCGATTTTAATGTGCCATAGAAACTATTAGCGTACACTTCTTCCCACTCAACAAAATCGTTGTTTTTAATCTTTTGCTTAAATGCTTCTACAGAAAAAAAGTGATAATCTATGCCGTTTTCTTCTCGATCTCTCGGTGCGCGACTAGCTGCTGAAATGGAAAAACTAAGGGTCTCTATTTGGCGCAATAGATATCTAACAATAGTAGTTTTTCCAGCGCCACTTGGTGCCGAAAAAATAATACATTTTCCCTTTAAATCTCCCCAAAAAGGTGCGTTTCTTGCCGTGTCAGTTATAGCCATTTACAAAGTGTTTAAAATCTGTTCCTTTATTTTCTCTAGCTCATCCTTCATTTCAACTACTAATTTCTGCATGTCGGCATGGTACGACTTAGATCCTAAAGTGTTTATCTCTCGCCCAATTTCTTGAACGATAAAACCTAATTTTTTACCTTGTGACCTTGGCTCCGCCAAAATTTCACGAAAATAATTTAAATGGCCTGACAGTCTTAACTTTTCTTCCGCAATATCAATCTTTTCAATATAGTATATTAATTCTTGCTCAAATCGGTTTTTATCTACTTTGGCCATGCCAACAAACTCTTCTAAATTCGATTCTATTCTTTCTTTTATTCCTTCTATTCTAGCTCCTTCGTATTTTGGTACTTGGTTAAAAGCAGTTTCAATATTCTCAATTCGCATGTTAAACTCATCCGTTAATTGTTGCCCTTCTTGATTTCTAAACTCAATCAAATGCTGAATGGCGCTGTCAACCGTCTCTAACACTACGGTCCATTCACCATCTTCTAGCGCCTCATTGTTTGACGTAAACACATCTGGCATTTTTGTAATAATCTGTAGTAGATCAGTATCTGGTAAGTTAAACTCATTTTTTAAATCCGTTAATTGATGATAATAGTTCTTTACGATAGCTTTATTAAGTTGATTGGTACTAGCATCACCTGCAGACTCTACCTGAATAATACATTCTACTTTACCGCGCACTAACTGATCGCCAATTCGTTTTCTCAATTCAATTTCACGCGCTTTATATGCGTTTGGCATCTTGACAAATAAGTCGAGATTCTTAGAATTCAACGACTTCAATTCAACTGATATTGTTTTGTTTTGGTATGGTTTCACGCTTTTACCAAAACCCGTCATAGACTGTAACATGGTTTTTTTTGACGAAGATAATGAGAAAATACGAAGATGATATTTTAATATACTATGGAACAAACAATCCGACGGAAAATAATCCCTTTATTATAAGATAACTAAATATTATTTGCTAATTTCAAAAGTTGAAAAAAGTTGTCCATGTTTATAAAAAATATCTATTTTCTAATTTTTGCTATGTTCATTTTTGGATGCAAGAAAACAGAAGTTGGCTGCACAAATCCTTTGGCGGCGAATTATAAAAGTGACGCCATAGAAGATGATGGCACATGTATTATTAAATATGAAGGCACATATTTAATTAAAGAGTTTCTGTTTGTAAATGGTGTTGAAACCGAATCAAAAACATATTCACTTAAAATTTCTTTTTTATCTTCCGAAGACTCCATTCAACTTGATAATATGTGGGATTATGGTAAAACCTTGGTAGCTACCAAATCTAAATTTACTTTTACTATTCCCGAACAAGCATATGACCAGAATACCACCGTAACTGGTGAAGGTACTTTTGACTTTGGAAAATTAACTTATGAAACAGCGTATGGCGATTTGAGGCATATAGGAGAAGGAACTCGCATTTAAGAAAATAATAATGAAAAGATTAGCTAGTGTATTTTTAAAAAGTATAGTTTTGACAGTCGTCTTTCAGCAGTCGCTGGTAATTAGTCAAACTAATCCTTGTGCTCAACTAGATTCCTACAAAATTGTAGTCTTAGGATCTTCCACTGCTGCCGGGGCAGGTGTTTCTAATTCTGACAGTGCTTGGGTTAATAGGTACAGAAATTATTTGGAAAGTATAAACCCCGACAATGAAGTGATTAATTTAGCCGTTGGTGGCTATAATACCTATAAAATAATGCCAACTGGATTTGCACAACCAACTAATCGGCCAGCTCCTGACACAAACAAAAATATCACCGCGGCACTCTCCTACAATCCTGATGCAATTATTGTTAATATGCCGTCAAATGATGTAAGTGCAGGCTATAATTACACTGAGCAAATGTTCAACCTTGATAGTGTTTTTCAATTATCTAATCAATATGGGGTTCCTATATGGATTTGCACCACCCAACCTAGAAATTTTTCTGATACAAATAAACTGATTCTGCAAAATAAATTAAAAGACTCTATACAATCAATCTTTAGTCCATTCACCATTGATTTTTGGACTAGTATAGCCGAACCAAACTACACTATAAATCCAAGTTTTAACTCAGGTGATGGTGTTCATTTAAACGATAGTGCTCATGCCTTATTAAATGAGCGCGTCAAGGCAGTTGACATACTAAATTATTTATATACGTCACCCAATTTTACAGACTATAGCCTCCATTCAATTCTTACTAACTTTCCTTCTGAATGTGGCGATTCTACTGCTCAAGTAAAGGCTATTATAGCAAACCATGGCACTTTAGATAGTTTAGATGGGGTATTAACTATTTCTGTACAAAATATAAGTACAAATACGGTTAACAGTCAATCATTATTCTTTAGCCCAATTTCATCATGTGAGCTAGACACCATAGACTTGTTTATCAATACATTTGATGCTGGAACCTATCATGTTTTTGCCTCCACAACTGCTGTTAATGACACGTCAAATTTTAACGATACACTGTCTTTTTATACAACAACTAGTGGCAGACCCCAGCCCATAATACTAAACGACACGTTATGTGAACCTGGCATGGGTATTTTGGCCTTGCCCGCTATTACAGGCGATAGTACGTTTTGGTACCTGAGCATAGCTGACACTATTCCGTTTCACTTTGGAAATGTCTTTCAAAGTCCTATTTTATCAACCAACCAGACTTGGTATGTTGAATCCGTGAGGGGACCACTATATTACAATTCCAACCTTTACACCACTCAAAACGCTAATATAAATTTCAATGGTGCTATGTTAAACATTATGCCGCACATAGATTTATTTATAGACAGCATTGGCTTAAAAATACTAAATACAGGGATACAAAGTGTTGATATTTTTTACAAAGTAGGAAGTTATTTAGGACATGAAAATAACCCTACCAGTTGGACATTACTAACAAATAGCACTGCCAACGTTTCGGATAGTTTAAGTTTGACTTATTTTGACATACCTACTTTTTCAGTTTTTGCAGACGACACCATTGGTTTCTATTTTCAAATGACCAACTCACAGGATAAATTGGGGTACTTATCTATGTCTACTCCGAAAACACGAACAAATAATGAATTAAGCATTTTTACAGGCAGTGGAATCGGGCATAATTTTACAAACAGTTATTATCCTCGAGACCTAAATTGCGATTTTCAATATCATTTTGAAAATAGTTCTTATGGAACGTGTACTTCGGGTAAGTTCCCTGCAAATGTTTATGTTTCAACTGCAGACATAACACTTGCTAATGATACCATTATCGATATCAACGACTCTATTGCTCTAACAGTCCCTGGAGGTATTCATGATTGGACGTGGAGTACAGGTGATATAGATTCGAGTATAACGCTTTTAGCAGCTAATTTAGGGCTTGGTATCCACTATATTTCAATTGATGGGTTTGATAGTTTAGGTTGTCCAATAAACGATCAAGTAACCATTGGCGTAGCAGATTTAGTTGGTATACTGTCATATGAAAACACAAGTATTCAACTCTTCCCTAACCCAACTAGGGGCCCGCTATTTTCCACTATGAATGCTATTGAATTTGTAGCCATTTATGATTCATTTGGAAAAATGGTGCATAAACAGTACACCTTTCCTGTTGACCTGAGTTTACTGTCGCCAGGAATTTATCATGTCGTTGTTAGTGACTTCATTGAACTTTTCAATTTTCAGATAATAAAGCAGTAATTATGGCTCATTACATTCAGATCTCAAGCATGCAAAAAACAGTTAAAACCATATTAATTACGGCGTTTTTATTATTAAGCTCTGCTATTATAACGGCTTGTAAAAAAGAAGGCTGCACCTATCCTGCTGCTAATAATTTTGATCCACTTGCAAAAAAAGATGATGGCTCTTGTGATTATACTGACTTAACGCCTGATGTGCGGACCAAATATGTTGGAAGTTATCTTATAATGGATTCGGCTTTTCTCGACGGCGCCTTTTATGAAATTCAAAATTATTCGTTACAAATTGATTTCAATAATACAATTAGCGACACATTGTATTTTAAAAACTTGTGGAATGATGGTGCAACATACATGGTAATTTTATCAGGCAACAGCTTTTCAATGCCTTCACAACAAGTGAGTGGACCTTATTATGCTAGCGGATCGGGAAGCATTGTTGATGGCCAAATTTCCTATACTACTTCTGGAGATGTATACTTAAATAAAGGGACTGGCCAAAAACAATAATAATTCACTGATTATAAATTTAGTAGACCAGTACAGTTGTTTTCTTTCTTTATTGAACTTGGTAGGTGAATACCCTTGGCATTTCTTGTCCTCCGTTAGGGTATGTTTCTTTTAAAACCAATGCTTTTTCCGTTAATTCTAATATTTCTCTTTGTTCTATATAGCTTGCAAAGCTAAAACCATCTCCCTTTGTCCTCCCTTTGAACCTTATTTGAGCATATTCCTTTTGAAATTTCCAATCTTGAAAACTCAGTTCTTCTTCACAGCTCACTGCACCAAAATCAGTTGTAATTTCCCCATTGGTGCTAAACACAATGGTATTATCTAATTGACAACTATCAGCTAGCTCTGTACCATTTTTTGTAATACTCACTAAACGCCATTCTTTATCAATCAAACGACTTAATTGATCATAATTTTCAATTTTCTGACATCCAGAAATTGCCACGCCGGCAATCAATAAAATAGCTAGTAATTTCAATCCTTTCATCCTAAAAGTTTGAAGCAAATTTAAGTCTTTCCCATTGGGTTTCCTAACTACTTGAAATTAAAACTTTGTTCTGTACAGCACTTCTAAAAGGATGAAGTTTCAATACTGATAAACTGCCATTTTGGCTCATTTGGGGCTCAACTAATGTCATTTTGACATTAAAAATAAGCAAAAACTGTTATCTTTTCAGAATAATTGCAATGGTACCGATTTTGTGTATAGATGATTCGTAAATGTTTAACTAAAAACGATATTACCATGACACTCACAAAAAAAAGAAATCCATTTTTTCCATCAGTATGGAATGATTTATTCGAAAGTAACTATTTAACGCCTCAAACGAGCGCTCAAAGAGGTATTACTGTTCCGGCAGTCAATATTAAGGAGACTGAAAATAACTATTTGGTAGAAATGGCTTCGCCAGGTATGAAGAAGGAAGACTTCAAAATTAATTTAGAAGATGATGTTTTAAGCATCTCGGCTGAAATGAAGTCAGAACATGAGGAAACTGGCACACAGTATACACGCAAAGAATTCAGTTTTTCATCATTCAAACGCGAATTTACACTACCAGAAACGGCTGACACAGATCAAATAACAGCAAACTACTTTGATGGTATTTTAACCATAACCATTGCAAAAAAAGAAGAGGCTAAGCCAAAACCAGCTAAGCTTATTGAAATTCAGTAAACCATCAAGAATTTTTTCATAATTAGATAGTTAGGTAAAGAGCCTCGGCAATATATGTCGGGGCTTTTTTGATGGTCATTTCACTTAAACATCTTTTGCTGCACTAGCGTTTAATACATTTTTTAAATCGAGTATGAAATCAACATCCTCTTCTATTTTGTTTCCTATCACTACAATGTCCGCTCCTGCTTGATATGCCATTTCAACGCCTTCAATCGTTGTGATGCCACCACCTACAATGAGTGGTACAGCTATATTTGATTTTACAGCGGCAATCATTTGAGGTGAAATTGCTTTTCTAGCCCCGCTACCAGCATCCATAAAAATAGTTCTTAAACCTAACATTTCACCAGCAATAGCTGTTTGAACAGCAATGTTTATTTGATCGTTGGGTATAGGTGTAGTTTGACTGACATAGGCCACTGACGAGTTTTTTTCACCATCTATTAGTAAGTAGCCTGTTGGAATCGCTTCTAATCCAATTTCTTTGATTCTATGGGCTGATTCTACTTGGTGCCCAATTAAATAATCGGGGTTACGACCTGAAATCAATGATAAAAATAAAATGGCTTCCGCATGTTTACTAACCTGCGTTTGTGACCCTGGAAAAATAACAAGCGGTATTTTAGTATGTCTCTTTAATATACCCATACATGCATCCAAATCAGATTCAGAAACAGTACTGCCACCCACAAAAATTAACTGTGGATTTACAATATTTAGCTTTTTAACTATCGGCAATAGTGTTGCTTCTGAATGCATTTTTTCAGGGTCTATAAGAATAGCCAACTTTTTTTCGCCGTTTTGAAATAAATCTAGAATCGCTTTCATGTGCCTGTAAAGATAATACTATTCTTTATTGTCTCTGTTTTTAAAGGCATAATGATACCTTTGCAAAAACCTTTACTTAAACTGTTATGTCATTCAAAAAATTAAATCCTGAATTATTAGCGGTAATGACCGAAAAAGGCATTCAAACTCCGAATGATTTTCAAGCCAATTTTTTTCCACTTATGAAACAGGGTGTTGATTTATTTGGCATTGGCCCGAAAGGCTGCGGTAAAAGGACCGCTTTGATACTTACGGTGTTGCATAAATTGCAGTTTAAGGCCGAAGAAGATGCCCCTAGAGCGATTATATTAGTTAAAGATAAGGCTGAAGCATTAGCCCTTGAAGAAGCATTTTTATCATACATCAAGTACAAGACAGATTTAAGGGTCTATGCCGCCTATGAAGAAAAAATGATTGAACACCAAAAAGATGAAATCTACTTTGGCGTAGACATTTTGATCAGTACTGTAAAACGTTTCAGCAAATTGTATTTTTTGAATTGTATCAACGTTAATCTATGTCAAACCTTTTGTGTTTATAAAGCAGACTTTATTATTCGAAAAGACTTTCATACAGACATTGTGCGTATTTCAGAAAGTTTGACGAAATGCCAGCACATTGTGTTTGCGGAATCTTTCCACCCAAAACTGGAGATTTTACATGAATTGATTATGCCAAAAGCAAGAATTGTTAAAGGCTAATTTTGCTATTGTTAATGTAGGCCCAAGCCATCATCATGTCGTGCTTGAGCTTTCGAACTATAAAGTGGGGCTGAACATCAATGCCTTCAACTTTTATATGCGCTGAATTATTTGGTTCAACTGTATCTAAATATATGTCGTCCATAAAAAAGACATCATCCATATCCATTAATTTATAAACCGCTTCTTTAATGCACCAAGCTTTTGTTAAGTCTTCAAGGGATTCAAACCTTTCTTCTGTCCTCATAAACTTATGCTTAACCCTCGCAATTTTCTTGGATATTGGTTCTATGTCAATACCTAATTCAATCGTTGGCGAATAGGCAATCGCAATAGCTTTGTGTGAGTGAGAAATGCTTAAAAATCCTTTTTCAAGCGTTGGCTTTCCTGTTGAGCGATAGGTAATGTTATCGGGGTGATTAAAAGCTTGCCATAAAACCCTTGTGTAGTAAAATTCTAACTGCCGTTTTTTCGATTTATACTGATTATATTTTTCAAGCTCAACATGATTAAAAAAAGATGTATCAATCGGTCTGTCACCATTGCTGTGGTAATGCAGTAATTTAATGGTAACTGTATCTGAATGTTCAATATCCTCAATCCAATAGTTCATCTATCTCACATTATCTCGTTGATTTATCAGATTTCAAAGCAAAATGTAGCGCTTTCAAAATCAATAATTCTTTTATTTGAAACTTCTTTCGTACTTTTGCACCGTAATTATAAGAAATTTTATAACAAATGAGTAATACACAAGAAAAAGTACAGTACAAAGTTAAGGATATTAGCCTAGCTGAGTGGGGAAGAAAAGAGATTAGATTAGCAGAAGCAGAAATGCCTGGTTTAATGTCGTTAAGAGAAGAGTTTGGCGAGTCTAAGCCTTTAGCAGGTGCTAGAATTGCTGGTTGTTTACACATGACCATCCAAACAGCTGTATTAATTGAAACATTAACAGCACTAGGTGCAGAAGTTACTTGGTCTTCATGTAATATATTTTCAACGCAAGATCAAGCTGCTGCTGCCATTGCGGCTACAGGTGTTCCGGTTTTTGCTTGGAAAGGTATGAATGAAGAAGAGTTTGACTGGTGTATCGAGCAAACTTTATTTGCGTTTGAAGGTGGAAAGCCATTAAATATGATTTTAGATGATGGCGGTGATTTAACCAATATGGTATTCGATCGTTTTCCTGAGTTAACAAAAGATATTAAGGGCTTATCTGAAGAAACTACAACTGGTGTTCACAGATTATACGAAAGAAAAAAGAATGGCACATTAGTAATGCCTGCAATTAACGTTAACGATTCTGTTACTAAATCTAAATTTGATAACAAATACGGTTGTAAAGAATCTTTAGTTGATTCTATTAGAAGAGCAACTGATACAATGATGGCAGGAAAAGTTGCTGTTGTTTGTGGATATGGTGATGTTGGTAAAGGTTCTGCTGCTTCATTAAGAGGTGCAGGTGCAAGAGTAATTGTTACTGAAATTGATCCAATTTGTGCATTGCAAGCAGCAATGGACGGGTTTGCAGTTAAAAAATTGGAAAATGCTTTAACTGAAGCTGATATTGTGGTAACAACTACAGGTAATAAAGATATCATTGTTGGTCGTCATTTTGAGGCCATGAAAGACAAAACTATTGTTTGTAATATAGGTCACTTCGATAACGAAATTGATGTCGCTTGGTTAAATAAAAACCACGGACATACAAAATCTGAAATTAAGCCACAAGTTGATTTGTATAATGTAAATGGAAAAGACATTATTTTATTGGCAGAAGGACGTTTAGTGAACTTAGGTTGTGCAACTGGACACCCATCATTCGTAATGTCAAACTCTTTTGCAAACCAAACGTTGGCGCAAATTGAATTATGGAATAACGCTGATAAATACGAAAACGACGTATATATGTTGCCAAAGCATTTAGATGAAAAGGTAGCAAAATTACACTTAGCGAAAATTGGTGTTGAGTTAACTGAATTAACAAAAGATCAAGCTGACTATATTGGTGTGAAAGTTGAAGGACCATACAAGCCAGAACACTATAGATACTAGACCGCTAGCGCTATTAGATTTTAGATCGCTGCGCTACTAGATACTAAATTAATTAAAACCCTCTTTGCTGTTGCATTGAGGGTTTTTTTGTAAATGCTATCTTTGGGTAGATTCAAATTCATTATGAAACTGCTTGTATTGTCATTATATCTAACCTCAACAATAGTCATGGCACAAACCACTCCTATTCAACTCGGCGATTCTACTGTTCAACTAATAAAAATGTTTAATGCTCCTCAGTCGAATGTGCTGTTTTTTAATATGCACGAAGATGAACAAACCAGCATTGATGTTTCTAAAGCCTTTGGATACGGTCATGCTATAAATTTTGCATACTTACACCACCAATTGACAAGACGCGTGTTTTACAATGTAGGAAAACGTGAATTTTCGGTTGATCCCAACCGAATTTATACGAAAAAAGGTAGAAGAAAAACCATTGAACCGTGGCGACTTATTACTTTTAAAGCAAATAATGAAGCAGCAAAGCTAGCAAACACAATTTTAAGCCTCATTAAGCCCTTTAAAACCATTGTAACCATGCACAACAATACTGATGTTGAATATACCATTAAAAGTTACTTACCTGGTGGAGATGAAGCCAAAAACACTGCTGATATTTACATAAGTGACAAATGGGATGCTGATGATTTTGTGTACACGACATCAATCGACTTTTTTAACCATTTAAAAGCAGCGGATGTGAATGTGATATTACAAGATAATGTTCGTTTTGTAAATGACGGTTCACTGTCGGTTTACTGCGGTATTAATGGGATTGATTACCTCAACATTGAAGCACAAAAAGGGCATTTTGATGAACAGTTACGATTAACAGAAATTGTGTATCATATGCTGATGGCGTATTAATCGAGTTTATTCGACATTCATTAGGACCTTATTCAAGAGTTAGGATGATTCATATATAAATATCCTCCGTGACAATGACGGTAATGAATTACACTGAACCATGTAATCTATATCTTTTTAAAAGGAAAATGTTTCTCTGTTTGTACTTTAAATCATTCAACTAAAAACTAAAAACCCCCGCTAGTATTAGCGGGGGTTCAGTATTTAAACTAATTAAGAATTAGTGCTTCACTACTCTCTTAATCATTGTATTGTTGTCAGCAATTAGTCTTACAAAGTAGATTCCACTTTCTAAGTTACTGAAGTCAACTTTTTGTCCACTTGTAATCGTGTTTGCACTGATTACAATTTTACCATGTATGTCTATTAACTCAAACTGAGCATTTGCTTTGTCTGACAATGTGATTGTTAATAAATCATTTACTGGATTTGGATACACAGACGCAAATGATGCAGTAGCGTCTTCAACTCCAACTGTATTAACCGTTACACATGTACTAGTTCCTGTACAGTTTTGATATGTAACCTCACAAGCATAATCTCCATTTGCCGTTGCAATGTACACTTGGTTAGTTGCACCAGCAATTGGTGTATTACCGTTTGTACAATCTATCCACTGGTACGTTGCACCTGGCTGGTTAGATGTTAAGTGAATACCACTCGACACAGAAACGGTGTAATTTGCATTTGTGATAGTTAAATCAAGCGTTAAGATACTATCGCATCCATTCGCTGCTGTAAACATTTCAGTATACATTCCTGTACTTGTGTATGTATTGCCTGCAGCTGATGTATAAGATTCACATTCAGTAGCTGTAATTGTATTTGTAACGGCATTATTGATTGTTAAATTCAAAGTAACTACACTATCACATCCATTTGAATTATTTAAGGTATATGTAGCAGAGTTGTTACTTGCTGTATAAGTTATACCATCAATCCATGTATATGATTCACACGCAGTGATTGAAGCTGTACCTGCTGATGGTGAGTTAATTGTTAAATATAACGTCACTACACTATCACATCCAGCAGTATTCGTTAACGTAAACGTTGGTGCATTAGTGCTAGAAGTGTATGTCACACCATCAATCCAAGTATACGATTCACAAGCTGAAACAGCTGCTATGCCAGTATTGGAATGATTGATTGTTAAATCTAAAGTAACAATACTATCACATCCGTTAGCGGCACCACCAGCTATGGTATAAGTAGCTGTGTTGTTGGAATTAGTATAAGTTAAACCGTTAATCCATGTATAAGAGTCACATGCTACTTGAACATCTGTACCTGTAGCAGCATTGTTGATTGTTAAATCTAAGGTCACTGTACTATCGCAACCAGCTGCATTTGTTAACACAAATGTAGCTGTGTTATTTGATGCGGTATACGTGTTACCATCAATCCAAGTGTACGAATCACATGCTGTTTGAACATCTGTTCCAGTTGAAGAACTATTGATTGTTAAATCTAAAGTGTATACAGTGTCACAAACACCAGCAACGTTACTCACTACAGTATCAATTGCCGTATTATTGTCCGCAGTATATGTCATACCATCAATCCATGTATATGAATCACATGCTACTTGAACATCTGTTGCAGCCACATAGCATGGTGCAATAACATTAATTGTGTAGTCTTCAAATGATCCGTACGATCCAGTGTAACATGCGTCTGATGGCCCAGAATTATTATCTGTTCCTCCAATTCTCAAAGTATAAGAACCAAGCGCTACAGTTGCAGGAATTGCAAATGTTCCAGACAATATTGTTGGATTAGCTGAAGCAGACAACCCAAAATACACTTCTTCACCAGCATCAAAGACTAAATCATTATTCCAGTCTACCCAGATCTTTGTTCCATATGTATATCCAGTAGAATACTCAATTGAAAAGGCTTGCGCAGGAGCACCTTGAATCACATCTGTTGACAGAGCAGAATAATCACCATAATTTCCTGGCTCTGAACCAGTAGTGTTGTTAATTGTTCCTAAAGTCACATTTGTTATACCACTTCCATCAACTGATGATGGTGATGGTGTACAGTAACCGGTGTAGAATGTTCCTGGGCCAGACCAGGTACTACTGTCACCAATTCCACAAATACCTCTGATATAAAAATCGTAATTTGTGCTAGCAGTTAAACCAGTTAAATTATATGGATTTGATGTAGTTGTCGGTATCAAAGTACCAGAGCCCGGTGTAAATCCTGTTGGTCCATATTCAATAGCCCATTCTGTTTCTCCTGTATTAGCTGTCCAACTTAGCTCTGCTGACGTGAACGTTAAATTTGAGGCACTTAACCCAGTTGGTAAAAAACATGTTGGGGCTTCAATAATTGAGATATCATCAAGTAAGTTATCAGCCTCGTAATCCCAGCTGTCGCCACCTGATTCAGCTTTAAATCTTATTCTTACTAAGCTTGTACTGTATGTATATGCGCTGATATCGAACCCAAATAATTCCCAACCATTTGTCGATTGATTGATTGTCGTAATGGTATCCCATGATGTACCGTTCCAAGCTTCCACATACAGGAAGTTTTGCAGCACAATATTTGATCCTGCACACTCAGAATAATAAAACTGTAGATAAGGCGTCGTTAATGATGAAACATCAACATCATTCATTTCTAACGATACTTCTGAATCTGTACTTGATTGGTCCATCCATGCAAAATAGCCCCCGTTTCCAGTGTGATCGCTTGGTGTACCACACGCATTTTTTACCCCACAACCTTGGATAAATTCCCATGGCCCACCTGAGGTTGCTGTTTGAGACCAACATGAAGGTGTACCTGTTACATTAAACGACTCAGTATATGGCGCTACAAATGCAACACATGCAGTCGTAAATGAAAAAGGTCCTGCCCAAGTACTTGTAACTGGTGCTCCACAATTAGCTCTAACATAGAACTCGTATGTTGTATTTGGAGTCAAACCAGAAATATTTGACGGATTAGAAGTTGTTCCAGAAACTAAAGTTCCAGAACCTTGAGAAAAACCTGAAGTTCCCCATTCGTAATCCCACATTGTTTCACTACCAGTTGGTGTCCAACCTAAATCAGCTGATGTTGCTGTAATAGCCGTTGCTGTTAACATATTTGGTTGAAAACATGTAGGAGGCACATATTCATCTGCCCCTATATCTGGCGTAGCCGTTCGTAAATCACCATCAATATCATCTACAATTGATGCTATTACAACTGCTGCGCCATCAGCGATTGTACCACCTAAATGTAAATCAATAGCTCCTAAAAAAGTTGGGTCACCATATACTGAGTTTGCATTATTTAATGGATCAGCAACTATCCAGGCTGGAATATCCACGTAATCAGTTCCTACAATGTCAACCAAAACACCAGCGGCTCCATGATAGTATACATTATAATCTATAACATCTGTTGCTCCTGGGGCTACATCTAACTCAACAACCTCTGGTCCAGTAGCTGTTACAAATATGTTGTTTCTAACATCATATTCGTTAGCTGAACTTGACAGCCAAAGTGCATTTTCATTATCAGCCGAAACTGTGTTGTGCCAAATATCTATACTATCTGCGGCAGTTAAATAGATTCCTTCTGCAAAACCAAGTGAAGAAACCATGTTATTCGCTATCAAACCTCTTTGATTTGAATTCTGAGTAGATGTATTCACCTGACTGAAATAAATACCATAGGTTCTAGCACCGTGTAAATCATTTTTAGTAACAATTGGGTGCTTTGCATAGTTCACGTACAGTGCATAACCCGAAGATGTATTTCTAGTTAATATCACAGTATTTCCTTCAGCGATTGGTGAATCTTGATAGTAAAAATATATTCCGTAATAATAAGCATCAGTAATATTACAATTAGAAACGGTGTTAAATGAATTATCTGCTGCTGCAGTGCTATTTCCGTAAAATCTAATACCATAATAGCCACCAACGGTAGTTGTATTACTAATAGTTGTATTATTAGCATTGTTTCCTGTAGTACTAGTCGAAGTTAAACTTCCCGAAGCAAGAATAGCCACAACTAATGAGGAGGTTACCGTATTATCTACTGAAACAATACAACTGTCAACTGTATTAAAGTCAGCTGAATTTGTAAAATGAACACCATAGGCATTTGATGTACCTGTGTTTTCAATAGTCATGTTCTTCACAGTAACATAATCAGTTCCATCTAAAGCTAAAGTGGCGTACTCGGTACCTGAGCCATCATAAGTCATTGTGGTCGTTGCAGCACCTGCTCCATTAAAAGTAATGGTATTTGTCGCACTCGACCCAATCACATCTCCAATAATGGCAGCGCCTGAATAGGTTCCGGCAGCAACATTAAATGTCACTGGTCCACTTACCCCACAAGAATTTAAATCGTTAACTGCAGAAACAATGTCTGTATAGTCAGGACTTGTACCACCTACCGTATACGATCCAGACAAACTTGTACAAAGCGTAACAGCCATTGTGTCGTTACTTGTATCGCCGTCTGCATTCCCATTTGGCACAGATGTCCACGCTTCAATTGTTGAAGAGCCAGCCAAGAAATTATATGTGCCCAACGTAACTGTTGCAGTTGCATTTGGCGCCAATGAACCCGTCCAGCTATATGCAGTTTGTGCTGTGCCATTTACAGTCCAGTCAATTGTTGCAGAAGTAAGGGTGTTTAAACCCGCATTTTCAATAGTTACATCCACATTTTGAACACCTGTAGTTAGAGGCGATACTGGCGCATCAATTGAAGCCAATGCGGCATTATCGTTTACTAATAAAACTGGCGTAAATTCATAGTAATCATTGTCTGGTGTTCCTGTACTACCAGCACCAAAAGGCTCCATAGCCGCTCCAAACTCAACTGCAGAAGTACTATTTTCTTGCACACCAATGGTTGCTGTAAGACCTGCACCTGAGCTATGATAATTAAAATCACAAACATAAACTTTATTGGTTGTTTCTTCAATAGCTATACCCCAATAAGCAAATGAGCATTGTGCACCACCTGAACCATTGTCGCCGTACTCATATGAATAGTACTTAAACCATAGTTGACGGTTTGGTGCTGTACCGAATACTTTGTAGTATATGGCATCATTTGATCCTGTTGTACCATCCGCAGTGTAAGAATCCCAAAATCCTAATATAGAATTATCTGGAATATTTGCAGTTCCTGTGGCTGGTAATGTGGTGTTTGCATCCGCTGGAATTGCAGTAGCTGTAGTGGTAAACGTAACCACCCCGTTACCGCTTATCATTACGTCCGTTACCGCAGTACCATAAAAATCAAATGCAAATGGCAATGCAATGGGTGCTGACCAAGAGTTTGCTGTGGCACTGCCAGCAATCACTTGCGTCCAGCCTGTTGTACCAGCGTCTGTGTCGGTGTTAATACCACCTGGATTACCCCCGTCAACGACCTGGGTAACACTGTATGTATATTGTGCGAAGCTATTTGTCTGAACAAACGCTGCAAACAATAAACACAGTGAAAGTAATTTTCTTTTCATGTTCTTAAAATTTGTTAATAATTATAGTAATTCCTAAATGTAAGCAACTTTTTTCATTCTATAACGTCGAATAGGGCTATTTATACTCTTTATCGATAAATAAAGGCGATTTATAGAAGGGAGGGAAATAGTTGAAATTAATGCTTTAATCGTTTTCTGATAGTACTTCAACCCTTAATCCTAAGTCAATTATCTCTGGTAAGCTATCGTTTCGCATAGCTTGTTCAATCATAAAGTGATAGGTTCCCGTTGTTGGGAATACACCTTTTGATATAACAGCCCTGTTTTCTACAACGGTTCCAGAATTATCACCGAGCCAATTACCTCTTGGGTCTGCTAAAAAGAACTCTAAGGTATCAATATCATGATAACCATTAGGATAATTACTATGCAGAAACATGTAGATATTACTATAAGGGTAATTTGTCGTCGTTCTTAAATTTATAGACAGTTTTACTGGCAACAATGAATCAGTAATCTCAAAAGAAAATGTTTTTGGATCTTCATAAACCCAAGTATTATTTTCAAAACCAACATTTTTTTCGTAAATCATGGCGTCATCACAACTGGTTAAACCAGCTATCAAACATAATACAGTGATATAACTAACCCTTTTTCTCATTTGGTTTAGGCTTGCTGTTTTGTGTTGAATTATTATCTGATTTAGGTTTTGTGTTGGGTCTTTTCTTAAACGGCCGTTTTTTCTTTTGGTTAGGATTAGTTCCTTTTTTGACGTCTTGACCTTGGTTACCACCCGAATTTGAATTATTTACCTTCTTTTTTACTGGTCGTTTTTGGCCACTATTTGCCGCTTTCTTTGTGGGACGGTTCGCGTTTTCTGATTTGTTCCTTGGTGCGTTTGAATTACCTCCCGTTTTATTTTGACGATTCTTATTTGTTCTTTTCTTCTTTTTACGTTTAAAGACGTGTTCAAATCTATTCAAACTATCCTGGCCTACAACATTGGTATAATCCGGTTCCTTCACAGGTTCAAGGACAATGAACTCTTTTAAGTCTACTGGCTCTTCTCCTCGCTTGTTCATGGCAATAACTTCATGGACGCGATCAATCTTTAAGGGTACAAATCCTAAAGAAGCGCCTTCAGAATTAGCTTCATACAAATACCACATGGTGCCTTTAAAAACATCTGTCTTAACGTGAAACGCTCGTCCTTTTTTAGTTTTTAATTTGATGTCATTTCGAGGAAATGCCTTCAATGCCTCAATGTAAGTGTCGAGTTCATAATTTAAACAACACTTTAATTTCCCGCATTGACCGGCTAATTTGGCCTGATTCAAAGATAATTGCTGATACCTTGCAGATGCAGTCGAAACCGATCTAAAATCTGTCAACCATGTGGTACAACATAGTTCTCGTCCACACGAACCAATTCCGCCTAGGCGGGCCGCTTCTTGACGTGCCCCAATTTGTTTCATTTCAATCTTCACTGAAAACTTTTCAGCAAGATCTCTAATTAATTGTCTAAAATCAACCCTTTCATCTGCTGTATAATAGAAAATAGCTTTTGTGCCATCTCCTTGATATTCTACATCAGATATTTTCATATCAAGGCCTAATGCTGAAGCAGCAACCCGGGCTTGATACATGGTATCATTTTCTTTATCTCTCGCAGCAACCCAACGGTCTATATCCGTTGTGTTCGCTTTTCTAATAATTTTATGTGCTTCGTGCGATTTAAGATTTGGTGCTTTCTTGCGGACCTGAATCCTTGCTAATTCACCTTCTACAGAAACTACACCAACATCTACACCTTGGTCTGCTTCTACTACTACAGCGTCACCAACTTGTAGACTGAGGCTATCTGCATTTCTAAAAAACGATTTTCGACCGTTTTTAAATCTTATTTCAACTATATCGTAAGCGCTTTGACCATTTGGCAATTCAATGTCTGCCAACCAGTTAAACACAGGTAATTTACTACAACCCCCTGAAGTACAGGTTCCGTTACTTTTACATCCACGAGGCACACCATTACTATTTCCGCAGCTTTGGCATCCCATAATTAAAAGTTTAGCTTGTAAAGTTAATGAATATTGTGCGAAACTGTTTTATTCTCAGATGAAATATTTTTTCCTTAGCTTTCTTCAATTTGTATGAATTTAGAAACTAATCCTTTCTATTTCTACTTGCTCTGATTCCCCTATTTTCAAATATAAGACATTGTCTTCCAATCCACCTCCCACGCCACTAGCATAAAAGTGAAAGTTATCGTGTTTGTTTTCAACATAGGCAGGTATAAAATCCCAACAACCTACGTCGCCAGCAAAAAAGTAGGTTGGCAAGTTTGCCGATTGAAACATTGGAAAAGCATCCGTCCAGAAACTGTGGCTGCCTTCTATTAAATTTGTTGAATTGGTTCTAATAGAGTCTATATCATACACAGCGTCTTTAGGATTGGCCCACCACACTTGATGCGTGAATACAAAAATATTATTAATTCCACTCAAATCGCTGAGCTCTGAATACAATAAATCAATTTGTGATTGATCAATAGTCCAACCCGAAAAATTTGTGTTGAGTACAAAAAACAAATTACTATCAATTCGCTCTGCAAAGTATATGTTTGTTTGAATATTCTCTTGAAAGTAGTTTGAACCTAAATCGTGGTTTCCTGGAGCAATCCAGTAATCATTGATATTTAGACTATCGAATTGAATTAAAATGTTTTCCCAATTTTCAGCGGTTGGTTTCGCAACCACATCCCCTGTAAAAACATACGTAACAGGATTTACAAAAAGGTTGAGCGTTTTAATAAAAGCAGGTAGTTCTTTGTAAAGACTTAATTCATAATCGACTGGATTCCCATAGGCATGGCCAATAATGATAAACTGCTGGCTTGGGTGCTTACTAAGTGTAATCGCATCTTTTCTACATGATTGGATAATGAATACAAGCGATATGAATAATACTAATTTATACACCCTTTTTGATCAGTTTTGTGAGCTTTATCACTAAATCAGAAAACAACAATTTTGCATTTGCATTTCTATCAATATGGTAGATAGATTGATCGAATTCGTTAATCAATGCCGTGATATTTTGATTGTTGATGAAGCGCGCAAATTTATCTAGAAATGCTTTTTCATCATTCTTCACGTTTACTTTTGACGCTCCCAAATAATTATAAATTAAACTTTCTCGAAACATGTGGAGGCCATATTTAAGAAAGTTCTTCTGATTTTCGCGGTCGTATTGAGCCAGTGTTTCGCTAATATCCATTAGGGCAATTGCATCAATAGCATATGCGGCGCGCATGAGTTTTACAAAACTTTCAAAATAGCTACTGTCCATGGCGTCAGCATTTGTCATGTTTAATGCTTCTACCAAGTTTCCTTGCGTTAAGCTGGCCCAAGATTGAGCCGCCTCTTTATCAACACCAACATTTTTTATCAAATGATTTTTAACTTCTTCTGTTTTTAAATTCGGAATTTTTATGATTTGTGTTCTTGAAATGATTGTTGGTAAAATAACATCCACTTCTTCGCAAACAAGAAAAAACAAGGTGTTTTCCGGTGGTTCTTCAAGAATTTTAAGAAGTTTATTAGCAGCGCTATTATTCATTTTCTCCGGTAGCCAGACAATCATAATTTTAAATTTGCCACTATACGATTTCAGAGATAATTTTTTTAGAATACTGCGACTTTCCTGCACTCCAATTTGGGCGTTTTTACTCATTTCTCCCGTGTATTCCTGCCACATATTCAAACTGCAATAAGGGTTTTGCAGTATGAATCTATTCCATTGCTCTCTCCTATCATCAGCCACAGAAACTTTATCGGTTGCGGACTTGACAACGGGGTATACAAAGTGCACATCAGGATGTGTCAAGTGATTAACTTTACTGCAAGCTGTGCAACTGCCACAGGAATCATTTTTACTAGGATTTTCACATAAAAGATATTGTGCAAATGCCATAGCTATGGGTAATTTCCCACAACCTTCTTCACCTAAAAACATCTGTGCATGACTGATGCGTTCGTTTTTCGCCTCCTTGACTAAAACCGCCTTTATTTTTTCTTGACCAACAACATCTTTAAACTGCATGCTCTAGTTAAATTCTACCGTTTTAAATGGATCAAATTCATTAATTGGGTTAACCTCTGACACGGTTTGATTGGCCACTTTAAAGGTTTTAGATGGAAATTGCTCCATGATTGTTAAATCGTGTGTTGCCATTAAAACAGCTGTTCCCTCTTTCGCAATAGCTTTTAGTACAGCCATTATTTCCTGTGAAGTTTCTGGGTCTAAATTTCCAGTAGGTTCATCTGCCAAAATAAATTTAGGATGATTTAATAGGGCTCTTGCAATGGCAACCCGTTGCTGTTCTCCACCAGACAATTGATGAGGCATAACATGTAATTTGTTATCTAACTGCACGAGCGCCATTACTTCTTCCGCCCTTTTTTTTATGTCTGCCTTTTTTTTCCAACCTGTGGCACGCATTACAAACTCCAAGTTCTTATAGACTGACCTGTCGGTAAGTAACTGAAAGTCTTGGAAAACCACTCCCAATTCACGTCTTAAAAAGGGAACCTGCTTCCTGGTATGTTTCGCTAAATCAAAATTCCCTACGGCACCACTTCCAGCGGTTAAGGTCAGCTCGCCATACAGTGTTTTCAAGAAGCTACTTTTACCACTCCCTGTTCTGCCAATTAAATAAACGAATTCTCCAGGATGTAATTCAACATTAATGTCTTTTAAAATTAATGTGCCCGATTGGGAAATTTCACCATTCTTAATCCAAAATATTCTCTCCGATTCGCTCATAACTTTTATTTAGCCATCATTCTTTTGACATATTTTCCTATAATGTCAAACTCCAAGTTCACTTTGTCGCCTATTTCTAAATTTTTAAAATTAGTATGTTCTATGGTATAAGGTATGATATGAACTGAAAATAAATTATTTTCTGACTGCACTACAGTTAAGCTTACACCATTAACTGTAATACTGCCTTTGGGAACGGTAACATCATCATAATTGTATGCGAACACAAATTCCGTAGAGCCGTCGTGCCTAATAATATCAGTACATGTTCCAATGGTATCAACATGCCCTTGGACAATATGTCCATCAAGTCGACCGTTCATTTGCATGCAACGCTCAAGATTAATGTCGTCATTTACTTTCCAGTGACCTAAATTGGTGCGCTTTAAAGATTCATCAATGGCGGTAACTGTATATTCGTCACCATTAATAGCCACCACTGTTAAACAACAACCATTGTGGGCCAAGCTTTGATCTACTTTAAGTTCTTGTGTAAATGGACATGCAAGTGTAAAGTGCACATTTGTACCTTCCCTTTCAATTGAATGAACTTTTCCTAAACCTTCAATAATTCCTGTAAACATCTATTTTGAATTTAAAATTGTAATGGTACCGTTTAATTCAATGGTTTGAATACCCTCTAGTTTAATGACATTAACTAGACAAGTATAGAAATAAACCCCATCTGAAACAGGCTTGCCTGTATTTAAATAAGTGCCATCCCAATTAATCATTGGATCTGTATTGTTATGTACCAAGCCACCATATCTATTGAATATATTAATGTTTATGCTTTCTACAAATTTATATGGTAATAATGGATGGTATAGATCGTTTATATTGTTGCCATTCGGGGTAAATACATTCGGCAACACATAATAGCCATCACAATTGTCAATACAAACCACGTTTGATGGCATACTTTCATTATTGTATGGGAGAGAATCGACCGCAGTGACATAATAACAACCGGCAATGCTGCCGCGATCTCTATGAATATAAAAAGTGTCTAAATCGCTCCCTATTTCCGCTAAGAACTCCAGCGAATCACCTAAAAATGGCGCAAAATACAGATTATATTTTACCACGTCATCTGTACAGGAATTATTAGGGTTTGTCCATGAAATATAGGTTTCTTCCAAATCACAATCACCAGCTATAAAAGCTGTTGGTGGGCAAGGTGGTGTAAAATCGTAAGGCTCATTACAATGCTCTTGAGACCAATTTAATAAAGGTGTTCTAATGCCAGTTTGGGCGTAAGCTCCAACCGACTGAATCTTATAACAATAACTGTTTAAATTGACAAGACCTGTATCAGTATAAGTTGTTTGCATAGTTGAATCCAGAAAGATAAAGTTCCCAGAACCAGTTGGGATTTCTTTAAAAATGCGATAATATGAATTTATCCATGGAACATTTTCTGTCCAATTGAGTGTTAGTTGATTGTCGTTTGGAACCGACGACAGCCAAATAGAACTAGCATTGGTACTTGTACCTATTAAGACATCATTGCTATACAACTGCACTTGATAATTATAAGCTTGTTCTGCTGTATTTAAATTCTCGTCCAAATAAAAAGAATCCACCAAAGTAATATCAGTGTTACTTGCTGAAGTATAAATCAAGGTGTTTGTATTCACGTTGAAATCATTATTTCTGTACAATTCATAATGGTATGGACCTGCAAAAGTATTAAGGTTCAGTTCTTTTGGCCATGACCAATAGATAGAGTCTTTACCAGTTATAGTACTGGTTTCGATAACAGAAACATTTGTTAAAACAGGTATGACAAATTCAAGCTCTTCACATACCTGATTTGAAATACAACTTTCAACACCGTTCAGTAATTTAGCTGTTACTATATAGCAATACTTATTGCCAACAGCTAAGGGGCCTTGGTCGGTAAAAAACGCATTTGTGGTCGTACCAATTAATTCGTATCCCATGGCGGCAATCAGACCTGTGTCACAACATTCACTATACGAAAACACACTGTCTAAGCTTCTATAAACTTGATAGGTAAGACCATTACAATTCAATGCCACATCATAGGGATCCCATGTTAAACTCATGGTGCC
>JAWWDX010000002.1:0-33740 GCA_033719695.1 Putridiphycobacter sp.
ATTAATGGCGGCACCATTGGTATTCGTTAAGGTACCTGTAGCATGTACATCTGTTTGCGCACTGGCTATTTGGAATATACCAATTAGCGCAAAAGTTAAAAAGAGTTTCATTGTTTTCATAATATAAATTTTTATGGTTTGAGTTAACACGTGCAAAAATGAATTGAGGGGTGGGTAGTGATCAAAATATTTTTGAGGAGATAGTTTTTCGACTTAACGCATTGATTAATTTTTAATCGTTTTTTGATTAAAAATTAAGAAATATTAAATACATTTGTGCTTCCAATTAAACCAATTTAATGCTGAAATCAACCAACGATTTTTGCCATCAAATCGGTTCTCAGGCATGATGTAATAAATTAATTAACAAGGGTTTGATTTCGAATTGATTTCGGAACTAACATTGTAGGCTTTAAACTTTAACAGTAAAGTAATGGAACGTTGTATTGCACATATGGATTTAGACGCTTTTTTCGTCAGCTGCGAACGGTTGAAAAATAGTAGTTTAATTGGAAAGCCTGTGGTCATTGGCGGTGGATCAAACCGTGGTGTCGTGTCAACTTGTAGCTATGAAGCCCGAAAGTTTGGCGTGCGGAGTGCCATGCCCATTGCCTATGCCCGGAAGTTATGTCCAGATGCTATTTATTTAAAAGGCGACATGGAATTGTATAGCAAATTGTCGCATACAGTTAGGGATGTCATAAGCGAAAAAGCACCTGTTTTAGAACAGTCGTCGATTGATGAGTATTATATGGACATAACTGGAATGGACCGTTTTTTTGGGAGTTTAAAATTTACTCAAGAACTCATGAAACGGGTTGAAAAGGAAGTAGGCTTAACCATGTCCTTTGGGATGAGTGTGAATAAAACAGTATCCAAAATGGCCACCAATATGGCTAAGCCGCATGGATTTTTAGAAGTGCCACAACAACAAGTTCTCCCTTTTCTCGATCCGCAATCCATTCGTAAAATACCCATGCTGGGCAGTCAGTCATTTAAATTATTAAGCCGAATTGGCATTAAGGTCATTCGCACGTTGCGCGAAATGCCTTGCGAAGCCTTAGATGAATTAATGGGGAAAAGTGGTGTGTCGCTTTGGAAAAAAGCGAATGGGGTCGACAATAGCTTGGTAGTGCCTTATGAAGCTCGAAAATCTATTTCTACCGAGCGTACTTTTATGAAAGATACCATTGATATGATACAACTCAATGCGGTTTTGGTGGGGATGGTAGAAAAAGTGGCTTTTCAATTACGGAAAGAAAATAAATTATGCGCGACCATTGCGGTTCGGATTCGCTACTCCAATTTTGACACGGAATCGGTTCAGAAAAAAATTCCTTTCACGGCTTCAGATGATGAATTGATAGACTATGCTAAGCAACTGTTTAAAAAAGTGTACAAACGCCGCATGCTCATCCGCCTCATTGGAGTCAAGGTATCGAACTTGGTACACGGTAACCATCAAATTGATTTATTTAACGACACCAGTAAAATGATTGACCTTTACCAAGCGGTTGATAAAATGAAATTACGCTACGGTAGTAAAGCGGTATTAAGGGCCAGTGGTTTATATCGCAGTCCGGAAACAATTAGAAAGTAAGGAATGTATTTGAACTGCCACTCATACCATTCTCTTCGTTATGGCACCTTGTCGGTGTTAGAACTCATTGCCCAAGCTAAGGCAAATCAATTAGAATATCTGGCGTTAACCGATATCAATTGTTCTACCGCCGTTTTCGATTTTTCAAGGGCTTGTGAAGCTGAAAACATAAAGCCCATTGTAGGAATTGAGTTTAGAGAGAATGATACGGTACAATTTATTGGCTTAGCTAAAAATGCCCGTGGTTTGGCCGAACTCAATCATTTTTTAAGTGAACGGCACCTTAATAACGAACCCATTCCCAAAGCCTGCCCTGCTTTTGAGCATTGCTATGTCATTTATCCACTCAGTAATATTCCCAAAACCTTAAGAGCAAATGAGTATTTGGGCGTGCAACACTATGAAATCACCAAACTAATTGGGAAGCCTATTTTAAGAGGGATAGACAGAATGGTGGCGCTTCATACCGTTACACATAGTGGAGGCGAAACGTTTATGTTGCATAAATTACTGCGGAGTATTCACCATAATATTTTACTGTCGAAGTTGCAACCGAAGCAACATGGTACTGAGCACGCAAAAATGCTACCTATTCCTGAAATTTCTGACCATTTTCAACTCTTACCACGCTTAATGGTCAATACCGAAAAGCTAGCCCAAAACTGCCATTTCAACTTTGATTACAAAGCGCCTAAAAATAAAAAACATTACACGGGCACAGCTGAAGACGATAAACGCTTATTGGAACAACTCACTTTTCAAGGCCTTAAAAAACGGTATGGGCCCGATAATAAAGTGGCTGAACAACGACTCATCCGCGAACTAGAAATCATCAATCAACTCGGTTTTTCCTGTTATTTTTTAACTACTTGGGATATCATTAGGTATAGTTTATCGCAAGGGTATTATCATGTTGGGCGAGGGTCAGGCGCCAATTCAATTGCGGCTTATTGTTTGTACATTACAGATGTCGACCCTATTGAATTAAACCTCTATTTCGAACGCTTTTTAAATCCCTCACGTACCAGTCCGCCCGACTTTGACATTGATTGGAGCTGGAAACACCGCGACGATATTTTGGATTATATCTACAAGCGGTTTGGCGCCAAAAACACCGCTTTTTGTGGCACAACAGGTACCTTTAAAAAACGGTCTATCATTCGGGAATTGGGTAAAGTGTTTGGTTTGCCAAAGTCGGAAATGGACGATTTAACCCGAACAGCCAAGGAGCATCACGACAAAAATGAAATTGTAAAAGCCATTCACCACTATGGCGACATGCTCACCGGATTCCCCAATTTACGGTCCATGCATTCTTGCGGTATTTTAATTACTGAAGCGCCTATTACAGACTATACCGTTTTAGAAATGATGCCCAAAGGCTATCCAACGGCTCAAATTGATATGTACGTGGCGGAATCTATTGGTATTGAAAAGCTCGATATTTTAAGTCAACGGGGTTTAGGACATATTAGCGATTCGGTTAAAATTATTCTCGAAAACCAAGGTGTGCAAATTGATATTCATCAAACGGAATTATTTAAACGCGACCAACGTTGCAATACTATGTTGGGTAAGGGACTAACCATTGGTTGTTTTTATATTGAAAGTCCTGCTATGCGGGGTTTGTTGAGGCGGTTGAATTGTAATGATTACGGCACTTTAGTGGCTGCTAGTTCAATTATTCGACCAGGTGTAGCCAAGTCGGGAATGATGCGTGAATATGTGGTGCGACATAACCACCCCGAACAAACAAAGTACTTCCATCCAGTTTTTAAAGAACAGTTAGGCGACACTTATGGGGTGATGGTTTACCAGGAAGATGTGATTAAAATTGCTCATCATTTTGCGGGTTTGGGTTTAGATGAAGCCGATATTTTAAGACGGGGGATGTCTGGTAAAACCCGTTCGAAAAAAGAAATGGAATTGGTGAAACAAAAGTTTTTCGACAATTGCAAAAGCTTTGGGTACGACGATCGGGTAACAAATGAAGTTTACCGCCAAATAGAATCTTTTGCAGGCTATTCGTTTTGCAAAAGTCACAGTGCCTCATATGCCGTTGAAAGTTACCAGAGTTTATACCTCAAGGCTTATTACCCCATTGAATTTATGGTGGCGGTCATCAATAATTTTGGAGGCTTTTACCGAACCGAAGTGTATGTACACGAAGCCCGAATGGCAGGTGCTATCATCCAACCGCCTTCTGTTAACGAAGGCGATTACCTAACCACTGTCAGCGGAAAAGTGGTAATTTTAGGGTTTAATTTGGTGCAGAATTTACCACAAAAGCTAGCAGAACGAATCGCACCTGAACGTGTTCAGAACGGCCAATTCACCGATTTAGAAAATTTCATAAAAAGGACCCAAGCCACCTTAGATGAGGTTGAAACCTTAATTTATATTGGCGCCTTTAGGTTTTTAAATGCCAGCAAAGGGGCTTTGATTATTGAAGCCCGAAAATTGTTGAGCAGTCCTGCCAATTTAACCAACGAACCCCTATTGTTTTACGCCAAATCTAAACCTTGGACTTTGCCCGAATTGGAGTATAGTAGCTTGGATGATGCCTTTGATGAAATAGAAGGCATTGGCTTTCCGGTAGCCATTACTTTTTTTGATTTATTGCGCACCAAGTATAGGGGAGACGTAATGGTAGCCGACTTGCCAAATTACAACGAAAAAGTGGTGAAAATGGTCGGCTATTTAATCAGTCGCAAAGACGTTCCCACCAATAAAGGCTTAATGAATTTTGGCACTTTTATCGACTATCAAGGTCAGTATTTCGACACCACCCATTTTCCTGACATACTAAAACGCTACCCCTTCAAAGGTTCGGGCTGTTATTTATTATTAGGCAGGGTAGTGGTAGACTTTAACTTCCCCAGCATAGAAATTATGAAGATGGAAAAACTCCCCCTATTACCCGATCCAAGGTATAGCGATAAAGACAATTCTAATTATGATGCATTCAAAAATGTAAAAGAAGACCACAGCAAAACCCAACGAGCTCCATATCCCACAAAAAAGGAAGTAGATAAGGCTTTTGGGAAGTAAAATTGAATAACACGCGAAAGGATTCGCGTGTTAGCGAGCGCCCGCGAATACGCGTGTTAGCGAGCGAAGAGATTCGCTCGCTATTCTAAATTTTAGAAAAGAATTTAATTTATTGAAATATTACTAAATTTACTCTAATGAGCAGAAGCCATAAATTTCACAAACCAGAAGCGGCTTATTTTGTGAGCTTTGCAGTAGTGGAATGGCTAGATGTTTTCACAAAAGAAAAGTATATAAAAATCATATTAGACTGTCTAACCTTTTGTCAAAAAGAAAAGGGCATGGAGATTTATGCATGGGTAATAATGACTAACCATATGCATTTAGTTTTTAGGAGTATCGGAGACCAGAAGCCAGGGCACCTGCTAGGAGATTTTAAACGTTTTACGAGCAATACAATTGTTAAAGCAATTAAAGAGAACACTGAAGAAAGGAAACGAGAAATATGGCTTAACAAGTTTCAAAAATCGGCAAATAAATCTTCCAACGTCAATCACCACCAATTTTGGAGACACGACAATCATCCAATTGAAGTTTACAGTTATAAATTTGTGGCTCAAAAAATAAACTACGTGCATAATAATCCAGTTAAAGCGGGGATAGTTAGAAGGCCGGAAGATTACGCATACAGCAGCGCAAAAGACTATGCGGGTGAAAAAGGCCTATTGGATGATATTGTGATTGCTTTATGAATTTAGCACCGCACGAAAGGATTCGTGCTACATCTCTTCGAGAGAATGACAATGTCGAACTAACGTTTTGGAGTTCTAACTTTCGTTTAGTGTTCTATAAAGCCAATCACATCCCAAAAACCCCACCAAACTGCGCCACATGAAAGCCGTTTGCTAAAATAGTCTTCAATTGATCGCTATCAGATCTCAAACCAGGATTGGTATGATTTAAATGGATAAAATAGATTTTGTTTTTTTCTGAGCTTGGTGCATCTTTAAACAGATTCATGGTTTCAATTATAAACGGATGAGGGATTTCTGAAATATCTCTATTGTTAATTTCTTCACCGTCATAAAAAGTGGCGTCAATAAAAGCATAGTCAACTTGTTTTACTTCTTCAATAATGTCTTTTTGCCATTTGCTCCATTTGTCAATATCGGGAATAAATAAAGCAGACTTACTAGGTCCAATAATTTTATAGCCAACCGTTTCAGAATATTCATCTCTATGCGGAACTGTAAACGGAATAACTTTTAAGGACTGATTTAATTGTATGGTAGAATCACTTTTGAGCGGCGATAAAGT
Organism: Putridiphycobacter sp.; assembly: GCA_033719695.1. GTDB lineage: Bacteria > Bacteroidota > Bacteroidia > Flavobacteriales_D > Crocinitomicaceae > Putridiphycobacter. Next base: position 5,909 of record JAWWDX010000002.1, read on the forward strand.
AATGTTTTGATTGGCGACTAATTGACTCCAAGGGCCATTATTGGTTAAGTATTTAGCCATTTTAGACATAGCATAAACTTTCACCGCCTTAGCATTCATGGCTTCTTTCCCTAAATACATTAAGCCCGTATAATGTCCAATATGCGCATGGGTTAAAAATATAGCGTCTGGCACTTCTTTATTACTATTTCCTAGCTGCGATAAATGCTTCATTTGGGAGGTCATGTCGGGAGTAGCTTCAAACAAATAATTGGTGCTATCATTTGGATCAATTAATCCAAGTGAAACTACTTTTCTGGCAGGATCGGGATTGAGAAATAAATCCTTACAGCAATTTTTTTTACAAGCAGCATGTGGCGAGCCAGCATCTTGTACATTGCCTAAAATGATGAGTGAGGGATGGCTTTGATTTATTTTTAATAATGTATTTCTCAAATTACTAGTTTTTTTTAAGTTGCAACTTACCAGTGTGATGAAAAACAAGAGATATAATTTGAAATTGAAAATAGGAATAAACATTTTAAAAAATGAGAATGACACGAATGTCAAAAAAGTGAGCTATCTTACCAATTGCAATGTTTGATCTTGAACCGATTTTGAGCCATCAGTTAGAGTAAATTCAGCAACAACAAAATAGACACCATCTACACAAGGTTCTCCAGCATGGGTGTGTCCATCCCAAGTGCCATTTAATCCAAAATATCTGTAAACTAAGCCACCGTAGCGGTTATATATACTCACGGTTACTGCTGAAACGCCATTGGTTCTAATTTGAAAGACGTCATTAATACCGTCGTTATTAGGCGTGAAAATATTTGGAATTTTTGCAATATCCTGCGCAGTCGCTGTCATTGAAACGGCAAACAAAACAGTCAATACCACAAAAAGTTTTCTCATATATTACAATGGTAAAGTTATGAAAAAAAGCAATTACTCTTCTGTTTCTAGCTCTAAATTAGACGGATTTCCTTTTTCTATCGCTGGAACCCCATTTTTCATCCACAAAGGCATTGGCTCATCTTTCAAATAGTAGTCAAAGAACTGGCGCATTCTCAAACTCAAATCTTCACGATTTGCATTTTGCATTAAATTGTGTTGATCTCCATTGTAGTTTAGCATCCAAACCGGTTTTTCGAGTCGTCGCAAGCCCATGAACATTTCAATACCTTGGTACCACGGTACAGCACCGTCGTTATCGTTGTGCATAATGAGAAGAGGTGTCTTCACTTTTGGCAATCCAAAAATAGGAGAATTTTCCATGTACAATTCTGGGCAGTCCCAAATGGTGCAACCAATTCTACTTTGCGTTTTTTCGTATTGAAACATTCTACTCATACCACTTCCCCACCGAATACCGCCATAGGCTGAAAACATATTGCTCACAGGAGCGCCTGCCATGGCACAGGCATATTTGTCGGTCATTGTAATTAATTGTGCTGTTTGGTACCCACCCCAACTTTGACCTTGCAACGCTAATTTATTGGTATCAATCCAACTGTATGTAGTAGTTAAAAAATCTGTTCCACTCACTATACAATCGTAAGCCGATTGGGCTGGGTGACCAGGGGTATAAAGGATATTTGGAATAAAAACAACATATCCATTGCTCGCATATTCGGTCGGGAAAACGATTGATGCTGTTGGACGAGGACTGTAATAATTGTGTAATCTATCATCATATTTTTCATAGAAGTAAACAATCATTGGGTATTGTTTAGTTGAATCAAAGTTTTCTGGTTTATAAAGTAGTCCTTCTAATTCCAGCCCTTTGTAAGATTTCCAGTAAACCTGTTCAACAGTGGCCCAATTATAGTCTGATTGTTGCGGGTTAACATGTGTAATTTCTTTTGAATGATTAAAATTTAAGGATGTTAAAATCAAATCTGGATATTTAGAAACTGTCATGGTTCTGTATAATATATGATCAGATGCAGCTGATTTACTAATGCTCAAAAAAGTATGATCTCCACCCAAATATGGCGTTGAAAAATCCAACCCTCGCACTATAAACTCAGCCTTTGTTTTCTGATTTACCCCGCGAAATAAACAACGGTTTAGATTGATATATATAGAATCTTCATCAAAATGATACATAGTGTATTTTACATTTGAAGCTTTTCCTAATGACTTGGTCACAGGATTTGGATTTGTATGATCGACTGGATTTAATTCATAAATATCAAATTCGCTTTGCACAAGCACACGTTCCACGCCGTCTGAACTGGTCCAACCCAAAGAACCTTCAGGAAAAGGACTAGAAGGATTGCCATTATTGTCGCTGAAAAAATTAGCTTCAATATTTTCAGTTAGGTTAACGGTGTTATTTGTTTTGATAGTAGTTGCCATCCAATTTGAATCGGCGCCATTATACCAAACTAGGTAATTACCAGATGGTGACAAAGTGGGAAAGAATGCCTGCTCTGTTAAAATAATTTGTTTTTCTCCTGTTTCAAAATCAACTATAAAATAATCTGCTTTCCATGGAAAGTCCCATGAGTTGGTTTTAAGGTAAGCGTCAGTTGAGCGACCTAATGCCTGTTGGCTAACGAAGTCAGTATTTATGTAAATTGATTCATTTTCACTTGTTGTTAAATGAGTTATTTTGCCCGTTATCAGGTTGTATCGTGTTGGAAACGTTTCTTTTTTTGTACGTCTTAATTGCCGAAGCTGTTGTGGTTGAATTTCTTTATCAGTCCACGACCAAACATCAAGTTTTGCTTTTTCGGTATCTAATAATGAGTCTTCAGGTTCTTGTTCAACCATTTCATTGGTGCCAAAAAAGATGCTCTCACCATCCTTAGCAAAGTAAGTTTTGCTGAATTCAGATACTGCCCAACCATCTTTTAGTCCAACTGTATTTGTATCTACCAAAATGCGAACATTTGTATCACCAGTTGTCCAATACGCTAACTGGTAGGTTTTAATTTTATTAGTATCAGCTGTGGTTGTAAACGCTATTTGTTGGCCACCTTCGTCTATTGTTAAAGAACTAATGTCTAGTTGGTTTTTAATAATTTCAACAGATTGATTGGTTACTAGGTCTAAAGCATATAAATTAATCGTATCTACCTCACCTTTTAAACTAGTAGAGTAATATAGAATGGTTCCTTTTTGATTAAAACGATAATCGACAACTCGATCAATTGTTATTTTGTTATTAGAAAGGGGGTTATGCACGGTTAAACTATGTCCTGTTGTTTTCGGCCGATCGCATTTTTTGCGTTTTTTTAGCCATTGCCATTTTTTATATTTAGGGCAGTCTGGTCTATCATCATTCGTACTTAAGTAGGCAATCCAGTCTCCTTTTTCAGCAAGCGCGAATGATTTGATATTAGGTACCAATAGTAAGGAGTCTGTTTTTAACCATGTTATGCCTAAGCTATCTTTCGGTAATTTATCAGGTTTTGTATCCTTTAATTTCAGTGTTCTAATAGTGTCGTAGCCAGGGTCAATCAAGAAAACAGCAAATTCTGATTGAAAGTGAATTGCTGCATCTTTGCCTTTAAAAATAGAATCTTTCTCTAATGTTTTGGCATTTTGAAAATAGAGCCAATTATCATTTTTTGGTGCTCCAATAACATATGTAAAATACTGGCCATCTGCACTCCATTCAATGGTACTGATACTATTCCATAAGTCGTAGGCATCATTGTTAATTACCTTTTTACTAACACTTTGCGCATTTATTGTCAGCGAGACAGCAATGGCAAAGCAAACTAAGAACTGCTTCATATTTATAAGTTAGTCGTCAACTTTTACAATTTGTATCTGGTTGTCGAAGTATGGTTTAAACGCCATGTCGTATACCATATTATAACTCTCTCCATTTGGGCTTTTATAAATGTGTGTATGGTAATTTTCATCAAATCCATAAGCTTCTAAAACTTCTTTTTTGATAGGCGAACTTCTGTATATTTCAAAGACTTTTTGAAGTGTTGTCCAATTTTTGTGTAAGGTTTTATTAATGTGCTTAACGCGCTCTTCCTTAATTTTATTTTCAGAATTATGAAAAGCATTTTTGCATTTGGTGCTACAAAACTTTTGATTTGATCTTCCTTCAAAGTCTTTTTGACAATTTGGACAAGTTTTCATAAGGTTTAAACGGTTTATAAAACGATTTACTAACAAATATAAAAACTTGACAGGAAAACGAGCTATTGTGTTTCAATTATTTCGCAATCATCTATAACTTTGAGCCATTCATCAACCGTTTTAGCATTTTTGACGTCGTATTGGCCTATTTTTTCCCGACGTAATGCCGAGAGATAAGCTCCGGAATCAAGTGCTTGTCCGAAATCGTGTGCAATGCTGCGTATATAGGTTCCTTTAGAACAGGTTATCACAAATTTCACATTATTACCTTCAATACTTGTTATGTCAAATTGATTAATATATATTTTTTTTGGTTTTAAGACAACAGCTTCTCCTTTTCGTGCTAATTTATATGCTGTTTGACCGTCAACTTTTTTGGCTGAAAAAATAGGCGGCATCTGATTGCATTCACCAACCATATTTTGAGCAGATGCTGTAATCATGGATTCCGTTATATGATCTGTTGGAAAGGTTTGGTTTATCTCAGTTTCCATATCATAACTTGGTCGGGTAGCACCGAGTGTAATGGTACCAGAATACACTTTTTCAAGTCCCATATACGATTCAATAGATTTGGTTTGTTTACCAGTACAAAGGATTAATAAACCTGTAGCCAACGGGTCGAGGGTGCCCGCGTGACCAACTTTAATTTTTTTGATTTGAAGGCGGGTTTTAATTTTCCAACGTAGCTTATTAACAACCTGAAATGAAGTCCAATTGAGCGGTTTATCAACCAACATTATTTCTCCTGTTTTGAAGTCGAATAATTGGCTCATATAGTTTAAGATAAGGCGTATATTATGGCAATGCAACCAACTATAAAACAATAGATTGAAAAGTATGACAGTTTTGAGTTTTTTACCAATTTGATCATCCATGTACAAGCTAGCAGACCAGTAAAGAAAGCGAAAATGAAACCAACACTAAGCGAAGCTGTGCTGATTTTTGAAACTGTAAATTCGTCGCTCATGACATCTTTCGCGATTTTGCCAAAAATAAGTGGAACAACCATTAAGAACGAAAACCGGGCTGCTTTTTCTCGATCAATACCAAGTAGAACAGAGGTTGATATGGTGGCTCCAGACCTAGATATTCCCGGTAAAATGGCTATGGCTTGAGAAATACCAATTATCATAGAATGTCCAAACCCAACAGTTTTATTGGTGTTTTTTGCTCTATCAGCTAGTAAAAGGAGAAGAGCTGTAACTATTAGCATACAGCCTACTAAAAAAACCTTTCCACTAAAAAAGGCTTCAATTTGATCATTAAAAATGACACCTACAAGGGCTGCGGGAATCATAGATAAGATAATTTTTAATGAAAATTTGAATTCCTCGTTCCATTTAAATTGAACGAGTCCTCTAATGATTTCCGCAATGTCTTTTCTGAAAATTACAACTGTACTCAAGGCAGTAGCAAAGTGCAATACAACTGTCATTAGCATACTCTCTTTGGGGACTGATTCGTCTCCCATGATAAATTTTGCTAATTCTAAATGCCCACTACTACTTACTGGCAAAAATTCAGTCAGTCCTTGAATAATGCCAAGGACAATGGCTTCAATAATGGTCATTACAGTTAGTTAGTTTTACGTTTTTTCATAATGCCATATAGCACAATTAAATAACCTAAAATAACTAGGAAAGGAGCCACTGTAATTCTGACAGGACTAAATAGTTCATCAGCATTAAAAACATTTGGATCTTCTGAACCACCTCCCATCATCAATAAAAAACCAACTAAGGTCACTACAAAGCCACCTATGATAAACATTTTATTATCCTTTCCAAATACAAAATTGTCTTTACTCATAATTTTTATGTTAACCGTATAAACTATCTAATTTCATCCTTAAGTATTTACGAAGTGCAATACTGGTAGATATGACGGTAATTAATACACCAAATAAGATGATTCCTCCCAAAACTATGAAAAATAATCGAATATCAGTCATGTAAACGATTTGGGGTAAAAACTGTTCAATTAGTAATAAGAAACCAAAAACCATTGCACCTGCGATAATACCCGAAAGCAAACCTTGCCAAATGGCTTGCCATATAAAAGGTCGACGGATAAAACGAGGTGTGGCGCCTACTAGTTGCATGGTTTTAATAGTGAACCTTTTCGAATACAGGGCGAGACGAATAGTGTTATTGATTAATGCTATTGCTACTAATAATAATAAGATGGCCACAAATAAGATAAAGAACAGGAACTTTTTTAGTCCTACGTTAATGTCTCTGAAGGCTTCTTCACGATAGTTAACTTCAACCAATTGATTGGGGTAGTCACCTAATAATTCGGCTTCAATTTTCCGCATACTGTCAAGTACAACATATTGATTTTTTAAATTTAAAATGACAGAATGACTAAGGGGATTTTCGTTGTTAATTACCTCTAGGGCGTCATCACCCACAAAGGCTTTTGTGATTTCCCAAGCCTCATCTGCTGACCTGTAAAATGCTTTTTTGACGTACGGCTTTTCGCCAAGTTCAGCCTCAATTTGTTTTAAATCAAGTTCGTTTACTTGATGGTCGAAAAAAAGGTCCACTTCAAGTTCTTCTATTTTAGTGTCTTTGAGCGCATTTATACCAAGTACCAACCAGGCACTCATTCCAAGTACGGACAGAACGAGCACAATACCAACAACAGTTGAAGCATACGCTGTTTTTAAGCCATTCTTTGTATTCTTTACCTGTTTTGCCATAGTATATTGGCGCTAAATTAAAAATAAAAATGGGTTTGGTTTTCAGTTCATCCTATTATGTGAGCTGAATTAAGATTTTTTGATTAAAAATGAGTTTAGCCTTAAAACGTGATTGTGGTTAAAGTGTCCATTAAATAGGCGCCAAAAAAACCTAAAGCGTTCTCCGAAATATTTGATACAGGGTTAGATGGTGTGGCCGCAAAAGGCCCCGTGCTCGTATTATTTGTTAAGGAATAGAAATAATCGTAGTTTGCTTTATCCATGGTCATTAACTCTAAGAACACAGTGTCAGATGAATCAACATTTGCACCAAAAAGAATTCCACCAAATTGTTCACCTGACCCTAGAACATCATTGGCTATGTACATATCGCTTTGTCGCTTGTTGTTTTTATACGAAATTATGCGATAATTATCTCCAACTGGGACAGGATCGGAAAACAGATAAAAAACGACTCTAAAATCATCTGGAAAAAAACCCAATCCGTTTTTCACCTCGTCTGGTAAATCCCCTTTAGGCCCAGCAAATACAAAATCAAAGCTAGGAACGTAAGAACTTTCAGTTGTACCTGTAATTTCAGTATCGCCTGAAACAATTTTAATGGTGTAGGTAGTGTTTGGCTCCACTTTGTATCCTGGTAATAAATATAAACCGGCTTCCTCTGTACTTTCAGTAAATGGATAGTTGTTTCCCAAATCATCTGTAATAATAACAGAAGCGTCAGATACTGTTTCGAAATTATCGGTTGTATAGACATTACTGGTTTTGGTGAGCTTAACGTAGCTTCTGCCTTCAATATTTGAAGTAAATGCTTCTACAACAATTTTTTGGTTAGCGTTATTAAGAGGAAGATCAATCACTTCTTCGCATGAAAATAAACCAATGCTTAATACTGCGGCTAATATGATGATGTGTTTCATTTTTTAAAATTTAAAGTTGTAAGTAATAGAAGGTATAATTTTGAAAAGGGCTAGCTTAACCGCTTCTGTTTGTCCTGTAATTTCATTGTTTTGGAAAGTAATTGAATACGCATTTTCTCGACCATAAGCGTTGTATACCGAAAAATTCCAGCTCGACTCAAACTTTTTAGGAACTTCTATTTGATTATTGTCCGCATCTGTAATTATTTCAGTTTTTTTATTGTTCAATGTTACGCCCAAATCTAATCGGTGATAATCCGGCATTCGATAGCCATTTCGTTCAGTAAATTCATTAATGACCTGTCCTTCTATTGTGTATTTACCACTTGGAAAAGTAACGGCATTACCTGTGTAATACACCCATGAGGCACTAAAATTTAGCCGTTGATTAAGTTTATACATTAATACAATTGAAATATCATGCGTTCTATCCTGCTTAGCTGAAAACCAATCGCCCTTGTTAATGCCATCAATTTTGTTTTCTGTTTTTGAAATGGTATAACTTAACCATCCTGTAAAATTCCCAACTTTTTTCTTAGCAAGTAATTCCAATCCATAAGCCCTACCAATACCAAATAGAAGTTCTGCTTCTACATTCGGGTTTAAGGTAATTTCTGCCCCATCACGGTAATCAATCACATTTTGAAAATCTTTGTAATAGGCTTCTGCCGAGAACTCAATGGTGTTCTTTTTGAAATTTCTAAAATAACCAATTGAGTATTGATCAGCAATTTGAGGCTTAATAATAGGACTGGAAGGTAACCATATATCTGTTGGCGTGGCGCTTGTTGAATTTGAGATTAAGTGCATGAACTGATATGTTCTTGAATAGCCGCCCTTTAGTGAGCTCTTTTCATTTAAAACTACGTTAATTCCCAGTCGCGGCGAAAGCCCATTGTATGAAACAACAGGCTCATTAGTAGACCAATATGTAGTTGAATCGATTTCACCTTCTTCAGTAAAAGTATATGTTTCGCCAGGTCCAATTTGTGTAAAATTAGAATATCTTAAGCCGTAGGTGAGGTTAAGTCTGTTGCCAATTTTTTGGTCGTTTGATACATATAGGGCAGATTCAATTGAATGCTTTACGGGAATGTCATCAATAGTGAAACCTAAATCTTGACCAATGTTAATGTCGCCTGGTTCAAATGTGTGGTGAATTATATTACCGCCAAAACTAATCGTGTTATTTGAGTTTAAATAGTAATCAAAGTCTTTCTTAAAATTAAAATCTTGTATTTGTGATCCTATTTCAACCTTCGTATTTCCTTCACCAATACCAATGACATAGTTGTATTTACTAAAAATGAAGGTAGCATTACCAAATAATTTACCATTGTACACGTGATTCCAGCGAGCAGTAGAGGTAATATTACCCCAGTCAAACTGTAATTGATTGCCAAATTTAAACTGATCTCTACCTAAATAACCGGAAACAAAAACGCGGTCTTTATCTGAAATTCTATAGTTGGCTTTAGCGTTAAAGTCGTAAAAATAAAGGCCAGCACCGTCTAAGTTTTCATTATTTGAAAAACGCAGAAATTGGTCGACGTAGGTTCTACGTCCAGATAGAATAAATGACCCTTTGTTTTTTACAATTGGTGCTTCTAATGTCAACCTGCTCGATATTAAGCCAATACCACCACTGGCAGAAACCTTTTTGGAATTCCCTTCTTTCATTTTAATATCCATGACTGACGATAATCTCCCACCAAATTCCGCAGGTGCGCCACCTTTATAAAGTTTCACATCTTTTAGGGCGTCAGAATTAAAAACTGAGAAAAAACCCAATAAGTGTGAGGCATTGTAAACAGGTGCTTCATCTAATAAGATTAAGTTTTGGTCAGCACCTCCCCCTCTTACATAAAATCCAGAATTTCCTTCTCCAGCCGATTTAACACCAGGCAGTAATTGCATGGTTTTCATAATATCTTGTTCTCCGAACAAAACCGGTATACTTTCAATATCTTTCACTGAAATTTTTTCAACGCCCATTTCAGTGGTTTTTAAGTTGTCGCCTAATTTTTCGCCAGTTACTTCAACTTCTTGGAGCATTTCAGTAGATAAAACCAGTTCTACATTCTTAGTTATATTTTGGTCGAGGGTGATTTTTTTGGAAATTTTTTGATAACCAATAAAATTGTAATTGATAGTGTATGTGCCAGCCGGTAAGGTTAAAGAGTAAAAGCCATAAACATTGGTAATGGCACCTTTTGATGGAATTTCTGCAACCTGAATTCGAGCACCTATGATATCCTCTCCTGTGGAGCTATCCTTTATATTGCCACTAAGTGTAAAATTTGTTTGAGATAGACCAATGGTTGTGCAAAACACAATGATTGAGAGTAGTAAAAATTTCATTCCTTTGTTTGTTTACGCGCAAAATTACAACTAAAAACGCACGATTCTGTTAAATTATGTTTACGAGACGATATTAATTAACAAAAGTTACTCGAAAAAAAAAACTCTTCAGTAAAGAAGAGTTTTTAGTTTAGCGTTTAATTAAACAATTGTTTAAAATTCTCATACCGTTGTTTATGGTCTTGGCCAGGAGCACAGCCCTCGTCTTTAGCCCATTTATGATAGTTTGCCACTCTGTTGGCGGGGCTAGGGTGAGTACTCATGAATTCAGGTGTTCCTGATCCGCCAGCGGCTTCAATTTTTTCAAAAAAACCTGCGCCACCGTCTGCGTCATATTCAGTGCCACATAAATAATGAACCGACATTTGATCTGCTTCTGTTTCATGTGCACGACTGAACTTAAGTCCTATTAGTCCGCTTGTGATTTGTTTTAAAGCATCTCTATTTCCAAGCGCGGCTTCCACTAATAACGACAATAGGCCAGATTTTGTCATCTGTCTTGTACTATGTCTCAAGTCTGCATGTGCCATTTCATGGCCCATCACACCTGCCAACTGGTCTTCCGTATCTAAATATTTAATAATGCCTGTATAAACATAAATATAGCCACCCGGAGTACAAAATGCATTTAAAGTGGAATCATCTTCAATAATTCGCAATTGCCAAACAAACTCATTGGCATATTTTACTTTTCCTGTGGCTAGGATACGATCTCTTAAATTGTATAAAAATGCATAGGCTGCCACATTGCTTGCAGAATCTAAAACTGGATATTCAGTAGATAGTGAATCTATTTGTCCGGCTACTTGGGCACCTAAAGCAATGTCTTGCTCAACGGTAAATAAATTAAATCCACCTGAAGGCAATTTGTCTTTAGTGTCTCCTTTTGTTGTTCCACAACTTGCTAAAAATAGGCCTGCACAGCTCAATAAAAATAGTTTTTTCATAGGTAATTTTTTTGTAAAATTAGATATTTCTAAAGAAACCACTCAAATTTCATGCACAAAAATTCGATTGTAAATCCAACGGCCATTCCAGCTAGAATTTCTTTATTGGTATGTGCTTTTAAAAAGAGACGACCAGCACTAACTAAGCCACCTACTATAATAAGTAGTAATATGAAAGGTAAATTGAAGTTAACTTGTGTATTGAAGTAACCAATTATGGCGCCTATAATACCAAAAAAACCAGCAGCATGAAGGCTAATTTTAAAAAAGAGATTAATGAATAAGGTTGTTAATACAACTAGTAGGACGCCAAATGTGTAAGCTAGTAAAAGGGTGTAATTTGGCTGACTAGCAATCAATTCTCTGAGATAGAAATAGCAAAAAACAACATACATTAACACAATCCCCAGTGCATAGTTGCGTTCGCGTTTTCCTTCCATAGTGATGGAGTCTATTACCTTGCTCCAATACATAATAAGTATACTAATACCAGGGGCTACCACCATTAATGTTGCAAAAATCATATAAATTGCAATTTTTACATCAAGGTCAATAGCATACAGTGATTTTTCTATTAGGCCAGGTGTTAAAGAAGGCAATGAAAACAGAAAAAATAGGCCAAATAGTGGCAAGAAAAGTGGGTGAAAAATATAGCTCAAGGCAGTAAAAAAGGCTTTTGTCATATTTCTTTTCTTAACCGAGCTACAGGAATATTTAATTGTTCACGGTATTTAGCCACAGTTCGGCGTGCAATATTATAGCCTTTCTCCTTCAAAAGCGCTCCCAGTTTCTCATCAGTTAATGGTTTTTTCTTCTCTTCATTATCTATTGCATCTTGTAAAATCTTTTTCACTTCCCGCGTACTTACTTCTTCGCCCGAAGTTGTTGACAAAGATTCTGAGAAAAAATACTTGAGTTTAAATGTACCGAATTGTGTTGCTATGTATTTACTATTAGCTACTCTCGAGATTGTAGAGATGTCCATGTTAACAATTTCAGAAATATCTTTTAAAATCATTGGTTTTAATTTGGTCTCATCACCAGTTAAAAAGAATTCATGTTGATATTCCAAAATTGCATTCATGGTAACCATCAATGTGTTTTGTCGTTGTTGAATAGCCTCAATAAACCATTTGGCTGAATCTAATTTTTGTTTAACAAATTGTACCGCTTCTTTGTTTGATTTTGACTCACCTCCTTCAGCGTATGTTCGTAACATGTTTTCATAGGTGCGACTAACTTTCAATTTTGGCGCATTTCTTCCGTTTAGAGAAAGAATCAAATTATTATCCTCTTCAGTTAATATGAAGTCTGGAATGATTTGTTGAAAATTTTGACTGCTGGTTGATTCCTTTAGAGAGTTTCCAGGTTTCGGATTGAGTTTTGTAATTTCTTCAATAGCATCTTTTAAGTCGTCGTCGCCAATCTCAAATTTCTTTTTAATTTTTTCGTAATGCTTCTTAGTAAACTCCTCAAAACTGGTTTCAATAATTTTTTTAGCAGTATAAACAGAAATATCTCCATGGTGTTTCCGTTCTAATTGCAATAGTAAACATTCTTGCAAATCGCGTGCACCAACACCAGCTGGCTCAAAATCTTGTATTACAAACAAAACATCCTCAATCTCAGCTTCTGTAACCATTAAGTTGTATCCAAATGCCAAGTCATCTACCAACGCTGGCAATTCTCGTCTAATGTATCCATCATCATCTATGTTTCCTATAATGGTATCTGCAATTATTTCCTCCTTTTCACTTAAATTCCTTAACCCAACCTGTGCGGCTAAAATATCATGAAAAGATTTTCCTCCTGAAATAGGAATGGAGTGTTCATCATCATCTGCGGAATAATTATTGGTCGACGTTTTATATTGTGGTAAATCGTCATCTAAATAATCATTAATGTCAAAGTCGTCATTTGTTTGCTCGGGTTCGCTTTGATCGTAATCGTCTGCCAAGTCATCTTTCGAGTCGCTTTCAGTGCCTTCTTCCAAGGCTGGATTTTCTTCAATTTCTTCTTTAATACGTTGCTCCAATTCCATGGTAGGCACTTGCAACAGTTTCATTAGTTGAATCTGCTGAGGCGACAGTTTTTGAAGTAGTTTTTGACTAAGTGATTGTTTTAACATAGTATGACACGTTTCCGCTACAATGTCAAAAATACAAAAAATATGGTCAACTAGACAGAAAGGCGTGATTTTTGATGTGTTATTCACACCCACGGAACATTTTCAGTAAAAGCGCTTTTTCCCTTTAGCACCAAATTATATCTATTGTTCTGTATTTTATATTGTTATATTTTTCTTTTTCTTTTTTTTGTGGATTTCTGTCATGTTAGTCATCTATATTTTAGAAACCAATTAAAAAAAGTAATATGAAAGCAATAATTTTAATAGTAAGCTGTATTTTTAGTTTAAGTGTCAGCGCTCAGCAAGGAGATGGCACCATTATGGGAACAGTGTATGGGCAGGATTCAGTGAAGGTACAACCGTTTGCGACAGTATGGATAGATTACAATGGGAGTAAATTCCAAGTAAGAGCAGATGTACAGGGGAAGTTTAAAATTAGCCCTGTAAAAGCGGGAACTTACAATTTACATGCTAAACATTTAGAAGGTGGGGTAAGGACTATGACAGGCATTAATGTTTATTCTGATGCCATTGTCAAACATGATGTTTATTTAGCAGATAGTACGAATATTTTAGGCGCCGTAACTGTAGTGGCCGAACCGTTAATTCAGCTCGAGCACGTTAATAAAATTTCATTGGCAGATATTAGGAATAATCCTAATATTCAGAGTCCTAAGACTATGCTGGCAGGTATGAATTCGGATATTAAACTGAGTTCTAACGACGAGCTAATCATACGAGGATCTCGCCCTGGTGATGTGATTTATTTTGTAGACGGTGTAAAACAGACAAATATGCAAGCCGTGCCAGGTGTAGCGATAAATTCTATGTCGGTTTATACTGGTGGAATTCCTGCGAAATACGGCGATACAACTGGAGGGATTGTCATTCTTGAAACCAAAAGCTATTTTGATTTATATTATGCATGGAAAGCAAGTCAAGAATAGGATCTAAACTTAATTAGTGCAATTATTTGCTATTCCTAATAAAAGTAGTATATTTGCACTGTTAAAAATAAAAATAATAGAAAAGAGGGGACTAAGCGTCCCCTCTTTTTGTAGCATAAAAATGATTACAAAACAACTAGTAGAAACATTGGCAAATGAACGGATTCAAGAAAGAAATCCTGCATTGTATATTGTTGAAATTACCATTAACAATGGCAACCAAATTTTAGTTGAGATCGATCATGAAACCGAAGGTGTATCTATAGAAGACTGCATGTCGGTGAGCCGAAATATTGAACATAATCTCGATAGAGAAGTCGAAGATTTTTCATTAGAGGTGGCTTCAGCGGGTTTGTCAAAGCCCTTCAGAGTGCTTAAGCAGTATATAAAGAATATAGGAAAGCAGGTTAAGGTTAAAACATTGGAGAATGGCAAAATTGAAGGTGTTTTACAGTCTGCTAACGATAATGAAATTGTAGTAACCAGTAAAGAGAAAGTAAAGGTTGAGGGACGAAAGAAAAAAGAATGGCAAGAAACCAACCACACTATTAAAATGGATACTATAAGAGAAACTAACTTGATAATTACATTTAAATAAAAGCAAAGTATGAATGCGTTAGATTTAATTGAGTCTTTTTCGGAATTTAAAGATTTCAAAAACATTGATAGAGAAACAATGATGAGCATCTTGGAAGATGTGTTTCGTTCAATGATGAAAAAAAGGTATGGTTCTGATGACCATGTTGACGTTATCATTAACCCTGATAAAGGTGATTTAGAAATATGGATCAACCGTGAGATTGTTCCTGATGGTGAAGTTGAGGACGAAAATCTTGAAATCGCATTGTCAGAAGCTATTAAAATTGAGCCCGATTTTGAAGTAGGAGAAGAAGTGGCTGAGGAATTGAAGTTAGATGATTTTGGAAGAAGGAACGTTTTATCACTTCGCCAGAACTTGATTTCAAGAATAATGGAGCTCGAAAAAGATCACATCTATAAGCTATATAAAGAAAGAATTGGTGAGATTGTAACCGGTGAGGTTTATCAAGTTTGGAAAAGAGAGATTTTGGTGCTAGATGATGAGGGTAACGAATTGATTTTACCAAAAAGCGAGCAAATTCCTTCTGATTATTTTAAGAAGGGAGAGGCTATAAGAGCTGTAGTGGCAAAAGTTGATTTGAGAAACAATAACCCAGTGATTATCTTATCAAGAACGGCACCAGAATTCTTAGAGCGCTTATTTGAATTAGAAGTTCCAGAGGTTTTTGATGGTCTAATTACAATTAAAAAGATTGTAAGGGTTCCTGGTGAAAGAGCTAAGGTTGCAGTAGAATCATACGACGATAGAATTGATCCTGTTGGCGCATGTGTTGGTATGAAAGGAGCGAGAATTCACGGTATAGTGCGAGAATTGCGTAATGAGAATATTGATGTGATCAATTATACAAATAACGAAAAACTATACATCCAACGTGCCCTATCTCCAGCAAAAGTAACGTCTATCGAAATTAATGAAGATGAAACAAGAGCTGAAGTGTATTTAAAACCGGATCAAGTGTCGTTGGCAATTGGGAAAGGTGGATTTAACATTCGTTTAGCGGGTAAATTAACGGGCTATGAAATTGATGTGTACCGTGAAGGCGCAGAAGATATTGATGATGTCGATTTATCAGAATTTACAGATGAGATAGACGGATGGGTAATAAAAGAATTAAAATCAATCGGGTTAGATTCAGCAAAGTCTGTTTTAGAAATGGATATTGATGATTTGGTAAAACGAACTGATTTAGAAATAGAAACACTTGAAGATGTAATGAGAGTGTTGAAAGCAGAATTTGAATAATACTTTTCTTTTGTCAAATTATTAGGATTAAAGTAAAATATTAGTTAAAATTAAAGTTAATAGCGAAATAGAGCTGAAAAGTTTATGGCAGGTACAGCAAAAAGATTAAACAAAGTTGCAAGAGAATTTAATGTTAGTATTACTACTATCGTTGATTTTTTGGCGTCAAATGGGCACGAAATAGATTCAAAACCAACCACAAAAATTGAGGGTGAGATTTTGGATATATTAGAGCAAGAATTTGCGGCAGACAAATCAGCTAAACAAAAGTCTCAGCAAGCTTCAGTGAAGCGCGAAAAGCGTGAAACAATTACGTTAGATGATGTGAAGTCAACTGATGATAAAACTGAAGAAAAAACAGAGGTTGAAGATGAATTCGATATCGAATCCTTTAAAAAGAAAAAGGCAGCCGAAAAAGTTATTAGCGATAAGGAAGCAAAAGCAGCAGATGCACTAGAAGCTGAGGCTACTGAAAAAGTTGCAGCTGATGCAAAAGCAGATCTTGAAGCCGAGCCAGAAGTGGAGGAAAAATCCGAACCTAAGAAGGAGGAAAAGCCCGAAGAGGCTAATACTGAAGATGACGGGAAAGTAAAAGTGATCGGTAAAATAGATTTGTCTGCAATTAACCAGAAGACAAGACCTGACAAAAAGAAGAAATCAGAGGAAAAAGTAGAGAAACCTGCCCAAGAACCTACTAAAGCTACTAAAGTTGTCAAAGAGGTGCCAAAAGAGGAACCGAAGAAAGAATCAAAAGCTGAACCTAAAAAAGCAGCCGAAATTGAAACTTATACAACAAAAACGGAAAAATTAACCGGTCCGACAGTAATTGGTAAAATTGAACTGCCAGTTGATAAGAAGCGTAGTGATAGAGCGACAAACGAAGAGGATAAGCGTAAGAAGCGTAAGCGAATTAAGAAGGTTAATGTAGACAAAAATCCTGCTGGTAATCAACGGTCGGGAGGCGGTGACAATAGAGGTAGACGAAAAGCGCCTCAAGAAAAAGCGCCTGTTACTGAAGCTGAAATCCAAAAAGAAATAAAAGAAACTTTGGCACGACTGCAAGGTGGTGGTAAAAAGAAAGGGGCTAAGTTCAGAAGAGAGAAGCGAGACATGGTTGCGCAAAGACGTGAACAGGAACTCGAGCAACAAGAAATTGAAAAAGGAATTTTAAAACTAACAGAGTTTGTAACAGTTTCTGAACTAGCGAGTATGATGGATGTTTCTGCTACTGAGGTAATTGGATCATGTATGTCGTTAGGTATTTTTGCTTCAATAAACCAACGTTTAGATGCTGAAACCATTCAGTTGGTAGCGTCAGATTTTGGCTTTGAAACTGAATTTATTAGTGCTGAGGTTCAGGAAGCAATTGTTATTGAAGAAGATAAACCAGAAGATTTAGAGCCGCGCGCACCAATTGTAACGGTTATGGGTCATGTTGACCACGGTAAAACGTCGTTGCTCGATTATATTAGAAATGCCTCAGTTACTTCTGGTGAAGCCGGTGGTATCACTCAGCACATTGGAGCATATTCTGTAACAGGTGAAAGCGGCCGTAAAATAACGTTCCTTGATACACCTGGTCACGAAGCCTTTACAGCCATGCGTGCCAGAGGTGCTCAAGTAACGGATATTGCCATTATCATTATTGCAGCAGATGATGATGTAATGCCACAAACAAAAGAGGCTATATCGCATGCGCAAGCAGCAGGCGTACCAATGGTGTTCGCCATTAACAAGATTGATAAGCCGGGTGCAAATCCTGATAAAATAAAAGAACAACTTTCTCAAATGAACATTCTTGTGGAAGAATGGGGCGGAAAATACCAAAGTCAAGAAATTTCTGCTAAAAATGGCTTGAATATTGAAGAATTACTTGAAAAAGTGTTGCTAGAAGCAGAGCTTCTAGAGTTAAAAGCTAATCCAAATAAATTAGCAACCGGAACAGTTGTTGAAGCATCTTTAGATAAAGGTAGAGGGTATGTTACTACTATCTTAGTATCGTCAGGTACCTTGAAAATTGGTGATTTCATTATTGCAGGACAGCATTATGGAAAAGTAAAAGCTATGCATAACGATAAAGGAGAGTCTGTTACAGAAGCAGGACCTTCTATTCCTGTGTCAATTTTAGGTTTTAACGGTGCACCTAGTGCAGGTGATGCGTTTAATATTCTAGAAGACGAGCGTGAGGCTAAGCAAATTGCTATTAAGCGTGAGCAACTTAAGCGTGAACAAGGTTTAAGAACTAAGAAACACTTAACGTTAGATGAAATTGGTAGACGTTTAGCAGTTGGAGACTTTAAAGAACTTAATGTTATTGTTAAAGGTGATGTGGATGGTTCAATCGAGGCATTGTCTGATTCACTTCAAAAATTATCTACTGAAGAAATTGAAGTAAATATCATCCATAAAGCGGTTGGTCAAATTTCTGAAACAGATGTTACTTTAGCGGCGGCATCTAACGCTATTATCGTAGGATTCCAAGTACGTCCTTCACAGCAAGCCCGTAAAATGGCTGAAGCCGAAGGAATTGATATCAGATTGTACTCAATTATTTACAAGGCAATTGATGAGATCAAGGAAGCTATGGAAGGCATGTTGTCTCCTGAAATTAAAGAGGAAATACTTGGTACTGCTGAAATTCGAGAAACCTTCAAAATTACCAAAGTGGGAACGATTGCCGGTTGTTTCGTTACAGATGGCACCATCCTTAGAAAATCAAAAGTACGATTGATAAGAGACGGAATTGTGGTTTACACTGGAGAATTAGATTCGCTAAAACGATTTAAGGATGATGTTAAGGAAGTTAAACGAGGCTACGAATGTGGTTTAAGTATTGCGAAATACAATGACCTAAAAGAAGGTGATATCGTTGAAGCATACCACGAAGTAGAAGTTGCTAAAAAGCTATAAACTTCAAGGAAAATAAAAATTCATGAAAGTCATTTGCAAAACAGCAAATGACTTTCTTTTTTTATACATTTGACTTAGTGGAAGAATTGGATTATCAAGCGGGTATTTCAGATGTTTTGAAGTTTTTTCAAAACCAATTGTTCGATATTTCTTCAAGGAATCCATTTATAAATGTTAGACCAGAAAGTTTATGGTTATTAGATTATTCTGATACTGCAAATGCGGCCGCGAAAAGAATTCATAGCAAACAAGTATTTTTTTTAAAAGAGTATGGCCTCGAAACCACTTTAAAAATTGCGGTTTTTCTTCAGTGGCAACTTCCTACAAATAAACGGTTTTATTGCAGCCCATTGCTGTATAAAGCGGCAACGGTAAAAAGACATCAAAAAATTGATCTTCAGTATACTGTAACCGAGAACGAAGAGGATGCCTGGCTAGTTAACCCCGTTATAGTTCACCTTTTCAAGCTGCATTTTAACTATGAATTTAAAGCTTCTTATGCCTCGACTGAAGTCGTTTATGAAGATCTAAAATCCTATTTTAATACTAGTAATCATAAACTTAAGGAAGTTGAAAGTTTCACCACCAATGATGAGTGGCAACTTATTAAACAGTCAGCAGTAGGAACTTTCAACTATAAAAAAAGTAGTTTAGCAAATGATTTTGAGACCATTATTGAAAGACCCAATACCTTAATAGAAAGGTTTTTGGGTTACCAACACTTTCAAAACGAACCCCGGAATAATCAAAACTTAGATTGGTACCCTCTTGATAGTTCTCAAAAAAATGTGGTGTCATTTGCTTCTGCAAATAATGTGTTGATTCAAGGGCCACCAGGAACTGGCAAATCGCACACAATTGTGGCGCTCTTGCAGCATTATTTGGAGATTGGAAAAACAGTTTTATTTGTTTCCGAGAAAAAATCTGCTTTAGATACGGTTTATAAAAGATTGAATACATTACGACCATTCACTGCATATTTTGATGCAGAGAAAAACCCAAAATTGAGCTACTACAAATCCTTAAAACAAGCCTTTGAGAAAGCACAACATAAGGAAATTAAAAAAGACATAGATTTCAATCAATCAGCTTTAGCAATAAATAACATTTATCCTAAAGAATTACAGAAAAAAAATGGATCATCTATTTCGCTTGCAGAACTGGAAGAGATGTTGCTAGCAAATGACGACAGTATTGTTGACGTTAATCAGGAAACGGTTATACCTGATTATGAAACATGGCAAAAATATGTTGATGAACTAACAGAAATTGAGGGTTACGCTAAACAAGAGTGGCAAGTCAGTACCATAGGAGAATCTGCTTTTTTAGTGCTAAACAAGGCCGTGTTAAAGGAAGTAAACCCTATTGCTAAAATTGATAAAAAAATTGCACAGTTGATTAGTAGTCTCGAACTGGTTAAGCAAATACAGCACGACTATCAGTTTGAGTTTAACTGGGACGATTACAGTAAATTATGTTTGTCGGCCAGTATTTTGAACATGGTGAACCAGTCGCAAATTGATTTATTATTTGAAGATACGAAAGCTTTTAAATCATTCAATACTTGGGCAAAAAAGTATCAATTAACTAAAAATCAGATAAATGCTATTCAACTAAAAAACTCCGCTTGGAAAAATCGACCGACCGTTAGTGAACTCGAAAATCATTTAAGACTTTTAAAAAGAAAAGGCCTTTTTAGTAAAATACAAGTTTTAAAATCGCATAAACGGATTTTTCTGAATTATAATCAGCCACTTAAAATAGACGAGGGGGAAGCAGTTATCAATTCTTTGTTGGAAGAGATTGTTTTAGAAACCAAATTGAATGAGGTAGCCATTAAACTAAAGCACAACTTAAATATTTTAAATCCCGATACGGATATAGACTTTATCCTAAATATTCGAAAGAAAACACAGAATATTACTCATAATTATTACCAGCACATTCTAGAGCACGAAGCTCATGAGGAGCTGATTAATTTGCTGACCGAACAACACCAGACAATTAATAATGTAAACCGTGTTAAGGCTTATTTGTTTTCTCAAGAATTACCTCAAGAAATAGATCAACTTTTAATTTATTTATATCGGTTAAAACAGGAGCTAAACAAAGTGAATCATTCTGTAGATGAACTAGTGTTTTTGTTGAATTTACCATATAATCTGTTGTTTTTTATAAGGCTGAACCCATTTACTTGTAGGCAATTAAGTAAAGTCATTTTAATAAATGAGCGTGAGAAAATGCTAAAATTTCAACCCTATATTAAACAACTTAATGGACAGATTTTGAGAAAGGACGTTACTAATTTTAATGACTCTAAAAAGAGAACGCATCAATCAATTATTCAGTCAATTCAGCATAAAATAGTAGATAAATGGCAATCAGCAGAGGATATAATGGCAACGCCAAACGCCAAACTTAGCGATAATCTGCGGGTTAAAAAAAGCGAACTTAAAAAAGCAAAAAGAGTCGCAATTCACGAAATGAATAAGTCGCGACAGCTTTTACCAGTTAAAAGTTTGTTTAAAGAAGCAGGCCAATTAGTAACCACAATTCAACCTATTTGGATGATGAATCCATTAGCAATCAGTGAGCGTTTGCCACTTGATGCCGATCTGTTTGATGTGGTTATTTTTGATGAGTCGAGCCAAATTCCAGTGGAAGATGCGTTACCAGCAATCTACCGTGCTAAGCAAGTAGTTGTTGTTGGGGATAGTAAACAAATGCCACCTAATCAATTTTTTACAGGAAGAAAGGATGTCGTCACACTACTCAGTCAAGCAGAACGAGTACTACCTATTAAATCACTGATGTGGCATTATAGAAGTGAACATCCAGATTTGATTCGTTTTTCGAACCAACAGTTCTATGATAATGAGCTAAAGCTATTTCCACCAATTAACAACTATATGCCAATAGAAGGGCATTATATTGCCAATGGCGTATTTGAAAATTCCGTTAATGTTATTGAAGCTCAAGCTATTGCTCATCATCTAAAGGAATTACTCACTAAAGGGCACAAGGATATTGCTATTATTGCCCTTTCAAAAGAGCAGGAAAAATGTATAAGGCAATACATTGCAAAAGACCTCGTTGATGTGCCAACATCTGTTTTAATTAGAAATTTGGAATCTGTACAAGGTATTGAAAAGAAGTTTGTTATCATTTCAGTTGGGTATGCCAAGAATAATGAAGGAAAATTAAGTCATAATTTTGGGCCAATTAATCAAGAACAAGGCGCAAACCGCTTAAATGTTTTGTTTTCTAGGGCTATAAAGAAAATGGATATATATATGTCAATCAAGCCAGCTGATATTGGTTTATCTCACAATCGTGGCTTGATGATATTAAGCCAGTTTCTTGAATATGCTGAGAGAGTCAATGCGATTAATAGTCGAGTGCCAAGCGCTGCTCTAGAAGTGAAAATTGCATCACATCTGAATGACCAAGGACTCAAGTATTATTATTATTCTCACAAAACAGGGATGATAGTGAGCGCTTTTGTTGATGAAAAACATCAAAAAGTTTTACTAGTAAACCCAGGACTGTATAGTACTGAAGATAGTGATCTTTCAGCTGTCTTACAAGTATTACAGCAAAGATTTGCACATGTAAAAATTGTACTAAATGCTGATTGGATAGCAGACAGTGTTAGACTAAAAAAGGATGTAACGGCCTATTTTTCTTAATTTAAGGAATCCACTTAATATCTTTAAAGTTTGGTTTGCGTTTCTCTAAAAAAGCATTCCGACCTTCTTTAGCTTCTTCTGTTCCATAAGCTAAGCGCGTAGCTTCGCCTGCAAATACCTGCTGACCTACCATGCCATCATCAGTTAAATTCATGGCAAACTTGAGCATTTTGATAGAAGTTGGCGATTTGCCGAGGACTTCTTGTGCCCATTCATAAGCTGTGTTTTCTAGTTCTGCATGCGGTACTACAGCGTTCACCATACCCATGTCAAAGGCTTCTTGTGCGGAATAATTTCTACCTAAAAAGAATATTTCCCTTGCTTTCTTTTGGCCAACCATTTTAGCCAAATAGGCTGATCCATATCCGCCGTCAAAACTGGTTACATCAGCATCTGTTTGTTTGAAAATGGCATGTTCCTTACTAGCTAATGTCATATCACAAACTACATGCAGACTATGGCCACCACCCACTGCCCATCCAGGAACAACAGCAATAACAACTTTTGGCATAAAACGAATTAACCGTTGCACTTCTAAAATATTGAGTCTGTGCATGCCGTCTTCACCCACATAACCTTGCTCTCCTCTTGCAGTTTGATCACCTCCCGAACAAAAAGAATAGATGCCATCTTTTGTTGAAGGTCCTTCAGCAGATAACAATACTACACCAATAGACGTGTCTTCTTGTGCATCATAAAACGCCTTATATAATTCGCTTGTGGTTTTAGGTCTAAAAGCATTTCTAACATTTGGCCTATTAAAAGCAATTCGTGCAACACCATTTGCCTTTTTGTAGGTAATATCTTCAAATTCTATAGCTGTTTTCCAATTAATTTCTGACATATACTGCTTTTTTTACAAAAATACCAATTCTTCTTCGGTTATATGGGCGCTGTTTTAAAAAAAAATAAAGATCTAGAACTAAAGCATAAAATACTATAAATTAGAGTTTAAAACATAAATTCACTCCAAAATTAGTAAAGGCATTAAAAAAACAGTATTTTTATTTCAAACTAATTGCATTTTTGCTTTTTAAATGTAATTTTGACCACAATACTATACCTATAAAAATAGTAAAATTATGATTGTATAAATGAAAAACAAGTACAAAGATTTAATTGATCAAACCTTTGATTTCCCAACTGAGGAGTTTACATTGAAGGAAAATAATTTAAGTTTTCATGGTGTTAATTTAATGAAGCTTATTGAACAGTATGGGACGCCACTAAAATTTACCTATCTACCAAAAATTTCGGAAAATATAGTTAGAGCCAAGCAATGGTTCAATTCAGCTATGGAGTCTCAAAACTATAGTGGTAAATATAATTACTGCTACTGTACAAAGAGTTCTCACTTTAAGCATGTATTGGACGAGGCATTAAAGAACGATATTCACATTGAAACATCTTCGGCATTCGATATCAATATAGTGGAATCCTTAAAAGCAGAAGGAAAAATTTCAAACGATAATTATGTTATTTGCAATGGTTTCAAAAGAAGCCAATACATTTCCAATATTGCTCGACTGATTAATTCAGGTCATCATAATTGTATCCCAATTATCGATAATTACGAAGAAATTGATTTGCTTGACAAAGAAGTGACAGGGAATTATAAAATTGGAATAAGAATTGCGTCAGAAGAAGAGCCAAAATTTGCCTTCTACACAAGTCGTTTAGGAATTGGCTACAAAAACATTGTGCCTTTTTATAAGAACCAAATCAGAAACAATCCAAAATTGGAGCTTAAAATGCTTCACTTTTTCATTAATACGGGCATCAGAGATACAGCTTATTATTGGAATGAACTCCTAAAATGTATGCGTGTTTATGTTCAGTTGAAAAAAGAATGTCCAACACTTGATAGTTTGAATATTGGTGGAGGGTTTCCAATTAAAAACTCTTTAGCATTTGAATTTGATTATGAGTATTTAGTCACCGAAATCATAAATCAAATTAAACACACATGTGACGAAGCAGATGTACCCGTTCCAAATATTTTTACAGAATTTGGTTCATTTACAGTTGGCGAAAGTGGGGGAGCTATTTATGAAATTCTATATCAAAAACAGCAAAACGATCGTGAAAAGTGGAATATGATTAATTCATCTTTTATTACTACATTGCCTGATACTTGGGCAATTAATAAACGATTTATCATGCTTCCAATTAATAATTGGCAAAAGAGCTATGAAAGGGTGTTGTTAGGTGGATTAACCTGTGATAGTGATGATTACTATAATAGTGAACAACATTTAAATGCAATTTATTTACCGCGTTATTCTAGTGAAACGCCCTTATACATTGGTTTTTTTAATGTTGGTGCTTACCAGGAATCAATAGGAGGGTTTGGTGGCCTGCAGCATTGTTTGATTCCAACACCAAAACATGTGTTAATACAAAAAGAATCAAACGGTGAGATGACAACAAAATTATTTGCCGAACAGCAAAAAGCAGAAGATTTTTTAAATAAATTAGGTTATAATGAAAAGTAAAACGTACGCAGGTATTCCTAAAGAGAACGCACAATTGGAAACCTCAAAAATCGTCTTAATTCCAGTTCCTTATGATGGAACAAGTACTTGGCAAAAAGGTGCAGATAAAGGACCAGAAGCTTTTTTAGCGGCATCTGAAAATATGGAGTTATACGACATTGAAACCGATTCAGAAGTTTACAAAGAGGGTGTGTTTTTGGCAGATCCAATCACTGAAGATAGCTCGCCTGAAGCTATGGTTGATGCCGTTCATAGCACAACAAAAGACTATATTAAACGCAATAAATTTGTGACCTTATTTGGTGGTGAACACTCAATTTCAATTGGTTCAATTAGAGCTTTTAACGAAAGTTTTGATAACTTGACCGTGTTGCAAATAGATGCTCACGCTGATTTAAGAAAAGAATATGAAGGGTCTTCTTGTAACCATGCTTGTGCGGTTTATGAAGCCAGCAAAACAACTAACCTCATTCAAGTAGGGATACGCAGCATGGATAGTGCAGAGAAACGTGTGATGGATATGGACAAAGTATTTTTTGCGCACGACATGGCATATGATGATTATTGGGCAGACAAAGTAATTGATTTATGTACTGATAACGTATTTATTACAATAGACCTAGATGCCTTCGATCCTTCTATTATGCCATCAACCGGAACTCCTGAGCCTGGCGGCTTGTTTTGGTATGAGACATTAGATTTTTTGAAAAATGTTTTTGAGCAAAAAAACGTAGTTGGTTTTGATATCGTTGAATTGTGTCCGAACGAAACTGAAAAATCTTCTGATTTCTTAGCTGCAAAGTTGTACTATAAAATGTTAAGCTATAAATTCAAAAATACTGATGAAGATTTTTACTTAGCTGATGGCGAAGAAAGCACTGGTAACAGTAGAAATAAATATAAAGGAGAAGAAGATGAGTACTAAAGGATCTATAAGTAATTTTATTGAAAAGTATTATTTGCATTTTAATGCAGCTAGTGTTGTTGATGCCGCGAAAGGGTATGAGCAGCAACTTGAAAAAGGCTCTAAAATGTTAGTGTCGTTAGCTGGTGCAATGAGTACCGCAGAACTTGGTAAAATATTTTCTGAAATTATTCGCCAAGATAAAGTGCACATTATTTCATGTACTGGTGCTAATTTAGAAGAAGATATCATGAATTTGGTAGCCCATTCTCACTATAAAAGGGTGCCAAATTATCGTGACTTAACACCGCAAGATGAGTGGGATTTGCTGGAAAAGGGGTTAAATAGGGTAACAGATACCTGCATTCCTGAGGAAGAAGCATTCCGTCGACTACAAAAGCACATTGTCAAAATTTGGAAAGATGCTGAAGCGAAAGGCGAACGTTATTTTCCTCACGAATTTATGTATAAGCTGTTGTTGTCAGGTGTATTAGAGGAATATTATGAAATCGATATAAAGGATAGTTGGATGTATGCTGCCGCAGAAAAGAATCTACCTATCATAGTGCCAGGCTGGGAAGACAGTACCATGGGGAATATTTTTGCGTCTTATGTAATGAAAGGGGAATTAAAGGCCTCTACTATGAAGTCGGGTATTGAATACATGACTTTTTTAGCCGACTGGTATACCGATAATTCCGAAAATGGCATTGGCTTTTTTCAAATTGGTGGAGGTATTGCAGGAGATTTTCCGATTTGTGTAGTACCAATGTTGTATCAAGATATGGAAAGAACTGACACACCATTTTGGAGCTATTTTTGTCAAATATCTGATTCAACAACTAGTTATGGGTCATACTCGGGAGCGGTCCCAAATGAAAAAATTACATGGGGGAAACTTGATATTGATACCCCAAAATTCATTATTGAATCCGACGCAACGATTGTGGCACCATTAATTTTTGCATATTTGCTAAACTGGTAACCGTTTAAATAATAAATCATGAGTAAGCCTAGAGTAATAAAAGACTACAATAAACTAGATAAAGAAATTGTGGAACAAATTAAGCTGCAATATCCATACGGGTTCGAAGATAACTTAATCATTTTTGTAAACGCTGAAGGAAAAAATGTGAGTGCCTTACCTTTTGAAACGGAAGATAAGTATTATTTGGTAAGAATGACGGTTGCTGAAGCCATTGAGTTTATTGAAGAAGATGATGACTATGATGATGACGGAAACCTAGTTGATGAAGTGAAAGAGGAGTATGAGGAGAAGTATGAAGATAATGATGAAGATGACGACTAATTACTAACAACACATTATAAAAAGGGTTACTCGTGAGTAGCCCTTTTTTTATGGGTTTAAATTCTGTTTGTTATATTAATTAACGGAAAGTAGGGACGGTAAGGATGTTCATAAAAAGGACATTAACCAAATTGATATATGTGAAGCTATTGAGTGAACAGTAGCTTTTATTTCCTAAAAATGAGTAGATAATAGAGGCATTTCGCTTACCTTTGAAAAAATGCGAATAGTTTACCTTATTTTTTGTTTGATGGTTTCTGTAGCAGGAAAAACACAGCCATTTAATAATGTTGTACTGCTCAACGGCCAGGATGATTATATTGAGGTGCCAAATAATTTTGGCAATAACTTTTCTAGCAATATTACTATTGAAGCTTGGGTTAAGCCATGCACGGTTACCGGCCATAGAATGATTTATACCAAGTTCTACTGTGTTAGTAACAATAATCAGTTTTATTTCACAATTTTAGATGGTAAGCTGAGATGGGCTTGGGACAATACAGGCTGCCAAGATGGTGCAAACTTTTATGAATCGGCAGTCGTTGTTCAAGCAAACGTGTGGCAACATGTGGCAGTAAGG
>JAWWDX010000003.1:0-33357 GCA_033719695.1 Putridiphycobacter sp.
CCATTCTGCATCTTTGAATAATTGGTTTAAAGCTTTTGAGGCCATTGGTCCACGCCATACAACAGCTTGGTCGGGATCACTAAAAAAGCCAATTGATAATATTTTTACGCCGTGTGATTCAATAGGTCTAATCAGTGTTTTGCCATCTTTTTCAATCCCCTCTGGTCTTCTGCCCACTAAATCGAACATGGTTGGAGCAGAAGGGCCATAAATATCGGCATCTACCAGACCTACTTTATAGCCTTTTTTGGCTAGTCCAGCTGCTAAGTTAGATGTGATGGTAGATTTCCCAACGCCACCTTTTCCGGAAGCTACTGCAATAATATGTTTGATATTAGGTAGTACTTTTCTGATGCTTGGGTCTCTGTCTTTCGGCAAGGCTTCAATATTAATTTGAACTTTAATGTCTTTACCAAATGCCCGTTCTAGCTGAAATTCACAAGCTTCTTGCATGCGCTTTTTGCTATGCATAGCTGGGTTTGAAATTTGAACGGTAAAAGCAATGACATTTCCTTCGGTTTGGATATTTGAAACCAATCCAAGAGAAATGATGTCTTTTTTTAAGTCTGGCTCAATTACATTTTTTAAAGCCGATTGTATGTTTTCTATTGAAATGTTCATGGTCTGTTGATTTGCTTTGCAAAGATAGTTTAAAGGTTTTGAGAATAGAAAATAAAGTCAAAAGAGTTAAGGGCGCTTGAAAGCGATTATTGCCTGTCTATATTCTTAACTCTGTACTCTCTTTTCTGATTTTAATACTAACTACTCATTACTATGTACTAAGTACTATTTCTTCTTAAATGAATTAATGGCATTTTTGGTAAATTCAGAAAGCACTAATTGACCACTCATGGCGGCTCTTTCTTTTAATAATATATCCCATTTTTCCGTTCCTTCCCAAAAAATACGTTTTAGCATAGTCATGGCTTCAGGATTCGATTTTGCTAATTTTTCAGACAGCGTCACAATGGCTTCATCCATTTCTTCAGCCGAATCAAATAATTCAGTGTACAAGCCTTTGTCTTTTGCCCACTGAGCTGTTTGCCACTCAGTAGCATCAATGGCCAATTGCGACATAGCTGAAACACCAATTTTACGCTGAACTGCTGGTCCCACAACAAATGGCCCGATTCCTACAGCTAGTTCTGATAATTTAACAGAAGCATGTTTAGTTGCAAAACAATAGTCTACTGCAGAGGCAACACCAACACCACCGCCAACAGCTTTTCCTTGTACACGGCCAATAATTAATTTTGGACATTTTCGACAAGCGTTAATCACATTAGCAAAACCTGAAAAGAATACTTTTCCTGTTTCAATATTTTTAATAGAGATTAGCTCGTCAAAACTAGCGCCAGCACAAAATGCTCGGTCGCCTGCCGATTTTAAGATAATGACTTTTACGGCTTCTTTTTGACCCACTTCAATAATGGTATTAGCTAGTTTGTTTAATATTCTACCTGGCAAAGAATTAGATAAAGGGTGCCCGAATTCAATTGTGGCGATCCCTTTGCCGTCTATGGTAAATTGTACGTGTCCGTCGTTTATTGCGCTCATAATTCTAGTTAGGGGTTATTAGTTAATAGTTATTGGTTTTTTACTTACTCTGGTCAATTTTCTTCACCATGGTTAAAATGGTAGCGATTCCCACTGTTTCGCCTGTTTCGTCATAAATATCTACCAAGAATTTTACAATACCTTTTGCAATATCGTCTTCCGATCTTTTTTCTTGATCCATTTTTTCTTTCACAGTAAATCGAACGCCAATAGTTGCACCAGGGTAAACTGGTTTGGTGAACCTTGCTTCGTCGATACCATAATTTAATAATACAGGCCCTTTCTTAGGGTCTACAAATAAACCAGCGGCTTTAGATAGTAAGAAATAACCATGAGCTACCCGTTGTTCAAAGATGGTACCTTCCAAAGAAGTAGCGTCCATGTGCGCATAAAAATTATCGCCACTGACATTAGCAAAATTGGTAATATCGGCTTCTGTAACGGTATGTTTGTGAGTAAATACAGTCATGCCTACTGCTAATTCTTCAAAATGCTTTCTGAATACGTGCTGAACTGGTTCTGGTTGGTCTGCCCCCACTTGAAATTGTTGTGTAATGGCTGTAATGGTTTGAGGGTGACCTTGTATTGATGTTCGTTGTAAGTAATGCATAATGCCACGCTTTCCACCCATTTCTTCGCCACCGCCAGCTCTACCTGGTCCGCCATGCGTAAGCAATGGCATAGGAGAACCATGTCCCGTACTTTCTTTAGCACAACGTTCGTTAAGCACTAAAATTCTACCATGCATGGATGCCGCGTTCACTACATAATCAGTTGCAATTTTATCATCAGCGGTTATGATGGAGGACACTAGTGATCCTTTACCCATTCGCGCTAATTTTATGGCATCATCTAAGTCTTTGTATGGCATGATGGTTGAAACAGGACCGAAGCATTCCACTTCATGCACGGCTAATTTTTGATGCGGCGTGTCGTTTCTAAATAGAATCGGTGGTACAAAAGCACCTTTTGTTTTATCAGCGCTGTTGTGCACTTCAAATTTTTCCATATCACCAAACACAATACCTTGCTCGGCTTCTAAAAGTTTTAAGTTTTCTTTTAGTCTGTCAACTTGTTCAAAAGATGCTAAAGCACCCATGCGAACATTTTCATCTGCAGGATCACCAATGATCGTTTTGGCTAAACGACCTGTCAGTGCAGTTTGCACATCATCAATTAATTCTTCAGGCACAATAATTCTGCGAACTGCCGTACATTTCTGTCCAGCTTTTACAGTCATTTCACGTTGCACTTCTTTTACAAAAATGTCAAATTCAGGCGTGCCTGGTACGGCATCCTTTCCTAAAATTGAAGCATTCAATGAATCGGCTTCCATATTAAATGGTACTGAATTCTCTACAATGTTAGGCAGTGATTTAAGCATTCTTCCCGTTTTAGCAGATCCCGTAAAAGTCACAACATCTTGACTAGTAACATGGTCTAGAATTCCTCTCCCTAACCCTGTCACTAACTGTAAGGCTCCTTCTGGTAAAATTTTTGAATCTATAATTTCACGTACCATCAATTCGGTTAGGTATGAGGTGTATTCGGAAGGCTTAACAATTGCCGGAACACCAGCCATTAAATTTACCGCAATTTTTTCAAGCATTCCCCATATTGGAAAGTTAAAAGCATTGATGTGAATGGCCACACCATCTTTTGGCACCATTATGTGGTGACCAATAAAGCTTCCACCTTTTGATAATGGTATTGCTGCACCGTCTACATAATACGGTAAATCTGGAAATTGTTTCCGAAGCGAAGCATTGGCAAATAAGTTTCCAATTCCTCCTTCAATATCAATCCATGAATCGACTTTAGTAGCTCCAGTTGCTGCGCTTAAGGCATAAAATTTCTTTTTAATACTAATTAAGTGAAGGGCTAATGTTTTGAGCATCATCCCTCGTTCTTGAAAAGTCATTTTGCGCAAGGCAAATCCGCCTTTTTCAACTGCGTAATCACGCATGGCTTTATAGTCCAGTCCTTTTGATGAAGTGGTGCTTATTTTTTCTCCTGTAATGGTGTTGTAGTGTTCAATTTCAACGCCTTCTCCTGCTTGCCATTGGCCCAAGGCATAATTCTGTATAGTTGTCATGATGCTTTCGATTTGAAGGCATAAAGTTAAAAATATGCAGACTAAAAACCTATTTTTAGGTTTATTTAATCGCTTCTATTTAATCGTGGAATTAGTACAGGTTTACAATTCCTGAAATTCGAATACTGGATAGCCTTTAGCACCTGACTGATTATAAAAATCGACAAAATGAAGCTTGTAATAGTAACCCTCTTGTGTTTGAATAATAAAATTATGGTCTGTATAAACAACATAAATGTTGTTAAGAAATTCCTTCCATTCGTAACCAATAACGTCTAAACTATAACTAAATAAATCAATATTAATTTGATCAAAATTTATATCTGAGAATGAGTTGGACTCGTGTTGATAGGCTTTGGTATTTGTTCTGTTCATTATGATGCCAGTAACCAAGTATGGCGTTTCAAATTCATGGAAATAGTATATGTATTGCGTGAAAGCTATGTCCCATTTTGATTTTTCAGGCTCTATGGTGACTGCTTTTTCATTCAGTATAGAATAGAAAACGGCATTGTAGTTGTCATCTTTTTCTAATGTCGCATTTGTCGGAATGGTTGCATTTACTTGACCATATTGAAAATGACAATGAGTAGGTGTATTCTCAATAATTCTTATCTTTCTGTATCCCAAATGGTCACCAGCCTCGGTATACCCAAGATCTAGAACGTAAATGGTGTTTTCAGTCCAGTTTGTTATCAGTAAAGAATCGTAAAAACCTGTACTTGAATCATAATTAAATTCTAAATTTTCAGTAGCTGTAACAGCTTCAAAACTGCTATTTTCCACTTTTGCTGTAGCTGTTAACTTGGCCGTATTAACGTAAATGATAGGCGAGAATTCACCACAACCGAAGGCTATGTCCCAATCTGTTTTTTCATTGGTTTGTACAAATGAATTGGACTCAAAATCGAAGTAAGATTGATGACCGTAAATAGTTGTTGGTAATTCGGCGGTAATTGCATTTCCTCTATGTCGAGGTTCAATCGGAATTTCATCTTTTTCACAAGCTGCAAATGTCAATAGTGCAATGACTGAATATATGAATGCTTTCATTTACCTTTTATATTATAGTTGATAGACAAAAAAACGGAACGACCCCTTGCTGTAGCAATTAAATTAGACGTAGAATGTGTCGCTCCCGCACTACTTCCTACTGCTTGAATATTAGTAACGTTTAAGAGGTTTTTGAGGCCTAAAGTTACGCTTAAATTGGACTGTAGGAATTTTCCTGAAACGCTTACGTCTAATATTGAATACCCTGAATTTTGACTTGCAAATATATTGTCATCTGAATCAATACTATAGCTTAGTAGTGGTCCATTATATTTATAGAAAATGTTAAAATTATATTTGTTTTTCAAAAAATTGTAAGTCAAGTTTCCATTCATTTCAGGCGAATAGATGAATTTTGCCAATTCCTCATCATCAACTGCATTATACCTGCCAATATAACCAAATCCAGTGCTTATTTTGAAATTAGATTGGCGATAGCTTCCTTCAAAATTTGCTCCTCTAGTGGCGTAGTCTCCTATGTTTATGTATGTATAAGATCCGTCACTGATGAGACCTAAGGTAATTAAGTTCGAAAAAGTATTGTAAAAAACTTGTCCACTAAATTTTAATACATTTTTTGTTTTTATCGGTTTGGTCCAATCTATTGATCCACTATAATTCTGCGATTTTTCCGGAAGAAGCGCAGTATTGCCAAGAATATTATGGTTGATGTCTACAAATGTATAGTACAATTCTTTTAATGTAGGCGCTCTAAATCCACTGGCAACTGATGCTCGTAGCTGAAATTTTTTATAATTATATTTCACATTTATTGAGGGTGTTACAGGTGCTTTGTAAACTGTGTTATATGCATAGCGAAGGCCTGGTTTAATGGCAGCCTTGTTTTTTAAAAGATTTATTTCTGCACTTGAAAAAATAGCGTAGTCTCCAATTTGCCGATAATTACCTGATATCTTTTTGCCTCGGGTGGATTCTATATTGATGTCCGTACCAACTTGATAGTTAATCCATTTTTTACCGTGTGTTTGAAAGGAAACTCTCGCCATAACTAAATCAAAAATTGAGGTGTCTTGACTGCTTGGGTCTGATGTGAGAACTTGCGATAAATCTGTGAGATCTTTAAAATACGTATTTTTTATACGATTGAAATAATTGTAAGCAAATAACCCTTTTATACTTGCGTTTTTTAAAGCTTTACTCAGGTTAATGCCTTGGTCGATTCTCTTTGTGTAATAGTAGTCGTCAAACGCTGTTTCAAGATATGGCGCATTTGGGAAGCCACGGTTCATAATTTTTTCTTGATAGTACCTAAAGTATGGATTGATTTGCCATTTTCTAAAATTTAAAATTAACTGTGCATCACCAAAATATTGTTCTTTGGGGTTCCATTGAATAGCCCGATTGGTATCTGCTAGCGTTTCTTGTGGAAGTGTAATGAATTTTTCAGATAAATCCCAACCATCAAAGTATTTACGGCCGCCATTAATTTTTAATGTTTGTTTTTTGAATGTATAAGCTAAATTACCTGTAAGATTGTAATTACCTACGCTCTCATAATACGCTAACATATTGCCATTCCAGCCATTTTTCAGGTTCTTTTTTGTGATAATATTGATGGTGCCAGCTAGCGCGTTAGTGCCGTAATTGACAGATAAAGGCCCATTTACAATTTCAATTTTCTCAATGTTATCAAGGTTAATTTGGCTCAAATCAATATTGCCATCAAGTCTGCCGATTACTGGAACACCATCTTGCAAAATCTTGACATTTTCGCCTGACATACCTGACATACTTATCCCCGCACCCAATATATTATCCTGTTGTATTCTGATATTAGCTTGATAGGTCAAAATTTCATTTAAAGTAGAAGCACCAGACTTTAAAATATCTTCTTTATGTATTACTTTAATTTTATTGACAGATTGACTGGTTAAAGTAGGTGTATACTCACCGGTCACGCAAATTTCATCTAATAGATTTGAACTTGCTTTCAGACTATAGTTCTTGTTCTTCTTATCTATTAAAGTATCTAAAACTGTTTGGTAGCCAACTGCAGTAATTTGCAAATAAATGGGGTTTTCTGTAGTTGGGATAGCGTTGATTGAGGTTTTGCCATATAAATCAGTTACAGAAAATAGAACCGCTTTTTCAGGGTGGATTTGATAGCTAATTTTAGCGTAAGGGAGTACTTCATTATTCGCTGTAATAATTATGCTTATTTGCGAAAAGCCAGTTCCCGCTATCACTAAAAATATAAAAAATACTATTCTAGTTACCATCAGTATAAAGCCGTTCTATTTATGAGGGATTGCTGACTATTTATTAGACGTTACAGTTTAACGAATTTCGACATAGTACTTCTGCCGTTTTTATCTATCGCCTGAACAATGTAGGTTCCGGTTGATAGGGCTTGGGTATTGATTTGAATAATATCAGAACCTTCTGCTCTTATCTGTAGAATGGCTTTTCCGGCTAAGTTGAAAATTTGCATGCTAATTAAGTTTTCAGCTCCCGCTATGAATATTTCGTTAACAGCAGGATTTGGATAGATACTGAAGTCTTTTTCAAGTGTTGGTTCAGAAATACTGGCCGTGCCAATTTGGGTTAAATCAAATTCAAAAATACCGTTGCTAGAGCCTCCGAAATCAGTCATTACCAGTTTGTAAACATCTCCGCTTGCTGGTTGAATGAAAAAGGCCAAAGAATCTTGGATAACATAGTCGTTTAATGCAAAGGAATATGATTTCCAGTCTGATCCAATAGTGTTTATTTCGGTTGAAAATGGTACGGAAGAATCGAATGTTAAATCAGTTGCATCCGCTCCACTGGCTTCATAGATATCAACAGAAGGGTTTATAAGCACGCCCGTAACAGGATAGAAGGTGTTAGGTGCAATTTCACTCATATACTTGGTGAAAACGAAGTCCCAATCTGATGCCAACGGTTCGCGATCAAGGATTGTGTTATTACTGATGTTATAATATACGAAATTCTTGCCAGCATAGTCACCTTTTACGATTTCAAGTGTGGTGAGATTAGCATTAGCTAAATCGTCAATAAGCACTTTAAAAGTGCCATTGTTCATTGATTTTATCCAAAGTTTTTTAACAGTGCCATCACTGGCTTTTAAAACAAAAATTCTATTTCCAGTAATTTTATGGGTAGTAGGGTTATAAATTCCCCAGCCAATGTCGAACTGGTTATTTGGATCATAATCCTTATTGAATGCGCCTTCTCCCCAAGAAATGTCTGAGTTATGAAGCGGTGTCCATGTTGAAAGACCTGTAGTATCAGTAGTTGCCCAAGTGGTTGTATCCGTTGATGCCACGTAAACTGACCAATCAAGGGTACCATTGATTCTCACACCTGTGCCGAAGCTGCCAATTTCAAATGCTAAATCCCAATCATTATTAGAAATATTTGAGATTTCGCCGTTCTGTATGCTATAATAAGCTTGATTGGTATAGCCTGGTTGTATGGATACTTGTTCAGATACGGTTTGCCCGATAGAAAAAAGGCTAGTAAAAATTGTTAAGGGGAGTAAAATTTTTCTCATTGTTTGATTTTTTTGATTTGCAAAATTAATGCTTTAGGATTTTTAGATAAGTTTAATGCAACATGATAAAAGTCATGTTTGATTGATTTTTTCAACTTGTTTTCATTTGTAATACCTAAAAGCTGTGATGATTTAACTGATTGTTTTATAGTGTTTAATATGTGCGATTAGTGAGGTGTCTTGTCTTTACAGTGGGAACGGGTTTTCAAGTTATAATTGGTTGGTTTTAATTGAGTTTAATTAAACGATTAAGCACTTAGCTTTTTTCAAGGATGAATTTTTCAATTGTAGAATTAACGGCAGATTTTATGTCTCTTGCATTTGCCATCTTTTCGCCTTCATTTTGTTTACCTATGGCAAATAACTCTTCCCATAATGTTTTGTTTTCAATTTTTATGGCCAGGTTCACACCTTGATTCAAGCTGTAAATTTTTTCCCATTGTGTTCGAACCAGTGCCCAATATGCTTTGTTTTTTTGCCACCACGCCAAGCCTGCAGCACACTTGCTATCGTCCTGAAGCTTGTAAATATTGTATCCTTTTTCTTGTGCCAATACTTTGTCGCCTGCTTCTGTGCGAATAATTTTTGTATTATCTTGCTCATGCGTCCAACCTGCTTCGTTCAACTCAATGCGATTATGCCTGTACAGTATATTATAATCTGAACGTTTTGAATATTCTCTTCTAGGCAATGGCCCGTATGTTTTACTATCCCAATAATGTCTGCCGTCGGCATGAACCCAAGTCGCATAACCTTCGTAACGAGGACTGTCATCAACCTGATAAACCTTTTGAGTCCATGTGCCTTTCGCAAGTGTTTCACTCAGTTTTCTATAACCCCACTGCATATCTTTTACAAAGTCGAGTAAATGTTGATTTTCATAAATCCAGTCTTCTCTCCAATGTTTTATCACAGTGTTTTCATTCATAATAAGTAAGTGTTGAATAGAAATGAAGTTCTCGCTTTCTTCAATTATAAATGCCACTTCAGCAGGGGCGTGAGTATGATAATCCTCATGAAAAACATAGTCGGAATCTGGCGCGAAGGTTTCAGTGAAATCAAAATCAATTTCATAACAGCCGCATAAAGACTTGATGGCTTGAATATCTTGTGCTTTTTTGCTGCTTGAAAAACCAGAAAAAGGAACGATTGAAATGATTAAGAAAGTAATTATTGTCTTCATTGTATTAAGAGTTAATATTTCGGGACAAAGGTATTTCAGACATGTTTTTATTGCAATACCACAAATGAGGTATTTTAGAATGATTCTAAATAAGAGCCATTTTTTTTAGTTTCTTTGCATTTTGAAAAAGACATTAAATGGAAAATAGATTTGTTTTCTTACTTTTTATCATCTGTTTATCTGGTCGTGCACAGGATACTGTAAAAACTAATGTGGTGCTTGATTCTTTGGGGAATGAAGTGTTCTTGGTTCGAGATAGTATTCAGCAACCGACACAATATTTTAGTCCTATTTTCACCCCTGTTTGTGTTGATGGCAGCTGCTATCCAATCCATATAGAATTACATTGGGATTTGGCAGGTAACTATTTAAAATACACGTTACCAAATAACGAAATTCTGACTAAAATTGAGCATTTACCATTCACCGATTTTGATTACGGACTCTTGGATCGCATGATTGAAAGAACGCCGTCGGCATTGGCAAATTATAGCATTTATGATTTAACATTGCCTAGTGAAAGTGAAGTTGATGGTGTGACTGGTGCCACCCGGCCTGAACTATCGGGTTATTTTGTGCCAGATGCTCTTTTTACCACTTATACATTATGGCATTTGGTCAGAAAACCAAAAGCTGAACTATTGAACATCACCAAAGAGAAGTACTTTACCAGTCAGTGGACTGATTTTATCATGAATAACTGTGTTTTGGAGTGTAGAAAAGCTTTTGTTTTAGAACTTTTGGCAAACAAAAGTGAAATTGAGCAAACTAGTATTTTGCTTGAAATGTATAGGAAATATACTGATTCGTTTCCAGTAGACTTGTTGCATGATATCGCGGATAATGATTCAACTCGGCAATTTTTTGTTATGCTGTATAAGGAGACTGATAATAGCTCTGTTAAATTATCGATTTTAAAGCGGTGGACTGATTTAGGGATTAATGAATACGAATTACAAGTTATTTCAAATGAAATTGGAAACTGCGCTAGCTGTTTTAATGATGAGCTAGCCTTAATTAAAAATTTTAAGAATTGGCCTGAAAGGCAGTACGAGGTATTCTATTTAAAAGTTCAAAGTCAGCGAAATATGATGCGAAAAAGTAAGATGATTGCTGTGCTTGAAGAACGAAAGGCAATGTACCCTAGAAAAATGCAGAAAATCATTAAGAAAAATAATTTTTAGCTGAGGAATGATTAATTTGATAATAGCTGACGGAAGTGAATTAACAAGAATTGGACTTAGAACCATTTTTATGAATTCACGCATAACCATAGCTAAAGAAGTAGCTTCCTCTGTTGAATTGATGCACGCTTTAGAAGAGGTCGCTGCGGATATTGTTTTGATTGATTATACTTCAGACGGCTTTTCACTTGATGTGGTACTGAAAACTGTTTCTTCAAACAAGAAGACTAAATTTGTTGGTATTACTTCATTGCAATTAGGGGAATCATTAGCAAAAGCTCTAAAAAGCGGTATTTACTCACATGTAAAAAAAGACTGTAGTATTGAGGAAATTATGGATGCAGTTGAACATACTTATAGTGGCAACAAGTTTTTTTGTGGGGAAATTTTAGAAACTATACAAAAAGAGGACATAAAAATTAAACAGATTGAAGGCTTGTCCTTCTCATGTGAATCAATTACAATTTCTGAAAGAGAAATCGAGATTATCACATTAATAGCTGAGGGGTTCACGAATATTGAAATTAGTGAAAGATTATTCATTAGCAAGCATACAGTTAATACACACCGCAAAAATATTATGGCCAAAATTGGTGTTAAAAACACGGCTGGAATCGTTATGTATGCGGTACGGGAAAACTATATTACCCCCAATAAATTCTCATTTTTTCCAAAAAAAGACGAGAAATAACTGTTTTCAAACACTAAATGATTCTTTTATATTTAATATGGAATGAAAAATCATTGCTTGAAATGAGGCTTAATTGACAATAAATTTTTCTACAGAGTTCTCAGCTTTTATAAAATATACACCCGTAGGAAAATTTTTGACATCTACCACATTTACTGGTGCATTTAAAACGCCCCTAGCTACAAGAACCCCTGAACTAGCATAAATTTCATATGGAATTTCTAGGTCAGACAATAGCTCAACAGTTATTTCAGTGTCTGAAACGGTAGGATATAGTTTAATGGGTGTACTTTCCTGTGCTTGAGAATGTACTCCTAAATCAAACGACCACAAATAATCAAGTGAAGCATTTATGAAATCAATACGATCAGTTGTGGAGCCTAAAATGAGAGCAGGGTCAAAAAAAGAGCTTAAGGCATTGGTTTCAAAATCATAGTAGTGAGTCATGCAAACAGCTTCGTACAAGGGGTATGAACTGGGGCCCATTTCATACAGTTCTATTGCTCCTGGTCTACTAGTTACGCCATCTACCCACCATAGTGAACCAAGTGTCCACTGTAAACTTGCCGGGAAGCTGCCGGGTGCTGCTGTTTTGCGAAATATTTCTGATACACCGATACCACCATCATCACCGTATGACTGGCTATCGTATGAAGTTAACCCCATATATAGATATGGGAAGCTAGTTGGTGCAAAAGTTGAGGGTACGGAATATGTTCCTGCATATAAAATATCTGAACCAATAAACCATGCACGACCACCGTCAATTAAAAAGCTTTTGATTGCATTATTTCCACTTTGTCCGTTATCCCAAAGTCCGAGTCCGAAACCGTCGGTAGATGCATAATAAATTAGTATATCGAAATTGGAAAGATAATTAACTGATGGCATTCCAACTGAATCAACTAAATTATAATAGGTATAATTTGCAAAGTTAGAGTTTTGCATGGCAAGCAAAAAAGTATCGGTGTTTTGTGTAATGTTATCGTTGTCGTTAATTAACAAGATACTTTGTGCAGATAGTTTTGCGCTTGCTACTAAAAATACTGAGATAATTAATAGTGTTTTCATTACTATATTTTTTTAATGTTGAGGTAAAATTACATCTTCTATTGAAAAAAACAATGACCCAGTATGTATAAAAAAACTAGTTAACGAAATCGGCGTCGCATTGTCTAAGAAACGATATTAATTTTCAACAAGTATTTTTTGACTGATTTGTCTCCCGTTTTGAAGTGTTGTCTGAACAAAGTATACGCCAGAATCTAAATTCAATGACAATGCTATTGTTTTCTGGCCTATGTATTTATTTTCAAAAACGATTTGGCCCATAGTGTTGATGACCAAGAGCTCAATTGATTCTTGAAAATGCTCAAAATCTAAATTGATAATGCCTTGGCTAGGATTTGGATAAATATTGAAGGCATCAGTGAAATTGCGTTCTGGTATACTGGCAGTAGATATAATTGTTGGGAGATCCATTCTGAAGTATTCTAAAACTGCGCGCATGATATCATTTTGTCCAATTGTAAATGAATTCTGGCAGTTCGCATCTGAATAGTCCATGTAGTTTTCTATCATGTTTGGTAAATCCTGACCATTTATATTGTCAATGCAATTGTTAGCATTTTGATTACAGCTGTAATTGCTGGCAGCGCTTGCCAATGGCGTATCACTAACATAATCATCTACATTGCAGCCGCCATCTCCCCAAATGTGCCTAAGACCCAAATAATGACCAACTTCATGAACCAACATTTTTCCTTCTTTCACCAAATTGTTGTATAAGCCGTAAGGAGTTGGAAATAAATTAGGATTATTAGCGCCAATGTTTACATAGTGCATTAGTACACCTTGATGAAACCCATTGGTCATTTGTAAAACTGAATCTGGCCAATTTTGATGGTTTGATGGCGGAGTTGCAAGACCAAAAAATACTAGTTCCTCAAAATTGTTTATTTGTGGTTCTAAAATTCGCAAGTCTCCTATCCAAATATTCAGATAGTTATCAGTGTTCCAAGGATCTTTTCCACCAAGATTTGTTTGTGTTAATCTGAAAAAATTATAAAACAAACTGTCATTAACCCATTGTTGAATTTGCTGTGTTTGACTTTGATTGTAAGGTAGAATGCCACCAAAATGAGTAATATTGGTAGGGGTTCTTGTTATACCTGTTGTCGGATTTCCGAATGGGTCAATATCTGCTAGTTTAAACTCAATTTTTGCATCTCCAACGAGATTGTGGAAAATGTTTCTTGTGTTAACTGTATCACCATTGGTTCTTCTGAAGCAATGATTCAAGACTTCAATTTGATTTAGTATTACTGAGTCGTGAAGGTTTTGATCACTATTACTATATACTATATGAAAAACCACTGGTATCTCATAGAGGTCATCATAAATACGGTCTCCCTTTTGCAATGTGATAAGATTAGTAAGTTGATCCATCAACTCATTTGATAGATTCATGTAATTCTCATTTTGACTATTCATTTCTACCATTAAATGATGGCTGCCACAGTTGGCGGTATGACTATTTTCAATGGTTGTTTCTTGATTAAAAAGTGGCGAGATAGTTCCTTGGCTAATTCCAGTAAAAGGGAATGAGATCATTCCCAAGAAAACAAATTGTAAAAACAAGACTTTCATGTGGTTTAGTTTAAGTTAGCATGGCAAAAATAAATTAAATTTAAAATTGAAAATTGTATTTTTGGGACAACCCATCAATTCATTCAAAAGTCCAGTATGTTCCTTTATCTCCATAATCTCTTAAATTCTTGAAAAAAGCTTTAGGATTGAACCCAGTTAGCTGTTTAAAGTGCCTGATGAATTCTGTTTGGTCGTAATAATCACTCCTATAAGCAACATCTGTGAATGACATTTTTTCAATGGATTCTTGAAAAATTTGAACTGCTTTCCTAAATTGTATTAGTTTTTTATAGTCAATGGCTGAACAATTAAGGTGTCTTCGAAATAAACGTAATAGTGTTTTTCTACTAATATTTAGTTTTTGTGCTAATTCATTTACAGTGTAGTTTGTATTTGTTTCTAGCATTAGCTCAATGGCCATTTGTAATTTTGGAGATTCATAGTTTCTTTTCATTTTCAAAAAGAACTTATCTAAAAAATCAACTTTTTCACTGAAGTTTT
Source organism: Putridiphycobacter sp. (assembly GCA_033719695.1). Lineage (GTDB taxonomy): Bacteria > Bacteroidota > Bacteroidia > Flavobacteriales_D > Crocinitomicaceae > Putridiphycobacter. The sequence goes on from JAWWDX010000003.1 coordinate 14,431, forward strand.
CAGAAGCAAATACTTTCTGTAAAGTATTGTTTATAGATGGTTTAAAGATATTAAACTCCAAATTAATAGAGGATTTGACAAGCTCAGAAAAATCATTTTCTAGAAAATGATTTAGACCTAAAGGATGGAAAACGACCCCAATTTTGTTGAACGGAGGGTGGATGATTGCTTTTGCTGCATGTTTAGTTAGTTGTGTATATCCGATAAAAAAACCGGACTGACCAATTTTAGCTTCAGTAGTATGGCTGTTTTTTAAGATCACCTTGGTGTCTTTATAAATAGTTAAAGCATTTTTGTAGTGAGGGTAATAAAAATAAGATTGTGTTTTTTCGCCTTCAGAAGCCTGATGAAAGTAGTAATAAGCAATATATTTTTGTAAGATTGTAGATTTTGGAGTGAGGGTGCGAAACTGTTGGCTCATTGGGGTGGCTTAAACTTTATATGGCATATTTGTCAGATGATAACGTAAATAATATTGAAATAGTTTGTTATGTGAATGACTAGTATTTTGATGTTCAACAGAATATTTTTAAGTTAGTTTTGGGTTGTGTTCATTTGCTAAGTATGTGTTTCGTTGTTCATTCTGTCAATTAGCGTGCCTAACCTAGCTAAAGCGTAAATTGGATGGTTATAGAGTTCAAAGGCAGTCGCCTTATCCAATTCTTCTTTAAATTCACTTGTCCATTTTTCATGATTTTTAAAAGGAATACCTTTTTCTTTTATCAGGTTAACAAAGGATTGATAATATTTTATAAAACTATCTTCATTTATTGTGTTAGGAAATATTTTTTGCCAGCCAGAATTAAAATAAATAAAAGTATTTGAAGGTTTATAAAATACTTCAGCTGCTTTTTGCCAAAATTGTTTAGTATCTATCGTATTTAATTTCACCTCGGTTTCAAGTTGTTTTAATAGGTTTTGTTGACGCTGCCATTTTATTCTTAAATATTTTCTATTCAAAAAAATGTAGAAGCATACAATAGAAATTATTGCAAGTGTTAAAAATAACCTATGTATAACCAAACTTTCTTCAATGTAATATGGTTCTTCAAAAGTCATTTTTATACCAGTATATGTGAGGCTATAAACAAAAATAGCGGCAGCCATTGCTACAAGCCACGTAGGAATGAAAAATATACGTCCTTTAAAACCCCTGACATCTAAATAGGCGGATACAAAAGCAATAATTAGTAAAGAAACGTATGCCTCTCTTGTGCCACCGATCATGTCATACCCAAAAAAATACAAAATAAAATGGATGAGACCAAGTGCAATGACGGAGATTACAATTTGATAAAGTGCAAAAAGATTAAAAATGACGGCCATCTAATATCGATTTTAGAACAAGATAGTAATTTTTGAATGATGTAAATATTTCTTGGGACTCTATACGGTAGTAAATTAAGGAAGTTTTGTCATTTCCAATACTATTTAAAAAGCAAAAACCCCAAAGAATTTGATACTCTTTGGGGTTTTCTATACCTACAGCCATATAGGCAGTGAAATAAAAAAGCGGTCTGAATCCCCAAAACATTTTGGGGACCAGCAATGACTCGAACCCGTCCCCAAGGCACTTGGGGATGGCAGGTCTGAATTCTAACCATAGGTTTCTAGAATGTTTTTAGAAAGTTTACATAAGTCAATAATTTGTTTTTTGGAATATTTCTTTAAGCTTTTCTCTCTTTTAAGCGCTTCTGATTTACTTGATAGTTTCTCAATGTAAACCAATTCCCAAGGGCAGAAATTTTTAGTGTACTTGCTTTTTTGGTTATTGTGTTGCTCTAATCTTTTAACTGGATTAGTAGAGTAGCCTTTATAGTATTTGTCATGATGCCGACTGAGAATAATATAAACAAAGTGTGATGTTTCCAAAGCAAAAAATGTATTAAAAGCAAAAACCCCAAAGAATTTGATACTCTTTGGGGTTTTCTATACCTACAGCCATATAGGCAGTGAAATAAAAAAGCGGTCTGGACGGGACTCGAACCCGCGACCCTCGCCGTGACAGGGCGATATTCTAACCAACTGAACTACCAGACCGTTTTTTAATATTTTTCAAGACTTTTAAAGTCGATTAAACTCTCCGTTGAAAGCGGGACAAAAGTATATATTCTTTTTATTCTGACAATGTAAAAAATAAAAAAAAATAATTTTTTTCAAAAATGCTTTAAATAATCTTACTTCTTTTGATTAAATATTGCTGTAATGTGAATTCAACACCTTGATTTATATCAGTTTCAATATAGTCAATTTTGAATTGAGAACATTTGAGTTTTATAGCTGCCAAACGCTCATTTATCATCTTATGATAATTAGCCTTCACTTCATTAGGGTGCACTTTTACTTTTCTCCCTGTTTCCAAGTCAATAAATTCTGTTGGTTTATTTGCAAAGTCAAAATCGACTTCCTTCGCTTTATCAAGCACATGGAATAAAATAACTTCATGCTTATTGTGCTTCAAATGTAAAAAAGCTTCGGTTAAATCTTCTACCGTTTCTGTTGAAAAAAGGTCAGAAAAAATAACAATCAGTGAGCGTTTGTGAGTGCTTTCAGCAATTTGATGTAATACTTGAATGAGTTTTGTGCTATTATTTAATGCTTGCTTTTGCTGTTTCATAACGCCTTCAAGCTCATTATAAATGAGTTGGTGGTGTTTGTTTGATGACTTGATGCCAGTTTCAGCAAGAATTTCATGATCAAATAAGCTAATACCAGCGGCATCTCTTTGCTTTTTTAGTAGTTCAATGAGCGAAGCGATAGCGTAAATACTAAATTCTAATTTATTGTATGGCTGAGTGTTTGAAGATTCTGGAAAATACATAGATGAAGATACGTCTAGTACAAATCGACAACGTAAGTTCGTTTCTTCTTCAAACCGTTTCACAAATAATTTATCGGTTCTGGCAAAAAGTTTCCAATCAATATTCCGGGTAGATTCTCCTGGGTTATATAGTCTATGCTCCGAAAACTCGACAGAAAAGCCATGAAAAGGAGATCGGTGAAGACCTGTTATGAAACCTTCAACTACTTGTTTTGCTAGCAGTTCTAAGTTTCCAAATTTTGGTAAGTCTTGTATGTCAATATGATTGCGCAATGTAATTTCTTTTAAACGAAGATACGTATAGTTGACAAATTTATGCTACATTTATAAGTCTAAGTTTGTAGTAAATGCCCGTTAAATCCGAAAAAAAAGTTTGTTTGTATTGCGAGAATGAAGTACTAGGCAGGGCTGATAAAAAGTTTTGTAGTAGTTATTGTAGAAATCTATATCACAACGAGCACAATAAAGATTCCAGTTCCTATATCCGCAAAGTGAACAATATTCTCCGAAAGAATAGGCGTATTCTAGCAAGCTTTAATCCGAAGGGCAAAGCAAAAATTAGAGAATCTGTATTATTAGAGGAAGGATATAATTTTGGGTTTCATACAAATGTTTATAATACAAAGAAGGGTGGAAAGTATTACTTTTGCTACGACCAAGGTTTTATTAAGCTTGAAGATGGCTGGGTAGCATTGGTTGTTAGACAAGACTATGTTAAATGATTAGAGGTATCGTTCAAACCATATTTATTTTTCCAGTTAAAGTATATCAATGGGTTATCTCACCCATTTTGCCTGGTGCCTGCCGCTATCATCCAACCTGTTCCAATTATACCATTGAAGCCATAAAAGAGTGGGGGGCAATAAAAGGAACTTGGCTAGGGATTAAAAGAATTAGTACATGTCATCCATGGGGTGGACAAGGGTTAGATGAGGTGCCAAAAAATCCAAATAAAAAATAAAAGCACCCTTTTGAGGCGCTTTTACTAATATCATTAATTGTATTTAGTTATAGCTCTGCTAATGTGCCTTTACCTTTAATAGTTATAACATCTCCTCTTTTAACATATTCCTCTTTAGCAGCTTTTAGCCAGCTTTCAAACGCGTCAGGGTTGCCATGGCTACGGTAGGTTGCATCTGTATTCATGATTTGACCTCCTTTATCAAGGGCAATGTATTGCGGTTGGGTGTTTTTCTTGTAAAGAGCAGATTGCATATCGGCCCATTTGTCGCCCCAAGTTTTAAGAATTCTGCCTGTATATGGAGATACCTCTTCTTTTGGCATTTTTATACGTTCATCAACCGGTAAAGAGGCTATAACAAATTCTTCATTCATTAATTTATAAACGCGTTCAGCAGACCACACATTTATTTCCATCTTACGACAGTTTACACAGTTATGTCCTGTGAAGTCTAACATTAGGGGTTTTCCAATTTCATCAGCGTACTTTTTAGCTAGGTCGTAATTGTGAAATACCATTAAATTATGTTCGAATTCTGCTCCTTCAGGTATACCATCTTCTCCCATACTGCCTTCAGGTGCATGTCCGTGGATACCATATGGAATCTCACTGTAGGAAGTTGGTGGTGGAAAGGCAGAAATTAATTTTAACGGCGCTCCGAATAGACCTGGAAGCATATATACCGTAAACATAAGCGATAAAGTGGCAATGATAATTCTAAATGTTCCTATACCACCATTCACTGGAGAGTCGTGTTTAGTAGAAAAAATATTAAATAAATACAGAGTCATAGCACCAAATATGGCTATCCAAATGGCAATAAACACTTCGCGTTCCAAAAGGTGAGCTTGTACTGATAGGTCAGCATTTGACAAGAATTTGAATGCAAAAGCAATTTCTAAAAAGCCTAACACTACTTTTACGTTATTTAACCAGCCACCAGATGACGGAAGTGAATTTAACCAGCTAGGGAAAATAGCAAATAAAGCAAATGGTAAGCCTAACGCTACACCAAAGCCAGCCATGCCCCACGTTAGATTCCATGCCCCACCGCCGGCAGCGTTGGCAAGCAAGCTACCTAAAATTGGACCTGTACATGAGAATGATACAAGGGCAAGGGTTAGCGCCATGAAGAAGATGCCTATTAAACCTCCTAAATCAGACTTTGAATCTGCCTTATTGGTCCACTTTGCGGGAAGCACTATTTCGAAAGCGCCCAGGAAAGACAAGCCAAAAACAAACAACATAATGAAAAAGAAGATATTTAGAGGTCCGTTCGTTGCTATATTGTTTAGGATGTTTGGATTCAGACTATCTACTAAATGAAAAGGAACACTTAATAAAACGTAGATTAACAAAATAAAAAAACCATACATGACTCCTCTGAACAGTCCTTTCTTCTTGTCTTTGCTTCCTTTGGTAAAAAAACTCACGGTCATTGGAATCATTGGGAAAACACATGGCGTCAAGAGTGCTACCAAGCCACCTGCAAAGGCTAGCCAAAAAATGCCCCAGTAAGAGGTTTTTGATTCATCAGATAATGCTTGAACTCTAGCTGACTTAATAGATAATTCTGCTGATTGTATATCTGATGTGAATAGTTTATTTTCAGGTCCAATAGCGGCGAATTTAAATGACGACTTGATGGCTTGTGTACTATCAGCTTCATTAATCTCAAACGGCAAAACAATGTTGCCTGATTCCCATAATTTGTAGGATTTATTGTTTATAATTGTGTCTTTTACATTGCCTAAAAATTGATGTTGCTGTTTTGATACTAATTTACCAGTAATGTCAAGTTTAAAGTCGTTCTCACCCACAAGCAATACCCAAGAACTAGGTGATTTAGGTTCTAAATGATACTCATATTCTGTCGTAGACTTTTTAACCAAGAAGGTTTCAAAAGCTATTGGAGATACTATGATTGAATCAGAAGTATTACTGATGTTATCTTCCTCACTATTTTGAGTTTCATTAACATTGCTCGTCTCATCTGTAGCGTCAGAATCTGTATGGATGTTTTCTGTTGTTGCCTCACCCTTACATCCTTTTAGTTTGATATCAAAAAACTCATCTATTGGAGGAAAACAGGCTTCTTTACAAGCCATGTACACATAATCAACATGCAAAACAAAGTCTTTGTCAGTCTTAATTTTTATTTTTTGTTTAAAAATGGCTTTCGTTCCAGGGAAAGACCTTTCAGGAAATTGCCCACCATGCAGTTCTGCTCCAATTTCTTTAACGGTTCCCACTAATTCGTAGTCGCTCGATTTTTGAAAGATGAATTCTGTTGGGTAAGCAACAGCGCCGGTAGGTTGCTCTTGAGAATACACGTGCCAACCATCTTTTTGGTCAACTGTAAAAGTGATAGTAGCCTCACAGCCTTTTTGATTTACGCTTTGCGACCAGTTAATCACCTCATGCACATCATTAGGCATGTCATCTTGAGAAAATCCAAAAGTGGCGTATAAAAGCAGACTTAAAAATGCAATATTATTAATCATGTAATTGGTATTATTTGAAGTTCACAAATTTAGAATAAAGAATAAGAATACTGCTCATTCATAAAATTTTACTATTGAATTCCTAAAAATAAAAAAACGGCCTAAGCCGTTTTATTTATAGCTGTTATATAAGCTTTTAGATGTTTTTAATATTTACTATTCTTGAAATAGGCAACCAAATGCCTCCCTTTAAACAAATATACTTTGCACCCGTTGCCCAAATAGTGGTCTCCACCGATTTTAACCCATCATCATCCATGAATTCGATCCTTATTTTGCCATGATGAATATTTCCTAACCTCGTTGCTTCCATTAATTTTGTCATTAATTCAGGCGACTGTTCAATATCTACCGCATTTTTAAACTTTAATTGAGGAATTTGCTCTTTTTCAATTAAAGTGGCTGAAATGGTCTCTTTCATATAATTCTGTTTTAGTTGTTTTGGTGTGCCGTTCTATGCAAAACGGAGCAGTAAGGTACAAAAAAAAATGAATGAAAATTAAAATGCACCTAATATTTAGGTGCATTTTAATAATTTTTTAAGGTTGACATTTTTGCTATTCCTGAGGTAGCATTATGAATTTCATTAAGAATGGCCGTACTTCTAAAAAGCTACCGTCTATTCCAATTTTTTGAATGCCTAGAGTTGCAAAATAGCGTTCTAGAACCCGTCTTGATAATTGGTCGTCAGATACAATGGTAATTGTTGCCTCAAATCCAACTGATGTTTCCTTATACTCAGCCGTGAAATGTTCTGTATAAAAATTACTCGCTTTTGTTAGTTGATCTTCTGTAAATGTGTTATCGAAATTAAAGTGAAAAACGCCGTTCAGTTTAGCTTCATTTGGATTTGAAAGATCAGTATATGTGACATTTTGCCCCAATACTGTTGCTGAAACGATAATGCTAAAAAGGGCAGAAAATAATTTTTTCATAAGTTGTGTTTTTATGATAAACGAATAATCGATTTTATTAGTTGTATAAAGGTAAGAAAAAAGTCATTAATTTATATGATAGCACGGTATTTCTACTTCATTTAATTAAATATTATCTTTGCTGTTATGGGATTGGCATTGCATTATATTGATGATGATAAATTAGAGGCTGGATGTGACGAAGCAGGCAGAGGTTGCCTAGCGGGGCCCGTTGTGGCGGCGGCGGTTATTTTGCCAAATAACTTTAATAACAATGTGTTAAATGATTCTAAACAACTCAGTAAGGCCAAACGTGAAAAGTTATATCCACTCATAAAAACACAAGCAATTAGTTTCGGGATTGGGGTGGTCAGTTCTCAAGAAATTGATGCAATTAATATTTTAAATGCTTCCTTTTTAGCTATGCATAGAGCTATCGATCAATTGAAAATTAAACCTGATCGACTATTAATTGATGGAAATAGGTTTAATGCTTATCCTGAGTTGCCACATTTTTGTATTGTTAAAGGAGATGCAAAGTATATGTCAATTGCGGCTGCTTCTATTTTAGCTAAAGTCCACAGAGATCAGCTGATGACGTCACTTGATGAGGGTTTTCCTGAATACAATTGGAAGCAGAATGCTGGTTATCCTACAAAACAGCACCGAGTAGCTATTGCTCAATATGGCGCATCAAAGCATCACCGCACAAGCTTTAAGTTACTGTCAGATGACCAATTGACACTAAATTTTTGATTCACATACTGCTGTGCATAGAAACATTAACATGGCCTGATATTATTGGTATTCTATGTTATTTTTGTATGCTATTAATAAAATGTACATGGGAAAAACAATCATCAGAATATTTTGGCTTGTAGTAGGTCTCACTGGTATTGCTTATGGCGGCTACACGCTTTATTCTAAACAGTTTTTTCCCATCAGTCACCAAGCTTTCGTTCAAGAAAAGGGTATCAGTATTTATATTCCAGATGTCGACAATTTTCTAAAAAAAGATAATAGTATTGCCTTACTAGAAACCTATGGACAAGGGGAATGGACTTGGTTTTTTGACCTTTCTAAAGCGTATCATTTTGAAAATGTATCGGTTCAACTAAGCGGATATGAGGCGCAGCAAACTTTAAGTATAGAGGGTGATGTGGATTTGTTTTTTGAAGCGGAACTAAAGTCAAGTTATGATGAAACTAACCATACAATGACCCTCAGAGATGTCAAATATTTCTTTTGGAAAAAAGGTCGTTTCCTTGTGTTGTCAAAGGATCCTGTGCAAGTCAATCCCGTGAAATATCAGGTTGCAGAAAATTTGGGTAATGCCGACTTTTTTGTAAAGGGCACAGATGGAATAGTGGAGGCCATTAAATTGACAAAAAATGTAAAGTATAGCGCATATGTGGCGACAGAAGCTTTGTTGAGAGGGAAGCCAGTTAGTGCTTTGGAAATGCTATCTGTATGCCCCTCTAAGGCAGATGTTGTAAAGTTTTATGGTAGTACACGCTATAATGATGATGCAGCTACATTACAGTATATCGACACATCCGATTATAATTCATGGGTCACTAATTCAGTTCTATACATAAAGAAAGATAGTTTTGAGCTTTTAGCAGGTGTTCAAAATGATGGACAATTATTGAAAAACTTGTTGTTAGAAGCTACTGCTGAAAATTCGTCGGACACCATTGTAAGAAATTCAATTTATTTCAATAATACCGAAATTATCCCATTTGATGCCCATTGGAACTGGCAATTACTTTGTGCAGATATGCAGTCTGATTTGCATTATTTTGCCGCATATAACGATTATGTGTTTTTGGCAAATAGTTTACAGGCAATGTATTGGCTCCTAAAAAATATTCAATTAGGTAAAACATTTGATGCTTTTGAGCTCAGCAAGAAAATCCCATCACTCACTAATAATCTTGTAATAGAGAGAACTGAGAATGACTTGGCTATTTCCACACGTGCATGGATTAGTCCGTACAAAAGCATCAATATGGCGGCACTGAGCGGTCAAATAGACAAGTCAATATCTGATGTGATGGTTGGTGAATTTGATTATGGAACTACCAATAAAATGATGCTTTGTGTGAAGGAAGATACGTCAGAAATGATTGTGCTGGTATCTGATGAATTCGTAGAAGGAAAAAGTTTTGATGGCAGAACAATTTGGCGTTTCGAAGCACAGCAACCAGTATCCTTGAACCCAATTGTAATCAAACAAAAAAATAAAAAACCAACATTGTTGGCAACAGTAGTCGGTCAGCAACTTAAAGTTACTGATCTTGCTGGCCAATTCATTAAGCAATCCTCTATTTCTTTGCAAACAGAAATTAAATATTTTGATATCATTCAAAGTGAAAATGATACAATGATTGTTTTACAGTCAGAAAACCAAATTACTTCCTACAATTTAAGAGGCCAAAGTATGCCCTTGATGCTTCAATTTATAAGTCCGATTCGAACAGTTAAAACACAACTAATTGCCAATAAGCCCATGTTAACAGTTATAACGGCAAATGATTCAGTATTTGTGTATGATGTAATGCAAAACGAACAATTAGGAGCGTCTAAAATTACACCAAACAAAGGGAAGGTATTGCAAACAGTGGTTAGCGATCAATTACTACCTAGCCAACTTAAATTAATTGTCTATAATCAAAACATGCTAGCAATAACTGACTTAAAAACGGGTCTCATTGATTCCTTGAAATTAAATACCAAAATGAAGGCAGATAAGGCACATTGGATTGATTTTAAGGGTAAGCCATTTCTTGTGCTCGAGAACTTTGATCGTATAACAGTATTCAATACACTAGGGTTGAGTGAGCTGGAAATTGCTAAGCCTGAATCAAATGCGCAATTTTTACCAAATGCGTTTCCTAAAAAGGGTATATTTGCTTTTGTGAATGCAGAAGCAAATAAATGTTATTTTACAGATGAGTATGGAAATTTACTACTGAAAAATGCTATTGCATACGAAGGTTCAGTGTTTTTAAGCGAAGCATATATTGCCAGCAAAGCTAATAACAGGATCCATATTTATAAAATTAATTGATTATGAAAATTACGATTACTGTCCTTTCATTAATATGCTGTCTGTCTGTATTCGGGCAGAATTATCCTGGATATAGCCAAAATAATTATGCAGGTGTCCATGCTGGTTTTGTCAATCCTGCTTTTTTAGCTGATAATAGACTGCTGGTTGATGTCAATGTGATGAGTTTATCGTTTTCAGCTTTCAACGATTATTTATATTTCAGTCCCCGAAATATGCCGTATGGCTATGCAAAAACATTTTTGCCAAAATTGCAGGATCAGGCTGCATTAGATTACACGAGTGATACTCTTAATGGGAAAATTGTACCAGTTGGTGAAGTTACAAATTACCGAGAAAAGCTAAATTCAGGTAATTTGTTTGTTTTTAATAACAGCCAAAATAAACCCCGAAATTTGTTTTATAATCATGAAATTGCGGTATTAAATGTGATGGTCAGTTTAGATCAAGATGTAGCCTTTAGTTTTGGCATTAAACAACGTACTTTTGTTAATCTCGATTACATACCAAAACAAGCTTTAGAATTAGGTGTAAGAGAGATAGAAGCGCCTGAGTTTTGGAATATATTATATCAAAAGCAAGATGTTAAATTATCCTTCAATACTTGGAATGAATATGCCGTTGGATTGGCGTCAGTGGTGTATAATAAGGATCAACATTTTGTAAAAACGGGAATTAATTTAAAGTATCTTCAAGGGCTTGCCGCAGCATATATATCAACGTCTGATTTGCAATTTGATATCAAAAATGGCGACACTGCAAATTTTATTTCAGGAGCTGTTGATTATAGTTATTCGGATAATTTGAGTAGTGCCAGTTACGGGATCGAAAATATTGGCTTAAGTAGTTTTGGGATTGATTTATCGAGACCTTTTACAGGTGCTGGGGGAAATGGATTTGCAGCAGATATAGGTGTTGTCTATGAATGGCGCCCAAAATACCAAGACTATCTGTACGAAATGGATGGTAAAAAAGGTATTGAACGTCCTGACTTAAATAAATATAAATTGAGACTTGCCTTGTCCCTTAACGACATAGGTGGAATAAGATATAAAAAGGCGCCTGATAGTAGAAAATTTGCTTTTGCTGATGACTTGACAAATTTTGACTTCAATCAATTAAGCTCAAGTAGTTTACAAGATTTCAATGTCAATGTAGCAAGTTTGGTATCACAGGGTCAAGCCACCTATTTACAGTCTGATAATTTCTTCATGAATACACCAACGCATATAACCGCAAGCGTAGATTATATGATTTTTAAAAACTTATATGTTAACGCCAATTCATTACTAGGTTTTGCCATGCGAAATGATCCCAATCGTTCTATTTACCGAACAAATTTTTCTATTACACCGCGTTATGAACATTCGCTTTTTGCCTTAGCTATACCGGTAAGTTATGCTACAGTTTACGGTGCAAGGGTAGGTTTAAGTGCCAGAATCAGTCCATTTTTAGTACTAGGCACTAGTAATTTAGTCCCATTTTTTAGTGCAGGTAAAGACGTAGAAGTGGATGGAGCTGATTTTTACATGGCTATTAAGGTACCTATCAGAAAGCGGTTACCGCGAGATACTGATGGGGATTTGGTGTCTGATAAAGTAGATTTATGTGTCAATACGGCAGGTGTTTGGCAATTTAGAGGTTGTCCTGATACTGACGGAGACGGTGTTCAAGATTCAGAAGACCGTTGTCCAGGCGAACCAGGAAAAATTGAATTTAATGGTTGCCCAGATAGCGATAATGATGGTATTATTGATTTACGAGATGACTGTGTTGATGTACCAGGACTTCCTGAATTTAATGGCTGTCCCGATACAGACGGCGACAAGATTATTGACAGTAATGACGATTGCCCGACAGTGGCAGGTATCATTGCTTTTAATGGTTGTCCTGATTCTGATGGTGATGGCATTAAAGATAGTGATGATCTATGCCCGAATAATGCTGGGCCTAAAGAGAATAACGGTTGTCCTGATACTGATTCAGATGGACTGTTCGATTATTTAGATGATTGCCCTAAAATAGCTGGTCCCAAAGAAAATAAAGGTTGCCCATGGCCTGATACGGATGAAGATGGTATTCTAGATAAAGATGATAAATGTCCGCTAAATAAAGGACCAAAAGAAAATAATGGCTGTCCATATATTGACACAGATGGGGATGGTATATTGGATAAGGATGATGCTTGCGTTAACGTTCCAGGTGTTGCTGAAAATATGGGTTGTCCGTTAATTGAAGAAGAGGAAAAAGAAATTTTACAAACGGCTTTTAACAATTTGGAATTTGAAACAGGAAAAGCGATAATTAAAGATATTTCTTTCGAATCTTTAGACCGACTGGCTGAATTATTGAATAAAAAACCTGATTGGAAAATAAAAATCACCGGACATACCGATAGTCAAGGAGGCGCGCAAAACAATTTGATTCTATCTAAAAAACGAGCTGAATCGGTTAGTACTTATCTAGCATCAAAAGGCATTTCCACCGCTGATAGAGTAGTGATAGCCTATTTTGGTGAGGAAAAACCAATAGCAGACAATAGCACACCTGAAGGCCGACAAACAAATAGAAGGGTAGAAATGGATATTATTTTTGAATAGGCGTGCCATTTTGATTATGAAAACTTATACACTTATGAGATATATTTTTTTTTCAGTTACCATATTAATTATCTTAAGCTTCGGATGCACCAACTCTGATGACTTATTATTGAATGAGAAAACAGAGAAGGACACTGTTTTAGTTGGCATTGAAGCGGAGGTAAACAGAATTATTGGCGCAAAGGATTCATTAGTAATGGTGCCAAGTTTACGCTATGCTAAAGGTGAAACAGAAACTTACATGGCCAAAATGTATGGCCAAAATCAGCTCACCAGGTGGATAAGAGAAGAGCAAATTTCAAATCAAAGTATATTGGGAAGAGATTATTATTATCAAGGCGGTAACCTGATTCTTATCAAAGACTCAGAATCAATTTTTAATGGTGAAACAGAAGAGTATACGGAGAGACTTCTGTATGTGCAAGACAATGCCATCTATAAAGCATTAGAAAAGCACCAGTATACAGAAGACAATATGTTTTTGGATACTTTATATCAGGCCGTGCAAATAAGTATGGCCGAATTAGATGTAGAAAAACCATATAGAGCGCTCCAGCAACAAGGTGAATTCGCAATGCATTTCGATCAGTTTCTACTAATTGACCCACAGTCCTATTTAATTGTTGAGAATATTGATAAAACAATGAATGCCGCTTTGTTTATTATAGAAGGGGATTCTCTGTTGAACAGGTTATATGAAAATCCTGAGGCATATAAAGGGCAGAAATTATGGATTTATCACAGTTTCAAAGAAATGAATGGTATTGAAAGAACGATATACGAAGGTGCAGTACTAGTGAAAGCGCCTACCGTTCAATAGAAATACTTGAGATTTGTTCAGTACCACCAACCATTTTAACGTTAACTGTTACTCTGTATTTAATAGCATTTGTTGTGTAGGTTCCAATAAAATATTTAGTGCCGTTTGACTGCCCTTCATGAATCACAGCGAAACCACTAGGCTTATTTTGTGTGAAAAATGTTGTTAGTACCTGCTGAGCCTGAGATTTAGAATATAAATTTGATTTTCCTAAAATATTGATATCTATGTTGGCGGGAAAATATTTAGCAAGCAAATCTGCTTTCCCAGTGCTAAAGCCATTCAAAACATCCGTTTTAAGACCAGACGCTGATAATGTCTCTTCCGCCTTTGGCTCTGTTTTTTTTGCTTCAGGTAAAGTTGTTTTAACTTTAATAATGACAGGTTTATTTTCGGCAATCACATCTTTATTAGCATCTTGTGCATACGTGGTGACAGTTCCAAAAATAAAAAACAAACCGATTAAACTTTTCATCTCAATAATTACATTAATTTTACTGATAGTCAAACTTACAAAAATTGCGCCATTAATTTTGAGTAAATGAATATTAAAGTCATTTCAATTGGTAAAACCAACAAATCGTATTTAGTAGAAGGGGAGCAAGAGTACCTTAAACGATTAAAAAAGTATGTCTCATTTGAAAAGGTAGAAATACCAGACATAAAAGGTGCCAAAAAAATGAGTCAAAAGGAGATTAAACAAAAAGAGGGACAACTATTGCTTTCAAAAATGCAACCAACGGATTTTGTTATTCTACTGGATGACAAAGGAAAAATGCGTAGCTCAGTTGAATTTTCAAACTGGTTGCAAAGTAAAATGAATCTGAGTATCAAAACCATGGCTTTTGTAATAGGTGGTGCGTACGGATTTTCAGATGAAGTATATGCAAGAGGTCAGGAGAAAATATCACTGTCGAAAATGACATTTAGCCACCAAATGATACGGATGTTGTTTTTTGAGCAAATTTATAGAGCATTTTCTATTTTGAATAATGAACCATATCATCACGAATAATGATTGGGGGAGCAGATTGGTTATTATGGGTTTTGTATTTGTTTTGTACTTTTATAGTGCTTTGGTTTTTACGCTTAGGTAAAGAAAAGAAAAACAATGCATATTTTTATCTTGGCTTTTCTGTTAAGGTATTCGGTAGTTTGGCATTTGTGTTCGTATACGTTTACTATTATAAATTTGGTGATTCTTTTGAGTATTATAAAGGAGCTGTTTCACTTTCAAAAGCTTTAATTGAAAACCCGAAAGTTTATTTAGAATTGTTGCTGTCAGATTCGGCACCAGTTTTTCAAGGGCAAATGAGTGAGTATGCCAATGGCTTGGCATTTTCAGATACGAGTGAAGAGTGGTTTATGGTGAAATTAATGTCGGTTTTTGCTTTGCTTTCTTTTAGGTCCTATTTGGTCATGCATATCTTTATGGCTATCGTTTCTTTTTACGGCAGTTGGAAGCTGTTTAAAGTTTTTTCTTCTATACTTCCAGAACGAAAAAATATCGCCTTTTTTTCTGCCTTTTTAATACCATCTGTGGTTTTTTGGGGTAGTGGATTGATGAAAGATACTATTACTTTGACTGGGGTAAATATGATGATTTACATTCTATATTTTGGAATTATTAAAAAACAGTTCAAATTGACTTTTTTATGCTATTTTGTCATTTGGTTTATTATTGCTTATAAATTAAAATCTTATATTGTAATTGCTTTAATACCAGGTGTATTACTAACCATTTTTTATAACTATAGGTCAAAAATAAATTCTAGTGCTTTAAGATTTTTCGCTGGCCCAATTTTAATGGGGGCCATATTTATTGTAGGCTATTTTACACTACTAGCGTTAACCGAGTACAGTGAGAAATATAAGGTAAGTCAAATCAAAGGTAATGTGAAGGGCTTTCATTCTTGGCATACTGACTTAGGTGGCTCGGCCTATAGTTTGGGAGACATTGATTACTCAGCTATTGGTGTGCTAAAAAAAATTCCGGCCGCCTTAAATGTCACTTTTTTTAGACCATATTTGTGGGAATCATCTAATCCTGTTGTGTTCTTAAGTGCGGTGGAGAGTTTTAGTTTTTTACTGTTGTTTGTTTCCGCTATGTACGCTACTAAATTTCGGATTAGAAGTTTATTGAAAGATCAAAATTTGTTAAAAGGAATGTTGATTTTCATATTTGTTTTTGGTTTTGCCATAGGATTTACGTCCTATAACTTTGGGGCTTTGGCACGTTATAAAATTCCAATTTTTCAACTATTTATTTTTACCTTGTTTTACCTCAGGTTTAAAGCGAAAAAACTCACTTAATTTTAGATACAAGTCGTTTGTATATGTATTGAAAAATAGTTGGATGAAAATACAGAGTATTTTCATGACTTAGTGGTTTTTTTTCAGTGGCTTGAAAGCTCAATCTAATGTTGTTTTTTAGCATTTCTAAACCCTCGCAATACTGTAATATTGGGTAAGTTAAAAACTGGTCTTTTTCTCCGGGCACAATAGTTTTTTGATCAATTACAGTACCTGAATCAATCCCTGAGTCAACAAAGTGTAATGTAGTGCCAAATAAATGATGGTCACCATTATAAAGTGCCCAATATCCACCATGTACACCTCTGTATTTAGGGGTAATGCCGACATGAATATTAATTGGTTTGATAGCTAACTGATCAAGTATATTTTTTCCAATAATTCTAGTGCCATTAATAAAAATATAATCAGGTTTATGCACGTTTACTAGCGAAATGATTTCTTGGTTGTTGACTGATTTTATTTGAGTAATTTTTTTTACCGGTATTGAGCTATTGGACAGTTTATACCTTGATATTATTTCGGAAATTCTAACCTTTGACTTAATTTTAAGAATGGGAATTACGAGTGCCATAAACATTATTTGACCTATCACTTTCAGTAACCCAATTCTTTTTATCCGGTTTTTTATAAGTACAGTTTTTGATATAGGCGATTCAATAATAACAGTTTGGACCTCAGTGATAGATGTAAGGGTTTCAAAAAGTAAATTTGTTGTGGTCCCTTCAGTAGCTATGATGATCGATTTAGGTTTAGTCAACTTTTTGTAGTATTTCGTTCATGTTTAAACTCTCAAAACCGAATTTGCTTCTTAACTCATTTATGTATTGTAACAGTAATTCAAGCTGCTGAAAGTTTT
This sequence comes from Putridiphycobacter sp., assembly GCA_033719695.1. GTDB lineage: Bacteria > Bacteroidota > Bacteroidia > Flavobacteriales_D > Crocinitomicaceae > Putridiphycobacter. The sequence continues at coordinate 31,296 of JAWWDX010000003.1, forward strand.
CTTCCATATAATCTGTAAAATTATGAGGGTGCCACCATAAATGATAGATCTGTTCTGATTTAGCGGCCGACAATAACTCTTTTTTAAGTCTTCGCATTTTTAATTTTTCTAAAAATAAAGGTGACTTATATGGTCTTAAAAAACGATTTGCGGGAATATTAACTAGGTCGTTCGCATTTTTTTCTATGGACTTCCAGCTTGTAAATTGGTTTTTACGCAGTTTAATATAAGCGTCCGCAGTACGGCTAATTTTTTTAAAAATCGATTCATTGTTAACAGTACTATTGCTCCAAAACCACTGTTGTTGATTGCCTCTGTAAGCTTTTATACCTCGTTCTGCACACAATTTTAAATAGTTTATATTTACTTGATTTCTAGGAAAAACAATACTTTTAACTTGTCCTGCATGTTTTTCAAAAAGCAATAAATCGTTCTCAAAATCTTGAGCTGTTTGTCCTGTTTCAAGACAGTAATAATGACTAAAAGTATGACTTGCAAATTCTTGACCAGAAGTTCCTTTTATTTTATTTATTTCGTTTAAAGCAAAAAAGCTTGTTGAATTTGATTCAGTAATACTATGTTTAGAAATAGGGTAGGGAGTGTGTAGTGCGTTAGAGTATTGGATTTTGATAGTACTAGTGATAGCTTCAAGTTCTTCAATGTTTTTGAAACTTAGTAGACCTACTGTAGCCCATGTGCAGTGAATATTGTACTGCTCAAATAAGTCTAGTAGGCGATTGACAATAGTCGAAACTTCTTTAAATTTATTTACCTGAACTTGTGGTACAAGGTCATGCAGTCCCCAAAACTTTTCAAAATCCAGTGATATGCATACTACGCCATTCTTCATTTTATTGATTTAAAACCTTCTTGTAAAAGCAAATAGTTTCGTCCAGCATTCTGCTTAAACAAAAATATGAATCTAGTTTGTTTTTTGCATTTTGTCCAAATTGCAGACGTTCTTCAGGCGATTTTAGTAAACGACAAATAGCTTCTGCCAAAAGTGATTCATTGTATGGCGGAATTAGAAAGCCAGTTTTTTCATTTTCAATAATCTCATTTGTAGCCGGTACATCAAAGCCAATAATAGGCAATTTGGCATTCATAGCTTCTAAAAATACAAGTCCAAAACCTTCTGCAATTGACGGAACAATCATAATATCTGAATTTACTAAATAATCATATATGTTTGTTTGGTAACCTGCAAAAACAATATGATCGTCAACATTCAGCAGCTTAGCTTCGTTTTTAAGCGCTTTAATATGTTGTTTGTCGCCATGTCCTAGTATGACTAGGCTAACATCATCAAATTCTTGCTTTACTGTTGCTAAAGCTCTTATCAAATGCAGATGTCCTTTAAACGGAATCACTCTGCCAATAATGATGAGTTGATTTTTTGATGCCCGAAATTTACTGTTTAACTGAGAGTTAACTGAAGGAAGTTCAAACCCATGGTGGATGGTCTCAATGTTTTCTGCCTTACAAATCTTAGAATCGACAAAAAGAGTTCTTAAGCCATGAGATACTGCAAATGAGCGGGCAATTTTTTTTTCAGAGAATTGACAAAGTCTGTAATATAAATTTTTTGGAACAGTAGAACCTTCAAATCCGTTTTTGGCAATATAATTTTCATCATAGCCATGTTTTGTTGAAACAATAGGACACGTCATTATTTTGAAGCGTTTGAGAATAGTAGCCCATAAATCTGCATGTATTAAATGAGAATGCACTAAATCGAAATGATCATTTTGAAATACTTGCCGTAGAAACTTTAAAGTTTTTATAATTGACTTGTCTGAACTTACCTCTAGATATTTAATGTTAATATCTAGTTCTTTACATTGCTCTATAAATAGTTGTGTCTTATCTTTATCCTTACTGTTGTATATACAAGCAAATGTTACTGCAATACCATTTTTTTGTAGTGCAGGAATTAACTCTAAAAAATATTTTTCAGAACCAACGAGTGCTTTAACTTTTTGTATAAATAGTATTTTCATTCGTCTATTAATTTGCTGTAGGCTTTAAACATATCTTTATTTGAAAGATTTTGCAAAGCAAA
>JAWWDX010000004.1:0-32667 GCA_033719695.1 Putridiphycobacter sp.
AATTAGGTGCAGATGCAGTATTGGTTAATACCGCCATTGCCGTATCCCAAAATCCAATTGAAATGGCCAAAGCTTTTAAATTAGCGGTTGAATCAGGAAGAATGGCATACAATGCAAAGTTGGCTCCCATTGTTTCTAATAAAGCCGAAGCGAGTAGTCCTTTGACGGGGTTTTTAAGCTCATGAGGAGATAAGAAGACAAGAGATAAGAAGTGAAGGAGTTAAGGAGTTAAGGAGTTAAGGAGTTAAGGAGTTAAGGAGTTAATAAATTGTAAATTATTAATTTTATGAATAAGTCAAAATCATTTGAAGACCTAATTGTTTGGCAAAAAGCCTATCAGTTTGTACGCAGTACTTACCAATTTACCCAACAATTTCCAAAAGAGGAACTTTATGGCCTAACCAGTCAATTTCACCGTGCATCAATTTCAATCGCAACGAATATTGCAGAAGGCTACAAAAAATTAGGAAAAAAAGATAAAATTTGAAAGCTCAATAAAACCATCACTATGAACAATCCAAACCAAGAACCAAAAGCTAAGAACTCAACATTCACCTCATTATTCAACCAATATTCTTGGGACGATACCTTAGCGAGTATTTTTAACAAGACAGAGCAAGATGTCATCCATGCTTTGCAAAAAGATCGAAGGAATTTAGAAGACTTCAAAGCACTCATTTCTCCAACTGCAAAACCTTTCCTTGAAGAAATGGCCCAAATGAGTAGGATGGCAACAAAAAAACGATTTGGTAATACCATTCAAATGTATGCGCCAATGTATTTGAGCAATGAATGTCAAAACATCTGTACCTACTGCGGGTTTAGCTTTACCAATAAAATTCCTCGCCGTACTTTAACAAATGCTGAAATTCTAAAAGAAGTTGATTTCCTCAAGACCAAAGGATATGACCATATTCTTTTAGTAACGGGAGAAGCAAATACAACAGTTGGGGTGCCTTATATTAACAATGCTATTAAACTTATCAAATCGAAATTCGCTAACATCACTATTGAAGTTCAACCGTTGGACCAAGATGAGTATGCATTACTAATCGGAAATGGTTTATATGCTGTATTAGTCTACCAGGAAACCTATCACCGAGCTGAATACAAGAAACACCACCCAAAAGGTAAAAAATCTAATTTTGACTACCGATTAGAAACTCCGGATAGATTGGGTAAAGCAGGGGTTCATAAAATAGGCTTAGGTGCACTATTTGGATTAGAAGACTGGCGTGCAGATAGCTTTTTTACTGCCCTTCATCATCAATACCTAAAAAAGAAATATTGGAAAACTAAATATTCCATATCATTCCCAAGACTAAGACCTTTTAGTGGTGGACTTGAACCAAAAGTTGAAATGACTGATCCTGATTTAGTGCAACTCATCTGTGCTTTTAGATTATTAGATGAGGATTTAGAATTATCGATTTCAACGCGAGAAAGCGAAGTATTTAGAGATAACATAGTGCAACTTGGTGTGACTTCTATGAGCGCAGAATCCAAAACAAATCCTGGAGGATATGCAGTCGAACCTGAATCTTTAGAACAGTTTGAAATTTCAGATGAAAGAAGTACAGAAAGCATTACGAAGATGTTAAAAAAACAAGGGATAGAAGTAGTATGGAAAGATTGGGAACATTTTAATTAAAACAATGGACTTAACTAAAGACGAAATCACGCAATATAGCCGTCACCTTCTTTTAAAGGGGGTTGGTATGAAAGGTCAGCAAAAACTGATCAAATCAAAAGTGCTTGTAATAGGTGCAGGTGGATTGGGGTGTCCTATTTTGCAATATTTAACTGCGGCTGGCGTTGGCACAATTGGCATAATTGATGACGACCTAGTAGATATTTCAAATCTTCAACGTCAAATTTTATACACACATGATGATATCGGAAAACCTAAAGTTACTGCTGCAAAAAATAAACTAGCACGCTTAAATCCTCACATAAACATTATTGCTCATCAAGTTTTATTGACAACGAAAAATGCGCTGGAACTATTCAATCAATATGACATCATTGTTGACGGTTCAGATAATTTTCAGACGCGTTATTTATCGAACGACGCGGCAGTAATTGCAAATAAACCTTTGGTTTTTGGTTCCATCTACAAGTTTGAAGGCCAAGTATCTGTTTTTAATTATGAAAACGGACCAACCTACAGGTGCTTATTTCCGAGCCCACCTCAACCTAATGAGGTGCCTAACTGTTCAGAAGTTGGCGTTTTAGGAATACTGCCAGGTATTGTTGGCTCAATGCAAGCCAACGAAGTACTGAAAATTATTTTGGAACTGGGAAATGTACTATCAGGAAAATTACTGACGTACAACACCCTAAATAACGCGCAATACATACTTGAATTTGTCAAGTCTCAGAACTTCCAGGTCCCGACAATATTAGACAACTATGATCTCTTTTGCGGTATAACCGAACAGAATGATGAACTCAGATATGAAGACATTAGAAACCATTTAGATGATTACTTTTTAATTGATGTTAGAGAGCCATGGGAACATGGCAACAAAAATATTGGCGGCATTAACATACCCGTTCACGAAATGTTAAATAGTATTGATAGCATTCCACTGGACAAACCAATTTTATTGTATTGCGAAATCGGAAGTAGAAGTGAAATTGGAAAACAACTCTTAAAAAACTTAATTAAAAACGCCAAAATTTATACCTTAAAAAATGGCATACAGTCAATTTGAATAAGCATACAAATTACACCTCATCTTCTAGATTAGGAAAAGACGAGGCTTCTTCCAATGTTACTTTTTCTCCATCCTCATTAAATGTAATCCTTTCATCACGCATTCGCGCATTCAATTCCTTTTGTTCTTGCTTGATATTTTTTGGTAATTTAATAAAAATATAAACTAAAATACTGAAGAAAAAAGCAGCACCCATATACCCCCATAATTTTAGTACAAAGTCCATTTCAATTACTTAGCCTTTAACACAATTCTGAAAGTTGTACCCACACCAACTTCCGACTTCAACACGAAAATTTTCCCTTTGTGAAATTCTTCAACAATTCTTTTAACCAGCGACAATCCAAGACCCCACCCGCGGGTTTTAGTCGTATATCCCGGTTGGAAAACAGTTTTTAATTTAGCTGGTGGAATGCCCTTACCATTGTCGACAATATCAATATAGATATCGTCTTCAAAAGGTTTTACAGAGACCAATATCTTGCCTTTTCCTTCCATGGCATCAACAGCGTTTTTTGTAATGTTCTCAATAACCCACTCAACAAGTGAAGCATTCACATCAGCTTGAATTTTTGAATCTGTCGATTCAAATTTTAGTTCAATTTGTGAACTAATTCTGTGACGTAAATACTCAACCGATTCTGATATAATAGGAACAATGTTCTCGGTTTTCAACACAGCTTTTGAACCAATTTTTGAAAACCGATTAGTAATGGTGTTTAACCTATCTACATCTTTGTTCATTTCTGTGATGGTTGAAACATTAACACCGTCTGCTTCTAATAATTGAATCCAGGCCATTAGCGACGAAATTGGAGTGCCCAGTTGATGTGCAGTTTCTTTGGCCATTCCGGCCCAAACTTGGTCTTGTTCAGCTTTGCGAAAGGTGCTGAAAATAACATATCCAATAAAAATAAAAAGACCGATTATAATGAACTGAACAATGGGGAAGTACTTTAACTGTTTAAGTTCTGGTGAATGCTCAAAGTAAATCACACCATTTTTAGACGCACCAAGATCAACCACTATGGAATCATTTGCCGAGCCAAGTGCTTTTATTGTTTTTACTAACGATACAGAATCAGTTGCTACATTTTTCATATTGGTGCCAATGATTTCACGTGAATCTCTATCTATAAATAAAACTGGTACAAGGTATTCATTGGCTAACAATTCTTCATTAAAGGCGTGAAATAAAGAGTCTTTTCTTAATTCTAAATCCATTAATTTTTTTGAATCGTAATAATACACGATCTGCCGTTTACCAGCATATAAATCAATCGTTAAAGGTGCGTGTGTTTTCGGCCATTCCTTTGTAAACTTTACTAATGAATCGTACCTAGCCGCCGCTACAATGCTATCAGTCACTTTTTTGGTAGGCAAGCTTTTAATAATCATTGAATCTAGAAACTCTAGGTTATGTGTACTTTCTACTTTCCCTAATTGATCAGTAATAATAAGTGGTACGTTACCGCCATTTTCTTGTAAAATTGCAACTACTAATGTATAATCGTTCAAGTCTTTATTGACTTCAACCATGGCCGTTGTCCACAATTCAACTTTTCTGCGTTCATTTTGACGCAATTCTTCAAAGGCGTTATTGGTAAGATTTACTAAATCAGCTTTTCGTTTTACAGCATCAGCCCACTGCTCAACACGATCAACCTCTCGTTGTGCTACTTTCTTGACTATGGTATTAGAAAACCACAGAGATGCAGCAACCAGCAAAATAGCGACTATTAGCAGCACAATTTTCCAACGCTGTTTTTTATGATATAAGTTCATCCTTTAACTTAACGAAGTTAGGGTATTTTTATTATAGACGCTGAAGTTACCCATCATATCACTGCTCAATTTTTATGGTTTCTTTTTGGGTCGCCTTTTCCTTTTCTTCAGCCGCTTTTAGCTTTTCAAAAAACTTATTGGTTTGACGCTTATTACCACTGGCTTGTTTCTTTTTATCAGTTTTAGGGTTTAAATCTTCGACTTCCTGCTCGTTGTCATACATGATAAACTCTACTGTTTTGGCCTTCTTTTCGGTATCAAAACTTTTAACGGTTGTATCCTTTTTAAACAGGCCAAGTTCAGATTTTAAAATAGATTTCGCAGTGCTTTTCTCGGCAGTCATATTTTCTTTCATTGTAGAATTGCGCGAATCCTTGTCTAAACTGTATGTAGGGTCATCTATGTTTCCCGACATGGCTAAATATATCTTCCACCCTAAACCATCATCTTCCACTTTACCAAATTCGGTATATTCAGGAATTGTTTTCAACTCGCGGAAACGGAAACTAAAATGATAGTCGATAGTATTATCAAAGTCGTGCCACCCTGCCAAGGTTATGTCCATAGCACTTGATTTAATATCCATTTTTGGAATGTTTATTCTACCATTTTCTATCAAAATATCATTTTGAAGGGTTTCAAACTGAATGGACATCAACTTATTTTCGAAATTATTGATATGCTTGTTAAGTGCCATCTTTAGCGCCTTATTCGATCGCATATATGCTGTTATTTCTTTCATAGTTGATAAGTTAGTTAAGGAACCATTTAAAATTTCTATTTTATTATCAACCCACACTTTATCCATGTCTATGTTAAAGTATTGATCAAATACCAATACGATATCTATTTGCCCTTTAGCATTTCCAGAAATATTCTCACTCAAAATTGTGGATTGATCGAAATTGTTCCATTCCGCAAATAGTTCTTTTACATTAATGCCGTTAAATCGTAATTTTCCTTCAATTGCGTTTCCTTTTTCAAGGAAATTATCGAGTATTATATTACCAGCTATATCGCCTCCTAGCGTTGCTAAATTAAACCATGGTATTTTTATTTTTCGATCTGCCATTAATAGTTTTCCCTTGATATTTTTATATTGATGATTTTCCCAATCAAGCTCTTTAACATCTAAGTCTAAGTTTAAACTAATAGCATCTGTCAACTCAAAAGTTACTTGTTCACCTGTTCGATCTGCGTGCTCTTTATTATCTTCTAGAAAATCGTTCAATGAAATATAGTCAGATTCTAATGTGGCAATTAACCCTAAAGGACTATTGCCCTCAACAAATGGAATAAAGTCCTTCAACGCTCCATTTAACAATAAATCAGAATTTTGGGTGTGAATGGAAATGTTTTTAGCTGCGGCATCATCTCCATTAATGATAACTTCACCATTTATTTTCTGAAACAAAACATTATCTGTCAATCCTTGATATGCCACATCTTTCAGTACAAACTCACCTCTTGTATCACTAATATCAAAAATTTGAGGGTTGTATTGTATGTCTTTAAATTGTATGGCGTAGGTAGTATTAAACACTATGTGACCACTCAAAGTTTTAATATCTGGTAAATGAAAGAATTCATGAAAACTCAATAGATCTAGTTCTCCCTTAATTTCGCCTTTAAATGTAGGCACTGCAAAATCTACTAATTGAGTAGTCCCTTCAATATAACTACCCAATAAATTCATACTCATTTTGTCAAAAACAAGTGCTTCTGGCTTCATTTCCTGAACATTATTGTATTTTCCTGTTACATTAATATTAGTAATTGTTAGGTTCTTTTCTAGTTGTGTGATTTTACCATTATTAATCGAAAATGAAGCAGATATACTTGGCATGATGGTGCTTTCGATTGGGCCAATAATTTTGGCTTTAAACGAAACTTGCCCCTCTCCTCTGTAGGCTTTTGCCATTTCTATCGAATTATTTAATATGGATTTTGAAAGATTGTCGAGGTCAATTTGATCGCCATTAATAGATAAATTGATAAAATCGTTTTTTACCGAACCAGTAATTTTAAAAGGCATTTCTTCCAAGGTTAAATCACCTTTAATAAAATGATAGGTTTGAGATTTAGTATTAATGTTTAACTTCAAGTCTAGATGTGCATTTTTCTCATTAATAATTGAAAATGAATTCGTTTTTAATTGTTTAATGAATACATCTGATACGGCACTTAAAACATACTCGGTCTCATTAAAGTTTCCTTTTATTTTTGCCTTTTCTAAGGTGAGATAATAAAACTGTTTGGTCGCTAAATTAACATATTCAAAATCTAAATCGTATAGTTTAAATAAATCTATTGCAAATTCAAAATTACTGCTAGTTGTATCAGTAGTTGGTTTGGTGATATTATAATTGATTTCTCCATTACTTGCTGTTTTGATTTTTAAAACAGCATTATTAGTTTCAACATTCTTTACTTTATAGTTCTCGTTATAAATATCCCAAATACTAAAACTTAGATATAGGTTTTTTGCATAAAAAAGCGTGTCGTTACTTTCAATGGTTTCATAGTTATCTAATATTTTTACCTTTTGAAAATTAAGAGAGGCGTATGGAAAACTCGATAAAAATCCAATCTCTATGTCTTGCACATCAACTTTTACCGCTAAGTATTTATTTATTTCCTCTACGGCATATTGCTTTATGTCCTTTTCGTATATTTTGAGTAATATTGTAATTAACGTCACCAGAAATAAAGAAACAAAGCTTCCCCAAAGCAGAGTTTTTTTTATGATGCGCCACGACTTTTTCATTTCAATATATTGGATTTAAAAATGGCCCTGCTATCTACTTTAAAAAAAGCTTGTGCCATAACTAAACAAAGCTATGTTAATATAGCGCTGAAATGGGGGGAAAGGTTACAGGTTTTCAACTAAAAAACGTTAATTGTTAGTTCCAAAAATCGTCAATATCCCTACGGTCCTTTTTTGTGGGACGACCTGATCCCTGATGGCGATAGTACTGCTGATTAGCCTGAATTGTTTTGTATTTTTCGACAGCTTCAATTGGCGTAATGTCTTCAATATAGTGTTCTACTAACTTAGGTCCTACTCTTTTTTCGTTCAATGCCAAAACTTTATACAAAAACTGAATGCCTGATTTCTTAATCGTTATAATGTCATTAACCTTTACTGCTTTGGATGTTTTAATGTCTTGATCATTGATGAGGACTCGCCCTTTTTTAACTGCATCAGCGGCAATTGACCTTGTTTTAAATAGCCGAACCGACCAAATAAACTTATCTATTCTCGACATATTTTCTTTCTTTATACACCATTAGACTGTAAAACAAAGCGAAAATAGTGACACCTGCTTGTGTTTCCAACATATCTTGCCATAAAAATGAAAATCCAAATGAAATTAAAACCACACACAACAAATAGTCGCACGTTTTAAGATATTTGTAAAATGGAATAATCCACAATAACAGCAGGGCTATAAATCCAATCAATCCATGACTAATCCATACGGTTAAAAATTGATTGTGACTGCGGTGCTGATTCTCTAGTTTTAGTAAAGAATGGCTTGCGCTATATTGTTGTCTAAATGCGTCTTGTACGTCGCCCACACCTACGCCAAATAACCATTTCTTTTTTAGTATTCCTCCGGCAGCAAGTAAATGTAATTTTCTTTGTATTATAGAATTACCATTAGGATCTCCGTGTGATTTCAATAAAAACAATTGCATTTTTAAGTCACTAATTTTCTCTGTCAATCCTTTGTTAGTCTTGTAATTAGAGAAGCCATTTTCAATATTGATGATATCTTTATCTGTCAAACTTAAAAACCCTATTGAATCCTTTCGCAAATCTTTTGACGTCATATAGCGATAGAGGGTGCCCGCAATTGGATGGCCCTTTTTGTCCAAACTATCAAAATGAACATCCGACCGCTTTGCCCAAGCGGCTCTGCACTCTTTTTCTGATACATATAAATACACTAACTTCCCATCTTCAGAAATATTAGTATTTCTTTGATGATAATAACCGTTATGATTTGCAGTGTATAATTCTAACTTAGAATAATCGACATTTTGAATGGCGACATTTGTTTTTTGCCAGACATAAATTACACCAATAAATACTGTCACAACAAATGTCGCTAATCCTACCAAAGCAATTCGTTTCCACTGTATACTTTTCAGGTTTCTGATCCAGTAAATGATGGATAAAATTGAAAGTATAATGAATAAACCATAACCGTTTACGACCTGTGCTTTATATTGGTAAAACGCTAACCAAACAATTATTGGTGCCCACAGATACATCATCCATTTTTTCTTCAATAAAAGATAATAACTAAAAAAGATGGCCAAATTTACCAAAACGGAATATCTAATATGAGATATGAAACGGCTCATTTGCCTTATGTCATGCACATTTTCAAAGTTTTTACTAAATTGATAATAGTTCCATAAAGACGTCGTAACAACTGTTAAAATAAATAGGTAGAGTAAAAAATAAAAATAATGTCTCGCCAGTGGCACACTTGTACTTAGCACTAGAGGTATAATGAATAGCGGTAGTTTTATTCTAAGATCATGAACCCCATAAGCCAAGTTACTACTCCAAATTAGAGATATTAAACCAAATCCAAATAGAAACACGAAAATCCAGCTAGTTGGCTTTTGCAGGAATCGCTCACGTTTTGCAGCAAAATCAGCCTCCAACAGCCAATTTAGTAACAATAACATGGTGCCAAGACTCATTAATACATTGGAGGTTGAAACTCCAATAACAATAGCGGATAGAGCAACTAACTGTACATAAAAATGGACAGATGCATTAAACCATTTGTCGAGCATGCATTAATTTTGGATGTTGAGAATACTATTATAACGTGTTTGGTCGTTTAATATTTTAACAGCTTCCAATATATATTCGTCTTCAAGAAGAGATTGTTGAATTCTACCGGTTTGAAAATAATATCTTCCTATGATTTCGTCTTCTATCAACTCAATAATCTCTTTTTTGTAGAATTCTAGATCACGGGATTTCGACGGCTTATAAGCCTCTTTTAACTGATTAAATAATGCCTCATTTTCAGCATATACACCTTCTGCTTCAGCTTCCTTTTTGAGGGTTTCCAACACATCATTTGTCGCCGTTCTGTAATCAAAATCGGCTGCTAATACCATTTCTTTGAAGGCATTATATTCTTCGTCAGAGAGTTTAAACACGCCTGGCTTTGCAATGCTGTCGTGCGCAATTTTATATTTTGAGGCAAAATCAAATATCAAATTTTCAACAACTAAAAGAGAAGTTAAACGACTAAACGATTCTAATTCAATTTTAACGTCTGGTTCAACACCCCTTCCGTCAATAACAGTTCTTCCATTCTTTGTCTTAAATTTTTTCAGATTATCTTCTGACATTTCTTCGGCATTTTCACCTACTTTTTTAGTGGAATAATCTAACTTTTGAATACAGCGCCCGCTAGGTGTATAGTACTTTGCAATTGTCACCTTAATTTTAGCATTGTATTTTAAGTCAAGCGGTCGTTGTACTAATCCTTTTCCAAATGTGGTTTCTCCAACGATTACGGCTCTATCTAAATCTTGCAGAGCGCCTGACACAATTTCACTGGCTGACGCTGAGCCACCATCTACTAGGACGACAATAGGGATGTTCTTATCTAGAGGTTTAGCTCTGGCTGTATAGGCTTGGTTAACACCTTCCATTCTACCTTTAATTTCAACAATATCACTGCCCTTCTCAACAAAAAAGTTAACAATCTGATTTGCTTGCATGAGCAGACCGCCCCCATTTCCACGTAAATCAATTATTAATTTCTCAATTTTATCTGATTTATTTAAGGCATTATATGCATCCAATATATCCTTTGCAGCAGTTTGTGTAAAAGAAGTTAATTTAATATAGCCAATATTGTCACTTACGGTGCCATAATAAGGTACTGGACTCATTTTAATCTCTTCCCTAATCAATGTGAAATCCATTTCTTGACCTTGTCGTTCTATTTTAACAGTTAATGGTTTTCCAGGCTGACCTTTAAGTTTTTCAGACACTTCAGAAGATGATAAACCTTTAACATTTTTGCCATCAATTTCAACAAATATGTCGCCAGGAATTAAACCCGCTTTTTGAGCAGGAAAGTTCTCATATGGCTCAATTACCATCACATTTTCTTTGACTTGACGTATTATAGCGCCAATACCACCATACTGTCCTGTTGTCATTAATTTATACTCTTCCATTCTTGATTCTGGGATAAAATTGGTGTATGGATCCAATTCTGCAAGCATTGCATCAATTCCTGTACGCATCAATTCTCCAGGATTTGATTCATCTACATAGTACAAGTCAATGTTTTTATATACCATTTCGAATAATTCGAGATTTTTTAAAATCTCAAAATCCGTATCGTATTCTGGCATTTGCTGTGCCGAAATAGCAACAGAATATACCATGGTAATGGACAGAATAAATTGTTTAATTTTCATCTTTCGTTTTTTGATTGATTTGTTCAGTCAGCGTCTTTAGTAGTAACTTTAATTTTTTTTCAATAAAATCGTAAGGCTCTTTCTCCTTTCCAATATATACTAAAAATAATGCCATTTTTTTTTCTTGCCGCAAAACTTCAGCAATTAATTGTTGCTTATTTAAGCGGTATGCTTCGCGCAGTTGTCTTTTAATCCGATTGCGTTTCACTGCCAGTTTAATTCTTCGTTTTGGCACTGCTGTGGCAATTTGCACTGGAAAAGCCATATTCGTTGCAGCATCCACCTCTAAGTAATGTAGCATAAAAGGGTACTGTTTGAGCTTATCGCCCTTTTCATAAATGGCTTCAATTATGCGTTTAGAACATAGCTTTTCAGCTTTGGGAAAATGATATGAAGTCACTTCATTTAGCATATAAATCAAAGGTAGATAATAAAACTGAATACAGTGATTCCCGAGCGACTATTGCCCACTGGATTTTGTATAAATTTATCGTTTATCTTGAAAGAATTTCTGCAGAATCGCACGACATGGTGCTTCATAAACCCCTCCCTGTATAATTGTTTTGGGATGATAAACATGTTCTGCTAGGCGTCCTGCTCCACGCTTGGGATCGTGGGCACCGTATACAATATGAGAAATTTGAGACCATGCAAGCGCTCCCGCACACATAACACATGGCTCCAAAGTTACGTATAGCGTACAATCCTTTAAATACTTGGCTCCCAAATATTCTGCTGCTGCTGTGATGGCTTGCATTTCGGCATGTGCAGTCACGTCGTGTAATTTTTCAGTGTAATTGTGAGCCCGTGCAATAATAGTTTTCGTGGCATTGGCCACTATTATAGCGCCAACAGGCACTTCATTTTGCTCAAGCGCCATTTCTGCTTGCAGGTAAGCTTGCTTCATAAAGTACTCAGGAGTATAAACTTCTATCATTTTTTAGGTTCTATTTTTAGACGGATGCCATTAGAATGAGCGGTAAACTCAGGCGCATACATACATTGTATGGTAGCAATACCATTTGAAAAATCACCTAGTTGCTCAGCTCGTAAATCGTATTCAAAAACATAGGTGCCCTTAGGGATGTAATCGAAAAAGAAATTGGTAGCAGCATCCTTTATAGCTTCATAATAACCCAAACCACCTTGATATTTATAAGATGACATCTGATTTATTGGCTCAAATCCTGCTGCCCGCATATCTTTCAAGTGCACATATTCCAAGTTTCTATCAGTTCTTAACTCTATACGAACTCTAATTTTATCGCCTACATTAATTGGTTGTTGTGCTGATATGCTTTCCAATTTTTCACCGCTGTTAGTTAAAACCACTTTATATACCGTTTTCACTAATTGAAGAGGTGTTTTCGCAAAGGTTATTTTGTCTAGTTGCTCAAAATATTGCCAATACAGAGCTCCCCATGAAGGGCCTTGCGTAGATTTATTGACCGTAACCGTTGCCATATCTCTGTTAATGTCTGCCGAGTTCCATTTGGTTTTAAAATAACCTGTACCTGCCTCAGCTTTCACTTGATAAGGGTTAGAACTTAGTTCCTTTACATACTCAATCTGTTTTCCACCAACCGTAATTTTTACAAGCTGGTCAGTTTCTAGTAAATCAATACCATTCAAAAGGAGCGCATAAACTGCTTCTGCTGTTTGTTTTGTTGTTTTCCAATGTGTTGTTTGTTTTTCTTTTAATAACCACATTTTTAACTGCTCTACAGATTGCAAATCTCCCATTTCATTGAAAAACTCGATCATCAACGCCTGTGATTCTATGGGCGCTTGATACCAATTATAGCCAGTGGTATAAGACTTCCAATACATACCAAACGCTTCGCTGAAAATGGCATTGTCTTTTAAAGACTTGTAAATGTCAGTTGATAATTGCGTCATCTGCATACGTTTTGCAGCCAAGCCAATCATGCCTTTTGCATAAATATTGTATGTTAACCAGTAATTTTCAGCTTGTGCGCTATAATACTCTATCGCCTCCATTGTAGCCTTAGTCATCTTAATACCCGGAAAATACGAACGCATATACAAGTATTGAATTTGAATGTAACCCAAATGATTATTCTTTAAATACGTTTCAGAATGAAATTTTTTGAGGCGTTCTAAGTCTTTTACAATTTCTTGATCTAAATAATTAACTGCTTTCTCAACCATTCGACGAACTTTAGGGTCTACTTTAATATCCGAAATACCTAACACATCTAAATGACCCAGTCCGGTAACAATATGCTGGGTAATATATCGATTGTCTTTCATTCCTGGAAACCAAGCCCATGCACCTGAATTAGATTGGGCTTTGATGGTTTTTGACAATGCCTTTTGTAATTCACCCTCCATTCTTTTCAGGTTGAGTAAAACTGCTAAATTACGTTTGGTTTCAGTTTCGCTGTTTGCATTTAAAACCCATGGCGTCTCTTCCAGTAATAAGCTTTTCAGCTCTTGATTTTTATTCAATTTCGATAAAAATGCCTCCGGTGAATCTTTACGCCATTTTTCAATAATAGCTTTAATTTTAGGTTTACTATTTAAGACATGAGTAGCAATGGCATTTGAATAGTATCGAGTAAAGGTTTGTTCGGCGCATTCATAAGGATACTCCATCATATAAGGCATGGCTTGCAAAGCATACCATGCGGGGTTGCTAGTAAACTCAAGTGTTAACTGGTGGTGTTTTAAAGTAGCGCTGTTATGCGCTTTTAATTTCTTAAATGTAAAAGTCTTAGTACCTGTCGTATTAATTGGCATTGGCATAGACTCAGTGACCAACATTCGATTAGACAGTATTGGTAAAACATTTTCTTCACCATCACTATGGTGTGGTGAATTTGCCATTATTTGGTATGTCACGGCCGACCAGTCTTCTGGCACATTCACAGTCCAGGACACTTGCGTATTGCCTTCAGCACTAACTGAAAAGCTTTTCTCAGCATCAATTTGTATAAACTGATTGGTAATATCTTTTTCTGTTATAGGGTCAAAAAAACGAATGCTAACAGTGCCTGAAATATGTTCACTAGCAATGTTTGTGATTTTAGTTGACACTGTTATTTGATCGGTTTCTCTAAAAAAACGAGGCATATTTGGCAAAACCATCAAATCTTTTTGGGTGACAAGTTCTTTCTCTATTTGTCCAATTTCAAGTGTTTGACTGTGCGCTAGACCTAAAAATCGCCATTTGGTTAAACTTTCCGGCATAGTAAATTTAAGACGAATTTCGCCTTTTTCGTTGGTGTGTATTTGTGGGTAGAAAAAAGCCGTTTCATTAAAATTAGACCGGGGCTGTGGTGTTAACACATTAGAATTATTCTCTGATACTAGTGGTGTGTCAGGTGGTTCCTCATTTCCATATTTTTCACCAGCCATAGCGGGTGCCGGAGTACCCTGTTTTGCGGAGCTTTTGGATATTTTAACTTCTTCTACGGCATCCATCATGGGCGCACCATCATCATATTCTTCTACATCAGCAATCCTCGAATATGCCCCTAATTCTCGGTATAGGCCACCATACCTTCTAGCATTGTAACCGAAAGTATTTAATTGAGGCATAAATCTATGTGGCATAGACGCATAAGAATTCCAATAATAATTTACATTAGATCCTGCCGCTTGATCGAAACCAGCTGGGTGACCCCAAGCATTATTTCGATAGTAAGGACTCGGTAAAGAAAAACTAAAATTGTTCTTCGTAAATAATTCATCTAGTGAAGCATCATACAACGTGGCTAGTAATTCAGCTTGTACAGCTTTATTGCTAGCGTTTTTAATTACAATGCTCCATTCTTCATCCTGACCTGGCAACATTTTATCACGAAAAGATTCTAAAGTTATATTAAGATGATGCTTTGGCGCCACTACATTAATAGGAATGGATTGACTATAAACACGATCGTTTTTAACAACTAAGAATTCAAATAATAAGTCGCCAATATGGAGTTCAGTTACCTCAAAATCAATAGCAGTCTGCTCATTCTTTAAATGGATCCACTCTTCATTGAGGGTTTCTCCTTTGAAACTAATGCTGTAAAATACGTTTAAATGTTCTTCTGCTGTTGAAAGTAGTATTTTCACAGACTTACCTGGTTGTATTGCTCTTGAAATTGGATGGGCTGTAAAAATTTCCTTATCAATAGGCTTTTTAGACTTAGGATTGAATACCGTAAAGTAATGCTCATCCTCAACTTCAACACCATTTTTATCTTTAGTGCTTGCTACATATTTATAGCGGCCAACAGGCCATTTGTTTAAATCTTTTAAGTTTACCTCTGCTCTCGTTTGAGTATTAAATACTCCACTTTGAACTGTTTGACCTATCTTCCAGTTATGAAAATTGGCCTCATTTTTAAAAACATCACCAGGGAATAATTGCTTAAACTCACTTTCAGTCCATTGTAACTGATCGGGATCAGACCATAACCTCTTACGTACAGTATTTTCTGGTGAAATCAACTTATAAATTTCGAATGATCCCGACACATTTAGCTTTTCTCCATTGAGGCTGTTAGCATCTATTTCAAATTTAGCATTTGTATTGGCATCAATTCGTTCAGCTATATTATTTGACAATACCAAACTATGATAGCCTAAATTGAACGTTTTAATAGCGGTATGAGTTTCACCATTGATGTCAATCACATCTACAGAAATGGTATAATTAAAAATAGGTTTTGTTATGGGATTAATAGATTCATCTGGTATTGCTGTGAAAGAAAAATTAAATTCGCCTTTTTCATTGGTAGTCGTTTCGCCATTTGCCACTTCTTTTGGAGGAGAAGGGCGGTACCACCAACGCCAGTGATTAAATTGTGTGGTTCGTTGGATACGATATTTTACTATGGCATCTGAAATTTTACTGCCCGCGAAGGCTTCGGCGAACCCCTTCACATTTACCTCATCATTTAATTTGTATTCACCTACTAAAGGTCTAATCGTGGCGCTAAACTTAGGTCGCTTATACGCTTCTACTTGTACATTGGTTGTACCAAAAGGTGTTTTTATAATCATTCTTCCTGTCAACACCCCATATGGTGCCAAGAATTTACCTTCAAAAGAACCAAATTCATTTGTAATTACTGTTATTCTTTTTATTTCTTGGTAATTCACATCAAGAAAAGTTACCGTTGTGGAATAAGCTCTTTCCAGTCTATTGGTTTTACCATCAAAACTAGTCACAATACCCTTAAAATAAATTGTTTGCCCAGGCCTGTACAATTTTCTATCTGTAAATAAACGAATTTGAGTTTGCGAATGATTTTTGGGACCATGTTCATTAAAATAAAATGACTGTTTGGGCTCAAACCTATCCTCTCCACTTTTAATAGCAACAAAATATGACTGGTACTGTTTTATTTTATCAATATGCGCAACACCCATTTTATTGGTTTTTTGTGTTGCAATAGTTTGCTCTTGATATTTACGTAAAACCCGATTATATGCTTGCTGAGAAATTTTTACTTCCGCTCCTTCAAGCGGATGACCCGTTTTTCGACACATCACCATAACGTCGGCTCCTTCTTTTGTCGTTTTTAACTGGTAAGTAAGTTGACTCACCCAGAATTTTGAAAAGGCTATTCCAATATTTTCTTTTTCAAAATTCTTGTTAGTACTTGTAACTAATAAGTAGTACCCTATTGGTAACTCAGGTATCATGGCTTCTATAGAATGACCAAATAAATCCTCGCTTCCCGTTAATGATACTATTGTTTCATATACCGCCGCTTGTTTATTAGCGTACGCCTTCAATTCCTCAGTATTTAGATTGTCATCATTTTTATACTGTACAATCTTAACATATACTGACTTAAGGTTTTTATACGAAATTAAAAACTTATCTCTTTGCATTGGTAGGTATACGCTTTCACAAATTAGCGATAAGTCTTTAGCTTTCAACTGACTTAAAAGTGCTTCACATTGTTCTGCCCCATATGTTTTCGGTAAACTTTCTATGACTTGCTTACAAATCATGGCTGCCTGAATCCGTCTATCCTTTTCTATCTGAGTTGCCGTTTTAACGTCTTGTCCATTTGTTTGCAGGACATAAAAATTAGCCAATTCATACCAAGCTTCACCAACTGCTGGGTAATCTTTATATGCTACGGTCAAATTTTTGATGGCTTGTTCAAACAATTCTTCTTTATTCGATAGCGTACAGTGATCGTGCACCCATTTAAGTCGTTTTAACTGGATTTGAAACAAAGCTTCAAAATCATTATTGTCAAGATGATAGGCTGTTAGTTCTTGCAAAACTTTAACAGCATAAAACTTTAAGTTAAAAGTATCAATGCTAGCAATACTTACACTTTTAAATGCTTGATTTGTATTATAATAAACTCTAGAATTGATAGTGAACGTTTCAGCAGGTCCTTCTATATTGAATGAATTTGCACTAAAAAAATCAAATGCACGGTTTGCCAAAAATTCATACAATGACCAGTTTTTGGTGAAATCAGTTACTTGTTCTATCAATTCAGGAAATACAGTTATACTTTGTTCTTTTAATGCGGTTTTACTTTCAAATGAGGCTAAATAATGTTCAATGGTTTTATGTGCTAATCGCTCCAAATCCCAAGTACGAATATCATCTAATTTAATATCGGTTGCAACGGCTGTTCTATCTCTAAATTTCCATGTGTTTCGGGCGTAATATCCATAATATACCTCAGCCAATACAGAGTGAAGAATTGAAGCTGTGGTTATATCCGATTCATGAATTAATTTTTCAATTCTATGTATTCCTACTACATAATCATCCTCTGTTATATACTGGTTGTATTTTAACTGAAAAAAATTAGCTTTTATCACTTGCTCAGAGGCCTTGTCGTTTAGGGCATTTTCAATTATATCATCAACCTTTGCAAGTGCCTCTCTGTACAACCCTTTTTTTTCTAGCCCGTCTACTAATTGCCATTGCTTAGCATAATCTAATTGACCAAAGCTTGAAAAAATGGAAGACATAGAAATAAATATTAAAATATATTTAATTGAAAATAGTTTCATTAATTAGTAGTTTTAAACTAATATACAATTACTTTGCCAATTGGTTCATTAGTGACATAAAAGTAAGGAATAATAGGAACAATTGCCTCAATGTGCAAAAATTCAGAATGTTAAAATGACAGAGAACACCCCCATATCGCTTCAGAACACAGGTACTATTACCATTAGTGACTTGAGAGATAGTTATTTTGACGAACTTCCATTAGAGGCTGATCAGATTTTAGCACTAAAAGAATTTGATAAGATACGTGTTAAAAAACTTAGCAATGTTGGGGATGAAGTAGATTTTCAAAAACAATACTTCGACCTTCAAGTAATAGAAAACACTGTTGATTACCGTGATTTTTTAAGACAGTACGACTACTTTAACGGTCCTGCCAGCTAAGGTTTATTTTTCTACAATCATCCTTTTTGTTTTCTTATAATCCTCTGTCCATAAAATGTTCAAAGCTCTATCATCAACTTTAGATGTAGGGCGGTAAGTATTTTCAACAGGGTTAGGATTTGGACTAACAGGAGACTTCAATACTCCAAAGGTATAAGGCTCTGAATTATTCTGACCAATAACTGTTGTGCCAGCTAAAAGCAGCGCTCCACATATAATAATCCATTTCATTCAATTGGCTTTTAGCCAAATGTAAAGAAAAACAATGATAAACTAAAATGAATTTGCTTAAAGTCAGGTAATTATTAACCTGTCTGCGTCAAAAAATTTCAAAGTATAAAAAAGTAAGAATAAGGTAACGGCCACATTTACCAATAAACATGGTAAGCGTGAGGGGCCAAAACTTGACCTTAAAAAAGCCAAGCACACCAACCATAGGGTCTCCAATAACAGGCAACCAAGATATGAGTCCAAGCCAATACCCATATTTATTGAGTTTTACTTCCCAGCGGTCAATGCGTTCTTGATTGAGTTTAAACCTCTTCTTCAGCCCTTCAGAATTCACTTTATACCCAATGTAATAATTAGTGAGACCTCCTAAAAGATTACCAATTGAGGCGACAATAAGAACTATGTAAACATTGAATTCTAACTCATAAGCACCAATAACAAAGGCTTCTGATGGTGTAGGGAAAATGGTGGCAGAGATAAACGTGCCAATAAATAAACCGATATAACCTAAACTCGCTAATAACATAAAAAAATCCCGCTCCGTGGTGGAGCGGGATTACTATTAAATTTCAAAAATATTATTTGCTAACAACCATTCTTTTTGTCACAGAATAGTTTCCAGCTTTAAAATTGTAGAAATAAACACCACCTGAAAGATTTTCAGCAGAAATGTTTAATTTATATTGTCCAGCTCCTTGTACACCTTCATTGTACGTTGCAACAACTTTACCTGTTAAATCAACAACTTCTACCGAAACATCAGCTGTTTGGTTTAAGTTATAAGTAATAATTGTATTATCGTTAAAAGGGTTTGGTTGGTTTTGGCTAACAGTTATTGTTTGATTGATTACATTTTCATTAACTGTTAATGATTCATCAAAATTTAACATAACCCAAGGCTCATCACCGTTCCAATACCAAGTATCGTCAGATGAAAAGTAGAAAGCACCTGAAAAATCAGCATCAGCTATTGATGCTTGATACCAAAATGGTGTAGAGAAAGACTCCATTGTTACAGCATAAACGATATCAGATTCTAAAACAATTGGTGGAGCTGGATCAGAATTATCTGGATCTGCTTGGTAAAAGTTAAATGTATACCATCCACCTAATTTATCTGCAGTTAATTCATATGTAAAGAAACCTAACTCTGCATCATTGGTTCTGTCGTGAATCCAAATGACCACAGGCACATCAACTGTTGTTTGTTGAGACGTACCACCTGAAGCTGGTAAAAAGAAATCAAATCCATGTAATTCAACATCTTGCTGAACAGTAAATAAAGCTCCTGTTTTAAAAGCATCAGCAGTTATGTTTTGGAAAGGTACAATTGGATTCGCATCATAGTTCATATGACCCATTGAATTTGTTGTAATTCTGAAAGTTCTTACCAAAGTATCGTTCTCAGGAATTTCATCAGTTTCTGTATAAGTAATAATTGACTGTACTCTATACTCTCCTGGCGCTAATGCAGATAAGTCAATAGCCGTTGCAAATGTAATGGTATCCATTTCGCTTGCATTTAAAGAACCTACTGTTAAAGTACCACCAGAAACTGGACCAGCAATTACACTGCTATTACCAGCATCAATTAAAGTTACTTCCATTGCTAAATTGCTTGGTGCATTTAATCCATTGTTAGAAAGTGGTGCTTGAACAGTTAATGTTGAAGCTTGGTTAGCTGGAAAGTTCGTGTATTCGTAATCAACACTAATGTCTTGTAACCAAAGTGCCTCTTGAGCGATCTCATAGGCAGGAATTTCGTACAATACTATGTCGTCAATTTCCCAACTGTAGTAAGATGATGTTTGACCTGCTCCGTTAGCATCAAGTCCAGTCCAAGTAAAACGCAATTTCACGTCGTTGTTGTTTGCGCCAACTGGATCTAAATATTGCGAAATATTTACAGAGAATCTGTATGGTTCAGCAATATCGTTTGTCGTAACGTTATCATCTAATCCAATATCCATAGGGATTTCTGCGCCCCAAGTTGCGCCATTATCATTTGATACGGCAACAGTCCATGGCTCTGCATTACAGCAGTATCTTCCGTTCATATCGAATTGTAAAGTAACATTTGTATACCCTGTTAAATCAATCACCGGTGTAATGGCCGATCCTTCCACTGGCGTAGTTGCAAATGAACCTGTTGGCTCAATAGCTGATACTGGCGTTCTTGAATCCCATAATAAGTGTCTGCCATCCATATTGTTTGGATACCCTAATGGTGTTGTTGCACTGGTAGTTAAAGCCCAGTAGCTAGCTTCTGAACCTGCTGTAGTCCACATACCATTATTTGTGGTAAGGGCCCCTGAACCGTCAAAATCCTCCGTCCATAAAATATTCAAAGCTCTATCATCAGCTTTAGATGTAGGGCGGTAAGTATTTTCAACAGGGTTAGGATTTGGACTAACAGGAGACTTCAACACTCCAAAGGTATAAGGCTCTGTATTACTCTGACCAATAACTGTTGTACCAGCTAAAAGTAGAGCTCCGAATAAGTAAACTTTTTTCATTTAAATAATTTTTAAAATTAATATGACGTAAATTTAACCAAAACTTGTTAATGCGCAAAATAATTGTTGTGCCAACAGCGATTAAGTGTCTGTTTTATTTATTTATCGGTAATAATAAATCTATCAGCATCTAAAAGAACTGGAAATACAGTACGGGCCTTGCTTAAATCTTCAAAATTTAAAGAACTTTCAATGGCTACTTCATGTTTATAAACTGTATCGCATAAATAACCTCCTAAAGGGTTAATGATGGCTGAAGCACCTGCATGGTTCACCTGATTACCATCCTTTCCTACCCTGTTGACTCCGCAAACATACGCTTGATTTTCAATAGCTCTAGCACGTAATAAAGCAGTCCATGCCGCTGTTCGAACTTCAGGCCAATTAGCAATGTATACTAATACATCATATAAAGTTTCTGACTTGTCGTTTATTGCATTTCTTGCAAATGTAGGAAATCGCAAGTCGTAACAAACCTGCAAATTTATTTTCCAACCATTGATTTCAATTATTTTTACTGTATTTCCAGAAACGTAATGCCGGTTTTCTTCGCCCATTCTGAACAAATGCCTTTTGTAATAATATTCCAAGTTGCCATTTGGGCGAACAATAACGAACGTATTTAAAAAACCACCATTTTTATTAGACGTAATAATGCCTGCGCCAATACAGGCGTTTGTTTGTTTAGCCCTTTCCTTTAGCCACTCAAAGGTTTCTCCATCTTCTTCTTCATAAAACACTGATGGATTCATTGTAAAACCGGTGGCAAACATTTCTGGAAGCAAAATCAAATCATGAGTATTGGACTTAAATTTTGAAAAGAATTGCTCTTCTAATTTCTTAAAATTTGCAGATTTATTTTCCCAAACGATATCATACTGAATAGCCACTATCTTTAGATTTTCCATATTACAATTGCTTTAGGATTTTTGCCGCTGCAACTAGTGTTTCATCTTTTTTTGCAAAGCAAATTCTAATGACTTTGTGATCGGTTTTCTTTTTATAAAATACCGACACTGGAATGGTGGCCACCTTGAATTCTTCAGTGATGCGCTTCGCAAAATCAACATCATTTTCTTGAGAAATTTCAGAATAATCAAAGAGCATAAAATAAGTCCCATCACAAGCCAGTGGTTTTAACCTCGACCCTTTCATTTCCTTTAAAAATAAGTTTCTTTTTTGTTGATAAAAGTCTGCAGTACCTTGCCAGTTTTGATCAGTTTTTAAATATGCCGCTATAGCATATTGCATGGTATTATTAGCAGCAAAAACCTGGTATTGATGGACCTTTCTAATTTCATTAGTTAAATGTTCAGGCGCAACCGCATAACCCAACTTCCATCCAGTAGCATGGAACGTTTTACCAAAGCTATAAGTAGCAATGCACTGGTTATAAATTGATTTTCTTTTTAAAACCGACAAATGCGTTGAGCCATATTGCATGTGCTCATATACCTCATCACTCAGCACTAATAAATTTGGATTTGCTAGCACTATTTTCTCTAATTTATCAAAATCTTCTTCACATAAAACCGCACCAGTTGGATTATGGGGATTATTGATAATAAGCATGCGCGTTCGACCCGAAATATGTGCTTCTACTTCATCCCAGTCGATATGGTAAGTTGGATGTTTCAGTTCGAGATGAATAGGTACACCACCATTTAGCAAGACACTGGGTGCATAACAATCGTATGCCGGGTCGAATAATATAACTTCGTCGCCATTATTAATAAATGCAGTTAATGTCGAATAGATTGCTTGAGTTGCGCCAGAAGTTATTGTAATATCAGTTAATGGATTGAATTCAGCTTGATGTTGAATAGCCATTTTATTGGCAATTTCTATTCTCAAATCTATTCGACCAGGCATAGGGGCATATTGCACTTGCTCAGCAGCCAAACCTTCAATTACTTTTTTCTTTAATTCTATGTCAATTGGAAAATCGGGAAACCCTTGTGAAAGGTTGATCGCACCAACTTCATTAGCCATTGCGGACATTACCGAAAAGATGGATGTTTCTACATCTGGCAATTTAGATTGCAATTTCTTCATATTATCTTCTTAAACCCAAAACACTGAATACGCCTCTAATTATTTCTCGACCGGCAGTTTTTACAAAAGTATCAACAGCTTTGTCTGCAGTAGATTTTCGAGGTCGGCCTACCGACTTTCTTTTGGTTGTATATCTTCGGGATTTTTCAATAGCCTTTGCTTCTTTTTCCTTTTGAATTCTTCGCTTTTCACGAAGCTCTTCTTCCTCTATTATTGTCAGTCTCTTTTCTAGAATTTCATAAGCACTTTCACGGTCAATTTCTTCTTTATATCGGTCGTTAAGCAGTGAATAGTCCACAACAAAATCTATTTCTTGCTTAGTTAAAACACCCATCCTCGATTTTGGTGCTTGCAATAAAGTGACGGCCAATGGGGTTGGAATTCCCTTTTCATTTAATCCTGTGACCATGGCAACACCGGTACCCATACTCGTTAATATTTCGTCTGTTTTATAAAATTCCGACAATGGATAATTTTGTGCTGTTTGCTTAATTGCTTTTCGGTCTTTTGCAGTAAAGGCACGCAAAGCATGTTGTATCTTCAGCCCTAACTGACTTAACACATCATCCGGCACATCAGTAGGCAGTTGTGTAACAAAGTAAATTCCAACTCCTTTTGATCTGATTAATTTGATAATGATTTCTATTTGATCCAATAAAGCGTCTGAGGCTTCTTTAAACATCAAATGCGCTTCGTCGATAAAAATACAAAGTTTCGGTTTATCAGCATCTCCTGCTTCAGGAAATGTTTCGTACACTTCTGCTAATAAGCCCATCATAAAAGTTGAAAACAATTTTGGCCGATTCTGAATGTCGTTTAACCTAATAATTGATACCTGCCCTCTTCCCTTTTTATTAACGTGCAAAAAATCTGTCACATCAAACGACTTTTCACCAAAAAACAAGTCTGCTCCTTGCTGTTCCAATTCAACCACCTTTCTCATTATAGTGCTAATAGAACTACTTGAAATTTGCCCATACTCCTTTTGAATGGCGTCTTTGCCTTCGTCGTTAATGAATTGAAGGGTTTTCCGTAAGTCCTTTAAATCTAGTAAAGGCAATGTATTGTCGTCGCAAAACTTAAAAAGAATCGATAAAATCCCTTCTTGTGTATCGTTTAAATCTAGCATTTTGGCTAGTAAAACTGGTCCAAATTCAGAAACAGTGGCCCTTAATCGCACCCCTTTTTGTTCTGAAATACTCATTAATTCAACGGGCATTTTTTCAGGTTCATAGGGCACACCAATAGCGCCATGCCGCCACACAATATGGTCGTTAGGTTCGCCTTGCTGAGCCAACCCACTTAAATCTCCTTTTATATCCATTAGTAAGCATGGAATACCTTTGAGTGACAATTGCTCGGCCATGACCTGCATACTTTTTGTTTTTCCTGTACCAGTAGCGCCTGCAATAAGGCCATGACGATTTAATGTTTTCAGTGGAATTTTTACCAGAGCACCTTCAACTGGTTCTTCATCTATCATGGCACCTCCAAGAATTATAAAGTCGTTTTTAAAAGTATACCCTTCGTTGATGTGTTTTTTAAAGTGCTCTTTTGTGCTCATTTCTTAGATTAGCGGCTGTGGTTGGTAACAAATTTAATCATTTTTAACCATTTATGGGGGCGAACAAACGTTGCTATTCTTTTAACAATTTACCTGTGAAAACAATCGAATGACCTTCTACAATACAAAGGTAAAGGCTTTTATATTTGGTTAACCTTCATTAGAGGGTTAGTACTAACTATCAATTTATGAAAAAATCAACCAATTATGGGGCATTGGCCACATTGTCCACTGTCTTTTTTTTCTGGGGATTTATTGCAGCGGGCAACAGCGTATTTATTCCATTCTGCAAAAATTACTTTCATCTCGATCAGTTTCAAAGTCAGCTCATTGACTGGGCATTTTACTTTGCATACTATGTTGGAGCTCTTTCCATTTTTTTAATTAGCACTATATCAAGTAAAGACCTCATCAATACGTGGGGTTATAAAAAGAGTATTGTCATTGGCTTGTTATTTTCTTTTCTAGGCGCAGTTGTCATGATTTTATCTGTTTCTCTTAGTTCTTTCGTAGGTATGTTAGCTGGTTTATTTGTAGTTGCACTTGGCTTTTCATTACAACAAACTTCTGCTAATCCTTTTATGATTTTGCTGGGTGACGAAGCTACAGGTGCAAGTAGAATTAATTTAGGTGGAGGCATTAATAGTTTAGGAACTACAATTGGACCATTGATTGTTGCACTAGCATTATTTGGGTCGACACAAGCCATCAGCGACGAAATGATTCAAAGTTTATCACTATCAAAAGTGATGATTTTATACGCATGCGTAGGCATGTTGTTTTTACTTGTAGCTGCTCTTTTTGGCTTATCAAAAAACTTGCCTGAAGGTAAAGTGACTAATGAAAACAGGGACATAGCAGAAAAACCAACCAAAGCCATGGCAACACTTTTGACTATTACAATAGGTTTAGTGATTTGTTTTGTACCAGTATTTTATAGTTACACTACCCCCGAAGCAAAAACGATAGCAACTTTAACAGCAGACATTTCTGGGCTGTCAGAAATCGACAGAGAAATAAAAACCCAGTTGGCGGCTCAAATTGAAGCGCTCCGTACCCCATTAGATAATATGAGGGTTCTATGGCTATCAGCTGGTTTGCTGACCATTGTTGGCGGCCTTCTATTTGCCTTTGGCGTAACAAAGAAAAAACCGGCACAATGGGGTGCTATGCAATACCCTCAATTGACTTTGGGGATGCTGGCTATTTTTGTTTATGTTGGTGTTGAAGTTGCGATTGGCAGTAATTTAGGAGAGTTACTTAAACAAGACGCTTTTGGAGGTTATAGCTCATCAGAAATTGCGCCATATGTTGCTATGTTTTGGGGCAGTTTAATGATTGGCAGATGGTCGGGTGCTATTAATGCTTTCAGTTTAACCGACAATGTCAAACAAGTTTTAAAAGTGATTGTACCCGTAGTTGCATTTATCGTTGTTTTATTACTTACTTGGGCAGCCGGATACAAAATTGAAGCTTTATACTGGTATATTATATGTGTACTTGTGCAAATTATTGCTTTTATACTTACAAAAGATAAACCTGCGCTTACTTTGGGTGTTTTTGGTTTTCTTGGAATAGTAGCCATTATTATTGGCTTAAGTACAACAGGTATCGTTGCAGTGTACGCTTTTTTAAGCTGTGGCTTGTTTTGTTCAATTATGTGGCCTGCCATCTTTTCATTATCCCTTGCTGGTTTAGGCAAATACCAAGGTCAAGGGTCGGCTTTTTTGGTAATGATGATTTTAGGCGGCGCTATTATTCCGCCTATTCAAGGTAAAATTGCCGACATTATGGGTATTCAGGAATCGTTTATTGTAGGAGGATTTTGCTTTGCCTACCTCACATTTTTTGCCCTATTTGTTAGACAGTTATTAAAAAAGCAAGGCTTTTCGCTTGATGATGCCATTGGCTAATTATTGAATGCTTTCACGGTGATAATCAACCAATCCTGAGATTGGTTTTTGAATTATTTGTCCTATTTGAACGCCGTAGAAATCGCATGCCTTTACAAGGATATCTTGAAACAGATAAGCCACTGAGCCGATAAAGTGAGTTTTGTGTTGTTTGTAGTGAGGGTAACAACAAACATGAATTCCTATAAATGTTTTAAAACCTTTTAAAATCAATTCTATAACATATTCATTATTTGAATTTTCCAATAAAAATGGCACAAAAGACGCCAGAAATACATTAGCCCTATTTTCTTGATACACCTGCTGAATAACGGCGGCTTTTGAAATATCGGTTGTCGCTTCTAACTTGGCTTTTATCTCTAAAGGCATTTTATTATAAAAGTAATCTTGCAATAATTGTTTTCCAAAATAGGTCCCGCTACCTTCGTCGCCCAAAACATAACCAAGCGAGGGTGTTATTTGAGTGGTGGTATGTCCATCAAAAAAACAAGCGTTAGACCCCGTTCCTAAAATGCAGGAAATACCTGGTTCCATGCCACAAGTTGCAATAGTTGCAGCTTTAATATCATGATCGACTTTTATGATGGCTTTTTTAAAAATTCGTTGCAAACCATTTTTAACAATTGCATTTAGTGGTTCAGTTGAACAACCTGCCCCATAGAAAAAAATTTGTGCAACTTCATTACCAAATGAACAAAGATCTCCGTTTTCTTGCAAAACATTGACTATACGATCCACGTCAAAAAAATTAGGGTTTAAACCTACGGTAGTGAATGTTTTCAGTGAGTCACCATCAATTAAAACCCAATCACTTTTTGTGGAACCACTATCAACAATTAACTGCATAATACTTTAAAATTACTGTTCCATCCTTATTCTTTGTAGCAAATATATCAAATAATGGTTCTGAAATTGAACCATACTTGTTAAGTCACTCGTTTGCTATTTTTCTTTCTTCAATGCGTCTAACTCAGCACTTACCGTTTCTAGCTCGGCATAGAAAGCTTCACCATATTTTCTAATTAAAGGTTCCTTTAAGAATTTAAAAACGGGAACTTGCAACGACTCACCCAGTGTACAGGCCGGTTTGCATATTGGCCAACGGTCGTAATTGAGCGATTCAAATTTCGCATATTTTGTTACCCTAATAGGATACAAATGACAAGATATAGGTTTATTAAATGGTATTTTATTTTCTCTATAAGCTTGCTCTATACCACACTTAGTAATGCCTTGGTCGTCCAATGTCACAAATACACAGTCTTTTCCATTAACTAGTGATGTCACTGGCTCATCAACCCGATCCATATAGAACACCCCATTCTCGGCAACCACCTTAATCCCTTTTTGGGTCATATAAGGTTTAATTTCTTCAAGGTGATTTTCAATCAAGTCCACTTCGTCCATGGTTAACGGCGCGCCGTCATCACCTTCTACACAGCAAGCACCTTTACAAGCACTTAAATTACATACAAAATGTTTGTCAAATATATCTTGACTTACTAATTTTTCTTGAATCTCTAATATCATTTCTAATGCTTTAAGCGTGTAACGTTACCCGTGAATAGTCTCTGATTTTCCATAATTTTGAATGACTTTGGCTTCATAATCTAGCCACTCTTGCCACCGTTTGTCAACATCAACATCTTCGCCATACTGACGGGCGAAACCAATAAACGTAGTATAATGTCCCGCTTCTGAAATCATTAAATCGCGATAAAATTTAGCTAATTTTTCGTCTTTAATATTTTCTGACAACACTTTAAATCGTTCACAGCTCCTTGCTTCAATCATAGCTGAAAACAAAAGGCGATCGACCATTGATAAGGTCCGGCTTTTTCCTTTCTCCATGAATTTATATAATTCTCCAACGTAACTGTCTTTTCTTTCGCGACCAAGTCTTAAACCACGGTCTTTAATGATTTGATGTACTTGTTGAAAATGGTCCATTTCTTCCAACACAATTTTTGTCAATTCCGTCACCAATTCTTCGTGTTGAGAATTATGCGTGATAATAGCAATGGCATTTGATGCTGCTTTTTGCTCACACCAAGCGTGATCGGTTAAAATTTCCTCAATATTCGATTCTACAATGTTTACCCAACGTGGATCGGTGGGAAGTTTTAGGCCAAGCATGTTTTATATTTTTTACAAAGTTAATTTATTCTGACTGACTAAAATCGACTTACTTCTCAATTAATGTGATACCGAGCCCCTAGTCCGAAAGCATAAGCAAGCCAAAATGGTTTGGAAATGTCTATATTTGGTCGGAAGTCAATACTAATTGTCCACTTCTTTAATTGATAGTCCATCCCGAATAAAGCAGAAAGACCTAAGGCATAATCAGTTGTTATTTGGAATGTAGAACTTGTTTGTGCAAAACTAAACTGATAGCCTATGCCAAGATAATAGCTAGTAAGTTCTGTAAAAGGCATAACATACTGCAGGTGGATATTTGTAATAAAGTCACTTTGAGTAGAACTAAATCGACCACCTAGGCTTGCTTCAATTCTGATTTGCTCGGCAATCCGGTGTCTGCTTGAGATTTCTGCACTAGCATTGTAATTGCCATAACCCAACCTCAAGCCTAAAGAATTTTTAGGCAATTGAGAAAATGAAATTAATTCAAAACAAAAAACAAAGGCAATTATGAGTTTTGCATTTTTCATTCTACTGCACGATATTTAAGTCAAACGCATCTAACAAGCCAATGAGGTTATTACTATTAAATTTTGCTTTTCGAATTCTATTTTTACTAGGATTAATGGAAAAATTTTCTGCGGTCCTAAAATCAGCTTCTATCAATATACTTTGGTCGAATGTAGCGCCCATTAATTGACTTCCAGAAAAGTCGGCCTTCGTTAAATCAGCTTCAACAAAATCGACCTCAGATAAATTACAATTAACAAATTTAGTTTGGTTTATTTTTAATGCATAAAAACTCGATAAATTTAGTTGACAGTTTTGAAAGTTCATGTTTAATAAGAAAGTATTCAAAGATGAAAAGTCTATGCCTAACATCTTGCAATCTACAAATTCGCACGATTGAATACTGGTTCCAATCCATTTTGTTTGGGAGAAATTACAAGCTTCAAAATCGCACTCAATAAATTTAGCATGTGATAAATCTACCCCTGTAAAATTGCAATTTTTAAACTCACATTGTTCATATTCAGCAGCTAGTTTAACCTCGCCAAAGTTTATATTTTTGAATTGCTCTTCCATTATTCCTCAAACAGCTTTCCTGCTTCCAACAAACTAAACGCTTCTAGAGAGGGTATAATATGGTCGGCTAACATTAATTTTGGATTATAAGCATGTGATTGTTCTGGCACTGCAATTACTTTCATTCGTGCAGCTTTAGCAGCAACCACTCCGTTTAATGAATCTTCAATCACCAAACATTCAGTAGGATCAACATTCAATAATTCAGCGGCGGACAAAAAAACGGCTGGATGCGGTTTCCCATATTTTTCAAATTCCGCAGAATGAATCACTTCAAAATAATGTCGAATATCTAATTTATCTAACACAGCCTCTATAATTCTGTGGTATGAAGAGGTAGCCAGCCCGATTTTTAAATCTGATTTTTCGC
Organism: Putridiphycobacter sp.; assembly: GCA_033719695.1. Classification (GTDB taxonomy): domain Bacteria; phylum Bacteroidota; class Bacteroidia; order Flavobacteriales_D; family Crocinitomicaceae; genus Putridiphycobacter. The sequence goes on from JAWWDX010000004.1 coordinate 30,250, forward strand.
AAACCTCAAGCACTTCTTTTACCCCTGGTAAAGCCTCTCCCCTTGCTTTTATTTCTTGAATTAAAATGTTTACAATATCAATTGTTACTTCTTCACATGATCTTCCTTTCCAAGGCTTTTTTTGGTACCACATTTTTACTACCTCATCAATTCTTAAGCCCACTGTCTCTTCGCAATCGGTTTGCGTTAAATCGAGTCCAACTTTGCCAAAACCTTTAATTTCAGCAATTTTCCAAAGGGGTTCGGAGTCAATTAATACACCGTCCATGTCAAAAATAATGGCTTTCATTTCTTTTTTAATTTTAGTTCGTAAAGGTTTCCACCCTTAATACCATGTCTGTATTCATCTGTTATGTACCATTCATTCTCATCTTTAAAGCAAATGGCTTCTCGTTGTTTAATACCAGGTAATTTGTACGATTTAATTTCACCTTTCCAAAAAGCATTAAAGCGCCAGTTTTTAATGGTATATAAGCGCCCGTAAGCCAATACAACAATGGTGTTGGAAGGCTCATGGTAATCAGCAGCAGTCACTGAACAAGTTCTCCAACCATTATCACAAAATTGAAATTGACCAATTAATTTGGCTTCATAATTGCCTGGTTTTGCTGGCAACATATATATTTTTGAAATACCGGTAAAAGGTTTTGTTCTACATTTAGTAAATAAGAAAATTTTTCCATCCTTTACAATAAACGCTTCACAATCATAATATAATTCTTTATCTTTCGGAGGGAAATCATTTTGATCTTCAAAGCTAAAAAAAATTGTTTCTACATCTATCTTTGATTCATTTATAAACCCTTTTTTTGCAATATGAATCTGCAAGTTTTGACGGTTATTGAGGTTATTGCCAAAGTCGCCAATATACAAATTACCTTTATGATCCATGGCCAAATCTTCCCAGTCGTAATTCTTTACGTCCTTCACTTCGATTGTATGTTCATGCTTTCCTTTTTTACTTAGCACATAAAGTTCGGGCCTATTCCCACCATCATTGTGAGTGATGAGCTTATTATTGAAACATGCCAGACCAGAGCTTTCGTATAACCATTTCGGTAAATCATCAATTTTATCTATATCAACTTTAGATTTACCAAATGTATAAGCGCTAATTGAAAATGTAAAAATAAAAAAAGCAACCGTTAGTTTCATATGTAAGAAATGTAGTTTTAAAATGAGAAATAAGACTATGGTTTTACAAAATTATTACTTTTGATTAATGAAATGATTAATTATTGCAATCATTCCATCTGGCAAATAAATAAAAGACGGACAGATGAACCCCAGTAGCAAAGGTTGGATAAAAAAATATATTTCGCTTCTCGACGAATCTAAAGAAGTACTGAACCGATTTCCAGGGAGTTTTTTGAGTCCCGAAGAATTGATTTACTCATACTTTCAACCAACTGGATTATTGTACGGGTATCCTCGTGAATTTATTTTTTTAGAAGAAGATTATATCAGTAAATTTACCCCAGAAGAATCATTCAAAGTTTTGTTATTAGAAGGCTTAATTCTAGTAGACCATATAGAAGCGGGAAAATTTGACAGTAAGTCGCTAAACAGATGTATTGTAAAGTTTGTTGATTTTTATGAAAAGAGTAATATTGAAAAAGCTAAAAAAGGCTGGTTAAATTTTTCGAAACTTGATTACCATGCCAAATTAGAAAGTATAATTGACAGACGAGTGGAGGTGAAAAATGCCATTACAAACACCTTAGCATTAGATTATCTCTACAACAGTTTATTATTCCACGACTTAATTCTATACCAAGATTACAAGCATCATATGGCACCCGAACTTTTATCGGAAAAACGCTCGGAAATTATGCTCGACATAGTTAAAGTTGTGGCCTGTGCAGCAAATGCTGATGGTATTATTTCAGACGAAGAACGCAGTATTTTCAAGCTTTTTTTAGCTTCAGCCAACCTACTGTCGTATAAAAAAGAGTTAGCTGAAAACTTTCTGGATCAAAATCCTTCCATTGACGACTTGAGTTTTAAATTTGAATCGTCGTGGCTGCTAAAAAGGTATATTCTAGAAATCGCCATATTAACTGTGTGGACCGATACAGAATTACAACCAACAGAAAAGCAATTTTTAAATCAATTGACATTAAAACTTGGTCTTAAGAAAAGTGAAAAAGATAAAGCTTTTGTTTCTATACAATCGTTTGTGTTGGCTAATAACAATCAGGCGCCATTTTTAAGAGGTAAAAACGATATTGAATTAATTTTAAGCAATACTGCTAAGCGTTGGACCAAAATATTGTCGCGCAATAAAGATAAGTTAGCACTAGAATTAAAAGAAAGTAAAGACCTTGTTTTTCTCATTTCAAAGTCAACGGTAAGAGACCTAACAAAAGAGGAAAAAGAAAAGGTAAAACAGCAGTTAGGGGATCTAGGAAAGAGTAT
>JAWWDX010000005.1:0-31147 GCA_033719695.1 Putridiphycobacter sp.
CACACCTCTTTGCTCGCTGCCGCCAACTGCAATGGGTTTCCCTTTTAATTCTGGATTATCCAATTGTTCAACAGAAGCGTAAAACGCATCCATATCTACATGAATGATTTTTCTAAAAGGCCCTTTGAGTTCCATTACATATGTGTCGCTTTACTTTTTAGTACAAGTAGCGTTTGGGTCTTGACAACAGCCTGGTAATTCATTGAATGCTGCAGCATCTCTTTCAACCTCGTCAGCATGGTAGCCTAAAGCTGCTATGGCTTCTTTGACTTCTTGTGCCGATATTTTTTTAGTTTTAAACTTTACTGTTACTACTTTAGAATCTATATCCAATTCAGCGAATTTTACGCCTTTGGTATAATTTAATTTGTTTTCAATACGTTCTTTACAATCGCCACACAAAGCGCTGGTTTTAATTTCTACCGTTTGATATTTTTCGGTTTTCTGTGCCATTGACATAGTTGTAATTGCAACTAAAAGGATGGTTAAAATAGTTTTCATAATATGTTATTTTTTTATTGTTTAATTTATCGTTAACTGAATTTTTCAGTTCAAATTTATTCTTTTTTATGCTTAATGGTATAGTGCAAGCCTGCATAAATATTGATGCCTGTAATAGGCGCCCATATTTGAGAAGCATCAAAATACGCACCAAAAGGGTCGTCTGCTCCAATAATGGCGCGTTGCTGTGTATAATTTAGTAAGTTTTCGCCACCGATATAAAAACTAATTTTTGGTCGGTTGTAGGTTAACTGACTACCTAACAACCAGTAGTTTTCCGACTGTAATGCGCGGCGGTATGGCGACGGATTATTAGTGGTGCTTGGCAAACGTTTTACCCCAACCCAGTTAGCTGTAATATCGTAGCTCCACTTTTTATTTTTTGTACCATAACCTGCGTTTAACAATACCCTTTGTTTTGGTACAAAAGCTCTTTGCATGAGCTCACCATTGAACTCAGCTTTAACGTCGTAGTATTTAAAGGCCGACCGTAACTCTAAATTATCAATTGGTTTGATGCTCAATTCAGCTTGAAAACTATGAGAGTATGACGTACCTTGTGCGTTGTAAATATTAATTTCCGAAGTACTAATGTCCATATCAGTTACCACTTGATTGATAAAACTAGTATAAAAATAATCTACGGTTATTGAGCTCACATGGTCGTTGGTTATAAATTTTTGAGTGAAAGTTAAACCTGCATTTAAAGCTTCCTCCGGCAATAAATCTGGCGCAACCTTCCACACCCTACTACTTGCCATTAAACTCGTATAGTCGGCGTAAGGATTAGAAACACGGGTGCCTTTCCCTGCACTTAACCTTAAAGCATTTTGAGGACTGATGTTCCACTTGGCGTGCAAGCGTGGCGAAAAAATATTTCCAAACAGATTGTGATAATCATCTCTGATGCCAGCAACCACCGTTAACTTTTCTAAATAGCGATAGGTGTATTCAAAAAATAAGCCTGGTACAATTTCCGTTTTTACAAAGTTTGAATCTCTAAATGTTTGGTTATAGTTATCTAAAATAAAACTAGCTCCTGTTTTGTAATTGTGGTTAGTATTGCCAATGATATCGCTGTAAATAGCATTCATATACAATTTTTTTTGTTTACCTAAATAGGTATTTGGCCCAAAATTGTTTTCTGTAGAATGGTATTTTCCTTCCACAATGGTTCCAATTGATGATTGCTTTCTTTTTTTTGGGAAAAAACCATTTTTTGCAAACACTTCAAGATCAGTTGTTCGTAAATCTATGCCATACTTAAGTGGATCATTATTACTCGGACTATACCCCATTTGACCACCTGTTTTGTCGACATATATACCCCTAATACCGAGTTTACTTTCCATGTTTTTGCCATGGCGTTCCCAACGGTTTAAAAAAGCACCTGACAGGCCAATTGGAATATCCCTAAAACCATCTTTATTTTCGTCTGTTTCAAAAAAGGTATTTGCCACATGCAGGAAACTCATGGTTTTCCAGGTTCCAAGTTTTTGTCCGCCATGAATATTCAGTTCTGCTCGTCCAAATCGGTTGGCATAGGTGTTAATGTATAGTTTCTCGTTATTACTTGGCTCCTTTATTTGTAAATTAATCAAGCCTGCTATAGATTCATACCCATTCACAACAGGCCCAGTGCCTTTGGTAATTTGAATCGATTCAATCCAGGTTCCAGGAATAAACCCTAAACCGTACGAAGATGCTAAGCCACGCACCAGAGGAATATTTTCCCATTGAATTTGGGCATAAATACCATCCAAGCCTAGCATTTGTATTTTCTTGGCGCCAGATACAGCATCCGATAAACTTACATCCACTGAAGCATTGGTTTCAAATGATTCCGACAAATTACAACACGCTGCTTTTCTTAACTCTTCTTGTCCTATGGTTTCAGTATGTCGCGCACTCATTAAGTCGATACTCTTGCCTTCATTTTTACCTTCAACTTCAACCGTCGCCAATGTATCAAACGATTCCAAAGCAAAGGTTAAATTATTTGTCGGCTTTTTAATTGTAAATTCAGCTTCCTTAAAACCAACTTGTTGAACAGTGATATTCACTGGAAAAGCTGCAATTTGAATTTTAAATTGGCCGTCTGCATCTGCCCTAGCGGAATTTTCATTCCACCGCAAGACGGCAAACGGTATAATTTTTTGATTGTCTTTTTGAATGATTGTCCCTTCTAAATTTTGCGAAATTCCCAGAAAAGAAACCATTAAAAAAATAAATAATAATTTTTTGTGTAACATGATTTTGATTTTTTTTAATTGTGATAAACGACCTTACGACGATCAGAAATAACACAATCAAATTAACCAAACCTGCTTTTTAATAGCTGAAAAGCCAGGCACCTTTAGAATAGGTGGTGCAACCGTACAACACAAGTTTTTAACTTCTGCCACAGTAACTGTTGACGAAAAATCAGAAAAACTAGGTGTTTTTATTATTAATTTAACTATTTGAACCTGAATAGATTCCGACACACCCTCTTCAATACGTGTAATCACCGTGTTTTGTATACAGCAGTCACCTTCACAATGATTTGGTGTTTTTTCGCTATCAGCTTTTTGACAGCAAGCATGCATTTCCTCGCCGGTCATTTTACAGGCGTGTTCATTAACGGTATAGCCAAATGAAAATACAATGGCCAAGCCTAAAAATAATATGCGGAATGCTTGCTTCACAATGCAAATTTACGTTTTTTATATTTTACTAGAAATTACATTGCGTTAATTATTGTAAACCTAGTAAATTTGTACCACACTAAAAATACTTTCAACATGCAAGTACCTGTAACATTATATGCCGAAATGACACCAAACCCAGCAACTATGAAATTTGTTGCAAATAAACACATTGTACTTTCCGATAATAACGTCGTTTTTGATAGTGTTGAACAAGCAAAGGGCTACTCACCCTTAGCAGAGGCCTTATTTAATTTTCCATTTGTTGAAGCCGTATTCATGTCAGCAAATTTTATTACTGTCACCAAAACCGACAATATTGATTGGGATTTTATTGTGATGGAATTAAGAGATTTTATTAGAGAGTGGATTGCAGATGGAAAAGAGGTAATAATCCGCATGCCAGCACCAACAGCTCCAGGTATGCCAATTCCTAATGCAGCTGAAAATACAGCAAATACACAATCGGTAGATAGACCAAAATTTGAAGCCAGTGCATTAGATGGTGCTATTATCAATTTACTCAACGAATATGTCCGGCCGGCTGTAGAAAACGACGGTGGTGCAATTGATTTTATAGGTTTTAACGACGGTAAAGTTTATGTTGAATTGAAAGGATCTTGCGCAGGTTGTCCGTCCTCAACCCAAACATTAAAAGGGGGCATTGAAACACTTTTAAAAAGTAATTTAGAGGAAGTGCAAGAAGTGGTAGCTTATTCTTAAATAAGGTTTAAAGCATTCATTAAATCATTTCGGTAAGCACCTCCTATTGGAATAGTTTTTTCAATTTTTTCTAATTCTAAACTTGGATACTCAATTGATGTGATTTTATCAATTCTTACAATATACGATCGGTGAACTCTAATAAATTGATCTGACGGTAGCTTTGTGAGGATATCTTTCATTGAACTGTGAAAAGTGTAGCGATTGTCAGCTGTTATTAGTGTTACATAATCTTTTAATGCTTCTACATAGTATACATCTGTCGTTTTTATTTTCACCAAACGATTATTGGATTTTACAAAGAGCAGATCTGATGATGGTTCTTTATTTTCAATTAAAGAATAGAATAAATCACGTTCTTCACGTACCTTTTTTTCTTGCGAAAATTTATACAAGGCCATTTCAATGGTAGTGTGTAAATCAACATCTTTAAAAGGTTTGATTATATAACCATAAGGTTCGGTTATTTTGGCTTTTTCAAGGGTAGATTTATCTGCATATGCCGTTAAATAAATTACCGGCACGCTCATTTCTTGTTTTATTTTTTCAACCGTTTCAATACCATTCATTTCGCCTTTCAGCATAATATCCATTAAAATAATGTCTGGCTTCAAGGTAATAGCTAACTCATAGGCTTTTTCACCTGTAGCGGCAGCCCCAACAATAGTATAGCCCAATTTTTTAAGGCTATGCTGAATATCCTTTGATACAATACTTTCGTCTTCTACTACTAGTACGTTAAGTTTTAACATGGTAACGATTTGAGTTCATTCAAATATACTGAAATTAATGGTGTTTATCTATCAATGTAGAGATATTTCTCTAGAAATCGTCGGAAACACGTTCCCCATTAAGTTTTACTAATTGCCCATAATAGTACTCCAGTAATTCTATGGTTTCGCCTTTCGTACTATAGTTTTTCCACAAACCATGTTTAGCTCCGGCACTGTATTTTCCTTTACTTTTTAATACACCATTTTCATGATAATATTTATGTTTCCCTTTTGGTTGTCCTTCATCAAATTCGCCTTCAAAAGCCAATACCCCATTCTGATAGTATGCTTTCCAAATACCGTTCTTTAATCCCAAAGTATAAGAACCAACTTCCTTTGAATTTTCAACGTGATAAAACCAATCCCCTTCTCTCAATCCAACATAGTATTCACCTTTTGTTAATTCATTTCCAGCTTCATCATATTCCACTATCGTACCTTCAAGTTTTCCTTTTCTGTAAAATTCTTGGGCGCGAACAGCTCCGGTTTCATAATACCAAATCCACTGTCCATCATAAATTCCATCTTTGTATTTTCCCTTTTGCTGAATTTTCCCATTTTCAAAATAATAGGTCCATACGCCATTTTTTTTACCGTTCTCATAAGCTCCTTTCGACAGGACTTTTCCGGATGGGTAAAAATACGACCATTCACCGTCAAATGTCCCATCATTCAAAATCATTCCTTCCGCAATTATGGTATCATTACTATACAAAAACCCGTTAATAAGTTTACCGTTTTCATCATACTCTCGGTACTGTCCATTTTTTTTACCATTAGTAAGTCCACCAACAACTTTCTCAACCACGCCACCCGGGTAATATTCCCTGTAAAGTTCAATCATCACAATATCTCTCGAATTAGATGAAATACTATCTAACTGCATGTAATTGATTACTTCAAGGCTACCGTATTTATTATATTGTTTATATAAGCCATTTAGTTTACCTGCCTCGTAATTAGCTTCTGTTTTTAAAGTACCATTTGGATAGAATGTTCTCCAAAAACCAGTCTTTAGTCCCGCTTCGTCGTACTGATTAATTAATTGTTTTTTAGTTAATTGTCCCTTTTCGAAATACGCTTCTTCAACAATATCCCCTTCAGTATTGTAAACATAACTATCGCCATCTTTAACACCATTTTTTACCGATTCAATTGATTTTATTTGCCCATTTGGGTAATAAGATAAAATGTTGTTTTGTAGTGTATCGTTAATATAAAACAATTCTTGAGACACCCTTTCGAGACTATCATACATTACTGTACAGCCATTTTTTAGATCATTTTCATAAAACGACATCTGTTTTTTTGTTTCGTTTTCTCTGTAAAAAATCCAAATACTATCACTTAATCCGTTTTTTTTGAATCCCTCTGCAATTAAGTTTCCATTGACACTGTATGTTTTCCATAAACTATCAGGTTGACCATTTTTAAAATAACCCTCGCTTGATTTCGTACCATTGGCATAATAGAATACATTGAAGCCATTTGGATCAATGGTCTGTGCAGTCAAATTGGAAACAAAGAAAATATTGAATAATATAATATATAAATAAATCTTTTTTAAAAAGAATCTTTTATTCTTATTATTAGTGCTGTTCATAAGTGTATAACTTATGTCTTTTTTGAGTGCTTTATCCAATTGATAGTTTTTATCACCATTTGTTAACATATAAAAAGTGTTGTTTTCTCTACGTTACAAAAGTTCTTAACAAATTTACTAAAAATTGAATTGTGAATAAGAATAAAAAAAATGTATTCATTTTTATGTGTAAAAAAGACATTTAAAAAACTGCTTTATGAACATAGATTATTCAATATTTTGTATAACCAAAATTGATTTCCTATTTCCTAATTTATTTTGACTTTTTTTAGCACATATTGTTAGGTATTAATTAACATGTTATCAAAAAACAAGTATAAATTTATACCATTGTAAATGAGTATTATATAATCTTTATTAAAAACTATACTTAGTTATGAACAATGGGTGTAATACATAAATATTATATTTGAAATAAATTGTTTTTTCAAATGACGAATATTATTCCAATAGGTAACGATCATGCTGGGTATGAATTAAAGGTATTTCTGCAGGATTATTTGACACAAAAGGGTTACAGTATTAAAAATTTTGGTTGTGAATCAACTGACAGTATTGACTACCCAGATTACGGTCATAAAGTAGCCGAGTTTGTCACAGATCATAAAGGAATGAAGGGGATTGTTATTTGTGGCAGCGGTAACGGTATTAATATGACTGTTAACAAACATAAAGCAATTAGGTCGGCTTTGTGTTGGAATGAAGAGATCGCCGAGTTAGCAAGGTTGCACAATGATGCTAATATTATTGCATTGCCAGCACGTTTTATAACGCAAGAATTAGCTGCTAAAATGGTTGATATTTTCTTTAACACCGATTTTGAAGGAGGAAGACACCAAACTAGAATTGACAAAATTCCTTGTTAGTTAACCATTAAAAGGTCATCCAACAAAACTTTCATTTCATTTGTAAAACTAGTATAATAGTTTCCTGTTGCTGGACCATTGAAGCCAGTATGTATTTTTACTATTTCGCCATGTGAATTAACAACAAGTAAAGTTGGAAAAGACATAATGTGATTTAACATAGGAAACAATGCTGCTGCTTCAGCTTTATTGGCACTACCTCCCAAAAGAATAGGATAATTGATATGAAGTCTTTCAGTAAAAGTTGTTAAATACTTTAGTTTTTCTGTGTCTGTATCTCCCATTTCAAAACCAATACCGATTATTTGTATCTTATTTCCGTAAATGGTGTTTAATTCATTCAAAAATCTAGTTTCGTCAACACAATTAGGACACCAAGAACCAAATATTTGAATAATTGTAGGTTTGTTAATTGTAGCACTATTTATTTCATAATTTGTATGGTTAATTGTAGGTAGCGATAGTGATAGTTGTTGGTTATTTTTAATATAGGTTAAACTGTCAGGACTCCGTAAATGAGCACTCGGATTTTTAATGGCGGTCCACGTAGTTCGGTAGTGGTTTCCAGAAAAGAAACGACCCGAAATGGAATCGTTACTAAATACTTTTCCTGTAAAGAGGTAGCAATGTGTTCCATCAAAGCAAGATAAATACATACTGTCTTTAACAACATTACCAGACAAAAACCTATAATCACCTGTTTCCGACCTAAAAGTGCCTGTTAAGGTATTGTTGTGAGATTTGAATTCACCAATTAATTTGGTAGGTTTTCCATATTGAATAGTGGTTTCCCAACGGCCATTAAGTTGTTTTAATCGTTCTGTATTGTATTTTTGTTTTGGTCTTTTTTTAACCCCAGTCAAGTTAATAGCATAATTGCCTTTTTTCTGATAGTTCCGCCAATAACCAGTCACCTTCTTTTTTTTAATCGTTTTTATCACCAAGCTAGAATTATAAAGAGGAAAGTCTGCAATTAAACTATCACCAGAAGTTCTTAAGGGCTCAAGTGTGATACGCTCAGATCCATTAACTAGGGTAATGAGGGCATCTGAAATTTCGGCTTGAATGGCAATGTGATGCGATTTTGAAATTTGAAGATTAAACAACCAATTGCCAGCAGAGATTTGCGTGGGTTTGGCAAAACAAATTGTTGCGTTTGTAAAAATAAAAAATAGAAATAGTAGTTTCATTAATTGGTATACAGGGTTAAAGAAAGAGTCCTAAAATATTGTTTTTATTAATGGAATGCAACTTTTAGTATTACATTTAAGTCTTAACTATTGAAAAGGTAAAATGACAGACGAAGAACTGATAAAAAAGTGTACGTGCGGCGATTTACTGGCTCAAAAAGCGTTCTATGAAAAATTTGCTGGCAAAATGTTTGGTGTTTGCTTACGGTATATGAATGGAGATGACGAAGCTCAAGATGTCCTTCAAGATGGTTTCATAAAAGTATTTGATAATTTGGAGAAATACCAAAAAAAAGGTTCGCTTGAAGGTTGGGTGAGGAGAATTATAGTTAATACCGCGCTCGATCAAATTAGGAAAAACAAGAAATATTTAGACAATGTAGACGCTGATTCTGTTAGTTACTTACTTGAAGACGAAGTGTATATTGTTGAAGAATTGGAAGCTGATGATTTGCTAAAAATCATAAACAGATTGCCAGTGGGTTACAGGGTAGTTTTCAATTTATTTGCAATTGAAGGCTATTCGCACAAAGAAATTGCAGCAAAACTTGATATAACTGAAAGTACATCAAAATCGCAATATTCAAGGGCTAGAAAAATTTTGAGAACGGTTTTATTGAAAAACGAATACGTAGAAGAAGGTGAAAGATAATTTTGATGTTGAAAAACTATTCAAAGAAAAATTTGAAAGTTTTGAACCAGCAGTAAATGCAAAGGTTTGGGAAAACGTTGCGGCCAATGTTGCTAGCAATGGAGTTGCTTCAGGGGCGGTTGCTAGCTCAGCTTTATGGGTAAAATCTATAATAGTGGGGGCAGTGGCAACAGTGGTTGGTTTGAGTGCATGGGTTTATTTTGATAGTGAAGAAACCAATAAGGTTAGTGAAAACCAAAAGGTTGTTACTGCTGAGCAGCCAATGCAGTCTTTTGTTGACGATCATCAAATTGTTGAGGTTGAAGAAAGTCGTCCTGAATTGAATTATGAACAGAAGCACAGTCAGCAACCAACTATCTCCACTGAGAAACAAGTTTTGAAAGCACGGCAAAACAATCAACAACTAACAACTAATAAGAGTAAATCAGAATCTAAGACTGTTGAATCAGCGAATCAAAACAGACCTAGCGAAGTTCAAGAATCAGCAGATCAAAAAGAGAGTAATACTATTGCTGAAACTGACATTTTAAAAACAACTAGCGGTACGGTTGAAAATCACCAGAAAGAGAGTGAGCCAATTAATGATGGAATACATGCCTTTAAAGGGGACAGTGCAATGACTGTTCAAAGAGCGGATGATATAAAGCAGCAAGCTGATAAGGTTGCTGATCATGAACAAGAGAATTCAGAGGAATCTTATATCAGTAATATTCCTAATATTTTCACGCCAAATAACGATAACATTAATGATGAGTTCTTTATAGAAGATTTAGCGAATATTGAAGAGTTTTATATTGTGATTTATACTAAATCTAATGTGAAGGTATATGAGTCTGCAGATGCTAATTTTAGATGGGATGGTTTTAATATGTACGGTAATAAAGTGCGACCAGATGTGTATTATTATTTAATAAAAGCAGTGGGAGTTGACGGTAGAACCCATAGTATTCCTGGTCAAATTACTGTACGTTAATTCAGAGTTGAACTTGAATGGTTACGTAGTAGTTTCGTGGTATTGAAGGTATGATGCCAGGACCAGGATACGCCACCGCTCTTCTAGTAAAATAACTAGCGTTTAGCATATTGTTAACCCCTGTTTCAAATTGTAGCCAACGGTAGCTATACTTTAGCGATAAATCCATTATAGAATAAGCAGGAATAATTCCGTTTACGGCGTTAGCCTGACTGTTGGAATTGGTAGCATCACTGAAATGACTGGCTGTAAAAGAATACTGGTAAGCTATCGACAAGCGCTTATGGTGATACGTTAGGCCAGTTTTAAAAGTAATGGGCGGTACTAGTTCTACGTTTTTTCCATTAAAAGCAGGTTCACTCGACTGATAGTATTTAGCACTAACATAGGAAGCGTTTAAAAACGCTAGTAAATCAGTTTCACTATTTTCTTTAAACAAGTAGTCAAACAACTCTATTTCTACCATAGCTTCTATTCCATAAGTGATTGATTTTGCTATGTTGGTTCGATATTGATAGGTGCTAAAAAGAAGACTGTCTTCTTTAATGGTTGTTCCAATTCTATTGTTATACAATAGGGTAAAGGCTGACGCATCAAATGTCAATTTTTTGCCTATACCTCCTTTTATCCCTAAATCGTAATTGAACCCTCTTTCATCCTCTAAATTAGGATCTATCTGAAAGTTAGGATTCACAATTTGCATGTCAGTAAAATTAATACTCCTGTAATTTTGGGAAAAATTACTATAAAGCTCAAGAGTATCATTTATTTTGTAATTTAAACCTAGTCCCCCAATGATAAATGACCGTGTATTGGTTCTGTTAACCGCAATTAATGTGTCGAAAATTATATTTCCGGCAAGGTCTTCAACACTGTTTCTATAGTCGCCCATGGCATTGGTTGATATAAATTCAAACCTCACGCCAGGTGTAATACTAAACTTCTTTGTAAGATTAAAAATATGTTCCGCAAATAGTGCAGCATTTTTACTTGGAAATTCATATAAAGAACCATCAATCTCGCTGTTGTTTAAAAATGTGAAATCAGCTTCTTTACCTGCGGAAGTGAGCCCTTGTTGGCTTATATTATAGCCTTGGTATAGACGAAAACCAATAAGGTATGCCCATGTTAACTCTCTCACACTGTATATTTTTAGGAAGCGTGTTTCGTTACCGATATTTTTAAAGTTGCCGGCAATTAAATTGCGCGCTTCCAAAGGATCTATTCTGTTAATTTGCCCCAAAAAGCCAGTCGCTTTTCGTGAAGCCAGGAGACCAAAAAAGCGTGTATTAAGCCTGGTACGGGCATCAAATTCGTAGTCATAATTTAGGGCCGCCATATGCCAGTTTACTTCAAACCAATTTCTTGTTCTATTTACTATGCTAGGGTCTGTATCAAACTGGCTATCTGTTAAACCTCCAGGCTGTTGTGTTAGGTAATACATTTTTGTAAGGTCTATACTAATTCGTGATTTTTCGTTCAAGTACTTTTCTATTTGCATGCCAGCACTATGCACTTTAAACGCAGAGTAAGGCTTCCAGTCGTCTCCAAATTTATATTGGTAATAGGCGTAATAGTTCCAGGTTTTTTTTGAGCCGCCAACACTTATAAAAGAACTGTTTAAGCCAAAAGAACCCACTGTATGTCGCGCCGTGAGCTCAAAAGGCTTATTACTAGGGCCCTTTTTTAAAACAAAGTTGAGTAAACCACCGAATTGTGTACCAAACTGTAGAGAGGCGGCGCCCCTAATAAGCTGAATTTCTTTGACAGCTTCCGTTGGCGGCGTATAATAGCTTTCAGGATAGCCCAGGGCATCTGCACTAATGTCATATCCATTTTGACGGGTATTAAAATTACTGGTACGGGTAGGACTTAAGCCGCGCCCACCTATGCCTAATTGAATGCCAGCACCATCACTTTCCCATATGTTTAAACCAGGTATGCGCGCGTAAATTTGACGACCAACATTTGCAGACTTGTTTGTAGTCATTCTGTCTAAAGAAATGACTTCTGTTTTTTTTCCTTTAGAAATTAGAACCCCTTCAATAGGGCGCATTTTTCTTACGGTACTGTTTTGATAATTGCTGCTGTCTTGCACGGTGATGGTAGCTAACACATTTTGGTTAGGTGTTAAGACAAAGACCTGGCGACTACTATCTTTTTGTGTCGTTAGGTCTGTCTCTATACTATCAAACCCAATGGCAGTTATATATAATTTGTAAATACTATCGTTTTTTAAGATAAGTGTAAACTCACCTTTTATATTGGTAGCCGCATAATTATGGTCTGGAGTAGTATATATTTTAGCAAAAGGTATGGGGTTGCCCTTGGCTCTATCAACTACAGTTCCGTTTAGTTGCCAGGTATTTTGGCCAACTACAGAAAAAGATAGGGTTATGAACCAAGTAAACAGGAGCTTAATCATAACTTTCTATCCATTTTTTGTGATGCCAACCTCTTTCTTCTTTAGCTAAGTTAATATGAGGCAATACCAATGGTCTACTGCCTTCATTAAATAGAACAACTGACGAGTTAACCGTAACAACAGGATCAATCATTGTAAACGACATGGAATCAGTTATGATTTGTGAATGCATATAGGTGTTTTTTAGAAAATGAGCATACTGCAAAATCATGTCTGGTTGCGTAGCCATCATTTTCTCCTGTTGAGGAGTCAGGTATTGTGCATTGTCGACAATAATATGACCAGGTTGCGAGCTATCAGTGATTTTAAATTCTGCATATCCCACCTTTTCAATTAACATAACGCGCCAACTAAAACGAAACCCTTGTTCAGTCCAAAATAAATTGCCAGGGTATAATACATAACGAAATGGTAGTAGAAGTTGGGCGCAAACATATAAAACAAGAAAAGTTGTAAGAAATTTTGAGTGAGTATTTCTAAACACTTGTTTCTGCTCAACCTTTATGTCAGTAGAAAAGCGTTTGCTTATAAAATCAATGCATTTTTGATGGTATTCAGCCGAGAAGAATATGAGCGTACTTCCAATCATCACTAAAGGAAAAACACCAATAGGAAACATCATAGCGGTTAAAATATGAAAAACAACCACAGCAGTATATCCGAGCAACCTGAACCGGTGAGATAATAATATAAACGGAATAGAAAGGTCGTATAGCGCTCCTGCCCATGCGAATAGGTAGGCCGTTGCTTTGTACTTCATAAACGGACCTACTATAGCAAGATCTGTTTGATGTTTTAGCCAGTTAGCTAGTGGTTGGGCTTCTATCAACCAGTGATAATTTAATTTAGCAACCCCAGCAAAAAAGTAGACAACCCCCAGCTGAAATTTAATAATATCTATGGTCCATTTAGGTGTATGCGTGTAGCTTACAAGGCGACGATAACGGGTGTCTAGCGAAAAGTATCGTCCTGCGGGTACTATGATTAGTAAAAATGAAACTAAACTAACAAAGTAATAGTGGTTTAAATAGTTGGTTTTGTCTATTAACTCTACATATGTGAACAGGACGAAAAATAAGGTAGCACTGAACTTATAAAAATAACCAAGTAAAATACCAATAGAACTAATAAGCAAGAGTGCAAACACGATATACATTCCTACTTTTCCTAGTGGCTTTACCCAATCAAACCCATAGTAGGTAAAATAATAGCTGGGTGCGACATAGAGTTCGTAAACCCATCCTTTTAATATAAATCGTAAAGTGCTAATAAATAGCATTAGGCCAAAAATTACCCTGAACATGGCTAGTGGCGCAATGCTGACGGGCTTTTGTAGTTGGCTAATGAATTTCTGCATGGGTAGCGGCTAGTCGCCGTCGTTGTCTTGATAGGTAATCAATACCCCAAGAGCTGAGGTGAGATCTACTTTTAACAACGGCACTAATTTTTGCATAGATTCGTATAAGGTTTTGCAAGTTTCAGGTTGGTCAATAACCGCTTGCTGCAGGGGCATTTCTAATGATTTTACTTGGTCTATGATAGTTGCTATTTGAGAATTAATAGCGGCAGATAATTTTTGATTATCTTTCTTAGCTTCAACAAAATCTGCATAGTCGTTGAGGCTCATTCGTTCAGTATTATCAACAATTCCTACACCATTTAAAAATTGATGCATGGCTTCCATTTGTGAAATTAGAAGGGTATTGGAATACTCACTAAAGTAGCTTTCAACATGTGCTGGCATAGGTGTTTGTGTAAAGCCGTTAAATACGCCAAGAGGTATACCAACCTTGCCTTTTCTCACAAAAGTTTCATAGTGTGAACTCAAAGCATTCACTATATCGCTAACTGCGCTTCCTTGTGCATTATTTGTTGTGTTCTCGTTAAAATCAGTTTGATATGTTTGCCATTCTGTGTGTATTTTCGCTGCATTTTGCTTGAGTTCATCTGCCACGGCTTTTAGGTATGCGGCAGCACTTGAAGAGTTTTCATAATAAGCTACTAAGTTCGAATCGGGCATATTCGGGATATACAGTAAGTAATCAACACTTTGTAGTCCTTTTGCGACATAGTTTGAAGGAAGTGCAAGGTTGGAATTACCAGAATTTATATTCTCTTTAATTTTTGATGTATCAACCGGAAATAAATTGGTTTGGCTTCTCAGTCCTATATTCTCAGCTGGTCCGAATTCTAAAAACGCAATACTTTGCCATGCTGTGATTGTTGATTGCCAATGGTCTCTGCAGTTTGCTAATGCAGAAACAGAAGGGTTTGTAACAAACACATCAATTTGGTTTGATAAGGAGTTGGTTTCGTTTAGGTAGGTATTATAGGCTGGTAAGATGTAGTGGGTTGTGATGTCTGTCACCATTTCTTTTCTATCAAAGTCAACGGTGTCATCACAATCAGTTTTACATTCTTTTTCACAGGAAAGACTTGTAAAAAATAAGCAGATAATCATCAAGATGGTATGCTGAATTCTCATTGATTTAAAGATTATAGTTGTGTTTTTACATCTTCTAGTCCTGTTTTACTTGCAAGTAAGTTAATACAGCTATTAAGGCTAGAAATTGTTACTGCATTGAAGTCGTCACCAATATAGTTAAGAGCGTTTTCAATATCGTTAGTAGACAAACCTTGGTTGTTAATGGCATTGTAGCCATATTTTAGGCCGTTTATAAACGCTACAGCTTCTGAAATGACGTGATTGCGGATAGTATTATAAGTAATATTAGCTTTTGCCACATTCAAATAATGTATGGCAGTGCCTGCTGCTACTTTTTCCATCTCATTGTTGATAATGGTTACTTGCTTGTCACGTAAGGCGTAGTCTTTATTTATAATCGCGGTTCTACCAGTAATAAAGGCATTGACAATTGTTGTGGCAGATTGTAGCAAAGCTTCTCTTCCATTGGAATATTCTCCCCAAAATCGATCGGTACCTGATTCGGGAAAATTTATAGCTGATGTGAAATAGCCAAACGCCTCATCCCAATGATGCTCCATTTCAGTATAATATTTTCCATTAACACTATCAACTATGATGGTATTGTCGTCGTTAGATATACCCGCTAAATAATTAACAGTCATTTGATTCATAAATACAGCACACATCAAGCCTTTTTCAATAAGTTGTGTGTATTCATGTCCTTTGCCATTCATAAGGTATGGTCCTTTTTTACCATCATTTGGCCAAACACCAGCTTGACCTGCAGTGCCAAGTTCTTGGCCTGCTGTTGTATTTGCACTTATTGTAGCTACAGAATCGAAATAGGCTATGAATTGATTTTGTACACCAATGTCCGAGCTTCCGTTATAGCTGGCATATGCAGTTTTATTTTTAAGTTGTTTGGAAGAACCTGTCATGCCCAAGGTATTCAAATCTATCCATGTGTAGTTGTCGTTTGCATACATGGCCTTGAGTGTCGTTGCGTCAAGAGATACGCCAGCTACATTTGCAGATTTTAAGTAGTCAACCATTTCTGATAACATATCTAAGCGTTGATATTGGCCATTTATATCTACTGTAGAATGACCATTTCTGGTAAAGGTATAGGTTGATGGTGCAGGGTAGTTATTGTCGTCTTCATAAACACAAGACCCATCTTCTTTTTTTGCTTCAGTGGAATAATTTATGGCATTTTCATCTGTACAGCCTTCTTTACGACAGCTGATGATTGACAATGTAAATGATGCTATAATAAGCGCAAATCCTTGTTTTTTCATGGTTTACTATTTGTAATTGTTCTAAATAAGGTTGTTTTTTTGGCAAATATAGACATTATTTATAATTGTTCTAAATAAGAAACAAAAAAATAACCTTAATTTAATGTGATGCCTTATCAGATTGCGTTTTTGAGGTTTATTTAATTGACGATTTGAAATCTTTTATTAAATAGTAGGCATTAATAAAAACAATACTGACATTGGTAATCACTACCGGCCACTCTTGAATAATGGTTCCCCAAATAGCAAACAAAACGCAACCAGCGGTGTTTACCAACCGCAATGTTGTCACCTTTTTCATCATAAATGAAATGAGTAGGACAACCATGGCTGAATAACCTAAGATATCAATATAGTTAAGCGTTAACATGCAAGATTTTTGTCAAATATAGGGTTGATTTGTTAAATTCGAATAATTATAAAACTTTCACACTTAATAAGTAGTTGAGGGAGTCATAGAAAAACAATCAATTTTCTGAATACATTTGATCCATATGAAATTTCTAATTGCTCTGATATTGTTATTAACCGCTAGTTTTTGTTTTGGACAAGGTGTCAAAATAAAGCCGAAGGGAGGAATTTATATGGAAGCTGTTTATGTTAAAATGACTTCGAAAGACAGTGGTGCAATCTACTTTACAACAGATGGTTCTTTACCCAACTTGTCTTCAGCAGTGTACCGCGATTCTCTATTGTTAAGTAACGTGACGGTTTTGAGAGCAGTAACCTATATTGATGGCAGACGATCAGAAGTAAATACACAATCTTTTTTTATTGGTCGTAATTATACTTTGCCAGTGATTTCAATTGTATCAGACCCTGACAATTTTTGGAGTTATGAAAAGGGCATATATGTTAAGGGGTGTTGTGCCGATTCTACTATGCCATATTATAATGCTAATTTTTGGAAGTCATGGGAATACCCTTGTAATGTTGAACTCTATTCTGTAAAAGGAAAGCAATGCATTAATCAACAAGCGGGAATGAGTTTGTTTGGAGGATATAGTCGTATGTTACCTCAAAAGTCTTTAGCGATCATTGCACGGTCAAAATATGGTGAGAAACGCTTTAAGTATCGGATATTTAAGGAAAGAAAGATAAAGAAGTATAAGTCATTTATTATTCGAAATTCTGGAGGTGACTTTAAACGAACTCAACTTCGTGACGCATTCATGACTCAGTTGGCCAAGCCTACAGGAGTGGCTATTCAAGCCTATGAGCCTGCAGTGGTCTATATAAATGGACAGTATTGGGGCATTCAAAATATTAGAGAAAAAATAAGCGAACATTACTTGGCCGCTAATTATAAAGTAGATAAAGATAAACTAGATATCTTAAGACATAATGCTGTAAAACGACACGGTTACTCAAAGAATTACAAGTTTTTAATCAGCTTTTTAAGAAACAACTATTTAAGTGATGATAAAATAGTAGATAGTTTAGCGACCTTTATGGATATTCACGATTATATCCGTTACAACATAGCTGAGGTGTATTCAGATAATAAAGATGCTGGCGGTAATATTCGATATTTTAGAGAGCGAAAACCTGGGGCAAAATGGCGGTGGATTTTTTATGATTTAGATATGGGGCTTTCCAATGACGATAAGAATGGATATGCTTCTAATACATTGAAAACCTTCACAACTGCGAGCAATGAGGTTTGGCCTAATCCAGCATGGTCAACGTTTATTATTCGTACACTGCTACAAAATAAGAAAATTGAGGAACAGTATATTACCACGTTTTGTGATTATTTAAATACTTGTTTTCATGCCGATACCGCATTGGCTCTGTTAAATAAAATGGCGAAGCGAATTGAGGATGAAATTCCTTTTCATCAAAAACGCTGGGGCACAACAGTAGCTTCATGGCATAAAAATATTGATATTGTAAGGGAGTTTGTGGAAAAACGACCAGCACATTTATACAGACAACTTGATGAAAAATTTGGACTAGATACACTAATTGAAGTGAGTATTAAGATGCCTGATGAAAATGTTTGCGATATTACTCTGAACAGCATTAGAATAGATAGAGATTTTAAGGGTAAGTATTTTACTTACATACCTCAAAACATAATAGCGAAGCCTAAACACGATTATAAACTAGTAGGCTGGAGAGGTAGAAATGAAATGTCAAACAGAATAGAATTTAGTCCTTTATCAGATGAATATTTTGAGCCAATCGTAGTGCCAAAAGATTCTAGTAGTCACAAAGGAATGATTATTTTAAATGAGCTTAATATCAGTCAAACTAAGAACGATACTACAGGTGACTGGATTGAATTATTTAATAACAGTGCCGAAGAAATTGACCTGAGTGGGTGGGTGATTACGGATGATTCTTATAAAAAAGGCTTTAAAATTGACCAAGGGACAATACAGGCTAATTCTTATGCTTTGGTTGCTAATAATGTGGAACTGATTAGGTCTAAGTACGATCTGCAAGATGACAAAATCATTGGTAGGTTAAGTTTTGGATTGTCTAAAAAAGGCGAAGAACTAAAGCTATATGATGCCAATGGTTTGCTGGTTGATTATTTAGTTTATGACACAAGTTATAGCCACATTGATACAAATTTTTCATTGGCACTTTCAATACCAGATTCATCTCACCTAAAAATGCATCAGTGGCTCGTTCAGAATCCAAGTCCTCTTGAACCAAACCCTTCTCATATAGCGGCAGTAAAAGCGTTCAAAGAAGCACAAGCAAAAGAAGCAAAAATGAAGGCGATATTTGTGGGTGTAGTTGGTGGTTTGTTTGGTGTTAGTGTAATTGTATTTATAACATTAAGGCGTAAAAAGAAAATTAATAGATAGCGGTTTAATAAGGCGCTATACTTTGTGTTAATGTTTTATATACAAAGGTTTAGAGCAATCTGACAAACACACGAGTGATTCTGATGGGGGTAGGTAAAGTTTCAACGTGACTATATATAAATGCAAAGCATTTTTTAGTATATCAAAATTTTTTGGTTTCCACTTGGTTATTAAATGTAGCCTTAAAAAAAAGCACTGTTTTGAATAAACAGTGCTTCTAATTTATTGAGGTCACGGACGGATTACTCACGTGATCCGCTAATAGTCGGGCTAAGTCAGAATTAGAATCCCTTTACTCTCGTAAAGCGTTTTTTCATGTTGAAATATTCAGTGTCAACTGAAGTTGCACTATATATTTACCATAAAAAAAGCACTGCCAAACAGCAGTGCTTCTAATTTATTGAGGTCACGGACGGATTCGAACCGCCGTAAAAGGTGTTGCAGACCTCTGCCTAGCCACTCGGCCACGTGACCCTAATTTAAGGAGCGACAAAGATAAAAAATTAATTCTATTAATCAATGCCTTTTATGGCTTAGATTTTATAACAATAGCAACCTCCTTAACTGTACCCTGTATTGGTGGGTTGATTTTTCGAATCTTTACGGTCGACTCAATTAAGGTGGGAAACTCATTGTTAAATCGATTAGTAATTCTTTGTCCGGCGTGTTCTATCAACTTTGAACGGATGGCCATTTCTTCACTAACAATTGCTTTAATGCGTACATAATCAATCGTATCTATCAGCTCATCCGAATTTGCTGCTTTTGAAAAATCAGTTTCAATAGAAACATCAACAATGTACTTGCCGCCAAGTATGCTTTCTTCGGGCATACACCCATGATAAGAATAGCACTCAATACCAGTTACTTCTACAATATGCATTAGATTGTTTTTAAATTAGTAATGGCTTCTAAGCCCGATTTCATTCTAGTTAACACTGTTTCTTTCCCAAGTGTTTCACAAATTTCAAACATAGATGGTCCCATGCCCTTTCCTGTTACTAAAAGCCTGAATCCTGGTCCAACTTTACCAAAACCATAGTCATTTTTAGCTAAATAATCAGAGAAGGCAGCCTCTATATTCGATTGGGTAAAGTCTGATATGCCATTTAAAATAGTGGTTAATTCTGCCATTATTTGTGGCGTATCGTCTTTCCATTTTTTGGCTATTGTCTTCTCGTCATAGTGTTTTATATCGTTGAAGAAATAGTCGCCTTCTGTGAGAATATCTTCAATAAATACAGCTCTTTCTTTCATTAAACCGCAAACCTTTGCCAAGTAATCATCAGTGGTGTTTATACCTTTATCTTTGGCTGTTTGCTTTAGCATTTGAGCTAATTCTGAATTGTCTGTAGCTTTAATGTATTGTTGATTGAACCATTTGGTCTTCTCTGGATCAAAGCGAGCACCCGATTTCCCTACTCTATTTAAAGAAAAGGCTTCCTCTAGATCTGTTAGCGAGAAAATCTCTCGGTTATCGCCCGGGTTCCAACCCAAGAATGCAAGCATATTGATAAATGATGCTGGTAAATAGCCTTTTTCTCTGTACCCACTGTATAATTCCCCATCCGCAGTTACCCAATTAATTGGAAATACTGGAAATCCAAGTTTATCGCCATCTCTTTTACTTAATTTACCTTTTCCGTCAGGTCTTAAAATAAGTGGTAAATGCGCGAATATTGGAGCTTGCCAATCAAATGCTTGATACAGCAAAACATGAAGCGGTGCTGATGGTAGCCATTCTTCTCCTCTAATCACATGTGTAATTTCCATTAGGTGGTCATCAATAATATTGGCCAAATGATAGGTAGGAACACCAGTCTCTTTCACTAAAACTTTATCGTCTAGGTTATTTGTATTTACAGACACAAAGCCTCTAATGGCGTCTTCAAATTTTACGTCTGTATTACGTGGCATTTTAAAACGGATGGTATAGGGTTCTTTATTTGCTAAGCGTTTGGCAACCTCTTCCTTTGGAAGGGTTAAAGAGTTTTTCATGGATGAGCGGGTTGTGGCATTGTATTGCCAGTTTGCCAGGCCCATTTTTTTCGATTGTTCACGCATGGTATCTAGCTCTTCCGCAGTATCAAAAGCATAATAAGCCCAATCATTTTCAACTAGTTGATGGGCGTAAGGCGTATAGATAGATTTGCGTTCTGATTGGGTGTATGGACCCAATTCGCCTCCATAACCTTCTCCTTCGTTTGGCTCAATACCACACCATTTTAACGACTCAAGGATGTACTCTTTTGCTCCCGGAACAAACCTCTTTTCGTCGGTATCTTCAATTCTAAGAATAAAGTCTCCCTTATGCTTTTTGGCGAATAGGTAATTATATAAGGCCGTTCTTACGCCACCCATGTGTAAAGGACCTGTAGGACTAGGTGCAAAACGAACGCGTACTTTTTTTGACATTTGCTAAAGTTTAAAAGCCACAAAGATATATAATTTAGGGTTTATTAAGGCTTTTGGTGATATTTTTGATAGCTTATTACCTAGAATTGATTTAACTTTATAAGTTGCTTTAGAATTATGTCAAAATTTCAAGAACTAATAGTACAAATAGAGTACTTTATTAAGAAGTATTACAAGAATGAAATGGTGAAAGGAGCCCTTTTGTTTTTAATTATTTTTTTAGTGTCGTTTTTAACGGTTAGTACATTAGAATATTTTGGAAGATTTAGTCCTATGGTGCGCACCATATTGTTTTGGTCTTTCGTTATCAGCAATGGTTTTGTGGCTATCAAATATGTGATTATTCCCCTTTTAAAACTATCTAAGATTGGTGATAGATTGTCTGTAAGTGAAGCTTCTGAAATGATAGGAAGATTGTTTCCTGAGGTTTCTGATAAGTTGCAGAACACCTTGCAGCTTAGTAATCAATTAAGTAATGATAGTGGCAATATTGAGTTGATAAAGGCAAGTATTCAACAAAAATCAATGTCTCTGTCGGCTATTCCTTTTTCAAGAGGTATTGAATTAGGGGAAAATCGAAAGTATTTAAAATTTTTGTTACCTATTGTGGTAATTTTTTCAGTTTTGCTAATTGTTAAACCAAATCTTCTTGGGGATGGTTCAAACAGAATTATCAATTATTCAACAGAGTTTATTGAAGAGGCACCATTTGATTTTGTGCTTCTTAGCACTGATAGTGTAATGCAAGGAGAGGATTATAGGTTACTAATTAAATTAAGTGGAAATGATATACCACCTGGCGTTAAAATTAAAGCAAATAACGGATCGTATAATTTGAAGAAAGAAAGTGCTGTAGAATTTAGTTATACGTTTAGGAACTTAGATAAAGACCTAATTTTTCAATGTGAAGCTAATGGTTTTAAGTCAGAATCTTTTCGTGTTGTTGTTTTGCAAAAGCCCGCATTGACAAATGTTGAAATAAAAGTCAACTACCCTAAACATACTGGTATGGCCGACGAAACGTTTTCAGACTTGAGCGATTTGACTGTGCCAGAAGGATCATCTCTGGAATGGGATATAAGGTCAGAGAATACAAGTTTCATTGAGGCAGAATTTGATGACACAACTATCAGACAAAATGGAAATCTCAACAGTGAATTTAAATTTAATAAAACAATTCTACAGAGTCAGGTTTATAGATTGATGTTAAGTACCAACCAAGTTGTTAATGCCGATACAATTGAAAATAGAATTACAACAATTGCAGATAGCTATCCGGAAATAAATGTGTTAGAGTCGAAAGATTCCTTGTTGCCATTTAACAGGTTTATCAATGGAAATATTAATGATGATTATGGGTTCAGCGCATTGTTTTTTATTGCGAAGATTCAAAGAAAAGATTCTATTGAAACTGTGAAAACGCGGTTAAAAATTAATACTAAACAGACTGATCAGATGTTTCAGTATCAGTTTGATTTAAAGTCTTTTAATTTAAAACCTGGTAATGAGTTGTCTTACTTTTTTATTGTATCGGATAATGATGCGCCTAATGGTTATAAATCTGTCAGTTCTAATAAAATCATTTATAAAGTGCCAGAATTATCTGAGTTGGATAATGACTTAGCCGAAAAATCGGATAAGTTGAAAGAGGAAATGGATAAGACATTAAAAGATGCACAAGAAATGAAGCAGCAGATTGAAAAGTTAAAAAATACTTTGATAAATAAAAGCACGCCTGATTGGAAAGACAAGCAGACCATTAATAATATTTTGAATCAGCAGGAAAAGCTTCAGATGGATTTAGAAAAAATGAAGCAACAGTTCGACAGGAATGCTCAAGAAGAAAACGAATTTTCTGAAAATTCAGAAGAGTTAAAGGAGAAGCAAGAACTGCTAGAAAAGTTAATGAACGAATTGTTGGATGACGAGATGAAGGCCTTGTTGGAAGAACTGCAAAAAATGATGGATGATATGAATAAAGAAGAAATTCTTGAAAACATGGAAAAAATGGAGCAGAAGTCCAGTGATTTGGAGAAGGAATTAGATAGGACATTAGAACTCTTTAAACATTTGGAGCTAGATAAAAAAATGGAAGGAATAGAGGAACAATTAAGAGTTTTAGCTGAAGAGCAAGAGGCGTTAAAAGAGGAAACTAAAAGCAAATCATTAGATCCGGATGCTTTGCAAAAAAAGCAAGAGAAGTTAAATGAAAAGTTTGATGAAATTCAGAAAGATATTTTAGACGCTAAGGAAATGAATGAGCAATTGGAGCAACCAAAAAAGATTGATTTTGATAAGGAACTTGAAAATGCCATAGAAGAGGAAATGAATAAGGCAAAAGATAAGCTTGGAGACGGCAAGGAAAAAAAGGCGAGTGAAAATCAAGAAAAAGCTTCAGAAATGATGAAACAAATGGCGGATGATGTACAAGCAATGATGGATAGTGCGTCTGGCCAGCAAGATTCGGAGGACATGGAGAAATTACGTTTTTTGTTAGAAAATATAGTAAACCTATCTTTCCAGCAGGAGGCATTGATGAACCAATATGAGGTGGTAGATCGTAATAATCCGCTTATAGTAGGTTTAAATAGGGAACAACTAAAGATAGGTCAAAGTACAGAAATTGTGAAGGATTCATTATTAAGTTTAGCTAAACGTCATGCGCAGCTATCAAATACCATCATAACGGAGTTAAATGATTTATCCTATAATCAAGATAAAGCTAAAGATTATGGGCAGGAACGAAATTTGAGTAAGGTAAAGCAGCATCAGCAGTATGCCGTGACGTCGTATAATGATTTGGCTTTGTTATTGTCAGAAGTGTTAGAGCAGATGCAAAGTGCTATGCAATCTCAAAAACCTGGTTCTGGGTCTTGTGATAAGCCTGGGGGTAGCGGACAAGGGTCGCCAAAGAGTGGTCAAATGAGTATGCAGCAAATGAAAGATCAATTGAAAAAACAAATGGAGCAAATGAAGAATGGAAGTAAACCTGGTGGCAAAGAAGGAAAGAAGCCTGGTGAGGGAGAAGGTGCTGGTCAACAAGGCTTGGGTAATGGTAGCATCCCGGGTTTAAGCGCTAAGGAGATTGCAAAGATGGCGCTTGAACAATCTCAAATGAGACAAGCTTTGCAACAGTTACGACAGGAATTGAACAAAGATGGTAGTGGTAGTGGTAATGGGTTGAATCAACTGATAAACGATATGGAAAAATTAGAAAATGATTTGCTAAACAATGGTTTTACTAATGACATTATGAGACGCCATCAGGATATAATGACACGGTTATTGGAGAGTGAGAAAGCACTTTTGGAAAGAGGATATAGTGAGGAACGTGAGGCAAAAGAGGGAAAAAATGGTGAAGTAGGTAACCAAAAAGAAATATTAGAGTATAACAAAAAGAAGGAAAGTGAAATTGAATTATTAAGAACAGTTCCTGTAGGGTTAAGGGTGTATTATAAGAATAAAATTAACACCTATTTTAATACAGTAAATGAATAGCGGATGCGCACATTAGAAATTAAATCAAGTGTTGAAAGTATGAATTTGGTAGAGGCGCTTGTAGACCAAGTTTGTAGCGATTTATTGGTGAATGAGGACATTTATGGTAATATTTTAATTGCTGTTACGGAGGCAACAAACAATGCGATTATACATGGTAATGGTAAAGATAGTTCTAAAGCAGTTCGTTTGTATGTCGATAAGGATGCAGATGGCTTGGTGTTTAGTATCGAAGATCAAGGTGACGGTTTTGATTTTAGTAAACTTCCAGATCCAACTGCACCCGAGAATTTAGAGAAACCCGATGGTCGGGGAATTTTTTTGATGCGAAATTTAGCTGATAAGATTGAATTTCTGAATAATGGTTCAAAAGTAAATATTACTTTTGCACTAAATGGCTGAGATTAATTTTCATATTGAAAAAGTTGATGTTCCGGATATGAATCCGGAATTTTTGCGTTTATGGTTGACGGATATTGCTAAGAACTGTGACAAGTCAATAGGAGAATTATGCTATATTTTTTGTTCAGATGAATACCTGTTAAAGATTAATAAAGAGTATTTAAACCACGATTATTATACAGATATTATAACATTTAATTACAACCAAGGGGAAGTGATTAGTGGTGATATATTTATCAGTATTGATACTGTAAGATCAAATGCAAGAGAGTATGCACAGGGGAATGAGCAGATAGAGTTGTTTCGTGTAATGGCTCACGGTATGTTGCATCTTTGTGGCTATAATGACAAAACAGATAGTGAGCAGCTAGAAATGACAAAAATGGAAGATTGGGCACTTGAAGAATTGAAACGTTTCACGTGAAACGTTACCTCGAGTGTTTCACGTGAAACAAAAAAATTATGTTACCAGAATATGATGTAGTAGTAGTTGGCGGTGGACATGCGGGTTGCGAAGCAGCGCATGCAGCAGCAAAAATGGGCAGCACTACCCTATTGGTTACAATGAATTTGGCTACCATAGCTCAAATGTCCTGTAATCCGGCAATGGGAGGCGTAGCTAAAGGTCAAATTGTAAGAGAGATTGATGCGCTTGGTGGAGGCTCAGGTATTGTAGCCGACCAGTCTGCGATTCAATTTAGAATGCTGAATTTGTCAAAAGGTCCAGCCATGTGGTCTCCGCGGACACAAAACGATCGGATGTTATTTGCTGCGAAGTGGCGTGAAAAGCTTGAGCAGACAGAAAAGCTAGATTTTTGGCAAGACATGGCCACAGGTATTTTAACGGCCAACGGTAAAGCCGTTGGTGTTAAAACAAGCATGGGCATAGAGATTAAAGCCAAAGCTGTAATCCTAACAAATGGCACTTTTTTAAACGGCTTGATTCATTTAGGAGAAAAGCAATTTAAAGGTGGTCGGTCAGGAGAAAGTGCAAGCTATGGTATTACCGAGAATTTAGTTGAACTTGGTTTTGAAAGTGGCAGAATGAAAACAGGTACGCCGCCAAGGGTTGATGGTAGAAGTTTGAATTATGATGTAATGGAGGAACAAGCAGGAGACACATCACCATTTAAATTTTCTTATTCTGATGAGTCGACTTATTTAAAGGAGCAAGTGCCGTGCTTTATTACATACACCAATCCTGAAGTTCATGAATTACTAAAAACTGGGTTTGATCGTTCGCCAATGTTTAATGGTGCCATTAAAAGTATTGGGCCACGGTATTGTCCATCTATTGAAGACAAAATTAATCGATTTGCTGAGCGCGATCGACATCAGATTTTTGTAGAGCCTGAGGGGTGGAATACGGTTGAAATATATGTGAATGGTTTTAGTACGTCTTTGCCCGAGGAAATTCAATTAAAGGCTATGCGGTCGATAGTGGGCTTTGAAAATGTTAAAATGTTTCGCCCTGGATATGCTATTGAGTATGATTACTTCCCCCCTACCCAATTAAAGCATACGCTCGAAACAAAACTAGTTGAGAACTTATATTTTGCAGGTCAGATTAACGGTACAACTGGTTATGAGGAAGCCGCCGCACAGGGATTGATGGCCGGTGCAAATGCCCACTTGAAATTAAACGATAAACCAGAGTTTATTCTAAGTAGATCTGATGCCTATATTGGTGTTTTGATAGATGACCTTATTACAAAGGGAACCAAAGAACCTTATAGAATGTTTACATCAAGAGCTGAGTTTAGAATCTTATTAAGGCAAGACAATGCGGATATTAGGTTGACAGAAATGGGTTACAAAATTGGCTTGGCTTCAGCAGAAAGATACCATAAAGTAATTAAAAAAATAGAAGATACCGCCGCCATAAAGGCGACATTGAGTAATACTAGTATTGCGCCTGATGAGGTGAACGATTATTTAGAAGGTCTTGGCTCTTCTTTATTGAGGCAGAAGCAAAAAACAGATACATTATTAGCTAGGCCTCATGTTCAGCTATCCGCACTAATGGAAAAGGGAGTGGCCGTTAATAAACGGTTGAGCCCATTTATGGAAAACAGTATGGATGCACTTGAACAAGCAGAAATACAAATTAAATATGACGGGTATATCAACAGAGAACAAGAAATGGCCAATAAAATGATTCGATTGGAGAATGTAAAAATTCCTAAAGACATTGATTATACTCTGTTTTCTTCGCTTTCAGCGGAAGCCGTTGAAAAATTGAAAGCAATTGAACCTGTCACAATAGGGCAAGCTAGCAGAATCAGTGGTGTGTCGCCAAGCGATATTTCTGTTTTGCTTGTTTTTTTAGGAAGATGATATGAATACAATTAAAGAATGTCCAATTTGTCATGGAACGAAGTTTAGTCCTGTACTAACAGCAAAAGATTTTACTGTTAGTCATGAAATGTTTAGCATTGTGTCATGCAGTCAATGTCAATTTCAGTTTACCAACCCCATTCCTAGTATAGATACTATAGGGGAGTATTACAAATCGGAAAGCTATGTAAGTCATACAAGTTCAAAAAAGGGACTCATTAATAGGATATACCATATAGTTAGAAGTTATACGCTTAAACGAAAGGTGGGTCTGGTAAGAAAAATGAGTGTAGGGAATAAAATTTTGGATATCGGTGCTGGAACTGGTCATTTTGTAAAGGCTCTAATTGATGCAGGATTTGAAGCTGAAGGATTAGAGCCTGACATTGATGCAAGAGCAATTGCTAAGTCAAGTCATAACGTTAGCCTCTCTCCCATTGAGGAACTATATCAGGTAGAAGAGAAGTCTTGTGATGTGATTACCATGTGGCACGTACTTGAGCATGTATACCATTTACAAAAGGATGTTCATCAAATCAGTAAAATATTGAAGGATGACGGAACTTTAATTGTTGCTGTTCCTAACCGCCTTTCTTATGATGCCCAAAAGTATAAAGCTTATTGGGCTGCTTACGATTTACCAATACATTTATATCATTTCACGCCACGAGATATATCTACATTGTTTGCCAAATTCAATATGGAGGTTAGTGAAGTATTGCCAATGAAGTTTGATTCTTTTTATGTGTCCATGTTAAGTGAGCAGTATAAAGGCGGAAATATGATTCGCGCATTTTGGACTGGCTTGCTTTCAAACTTAAAAGCAAGGTCTGGCTCGTATTCTTCACAAATTTATGTATTAAGAAAGAAGTAAATATCTTTTGTAAAAGGTTTGTTACTTAAATTTTGCATTTGGACTCATTTTAATGCGTTTTAAAGGCATATTGATGCTCAAGGGGTGTAATCGGGTTGGAGAATTGAGAAGGCGCTTTAAAATGAATATATTTAAGAGAGCTGGTTTTGTGCTTAAGTAATTAATTGTTAGAGCAGTATGAATTTTCGGGTCTGTTTATTGTTGTTTGGACTTAGTTGTTGGTCAAATTTGTGTGTGACACAAACTTTAGGATTTAGTCTCGGCATATCGGTAGATTTTGGCACCGAAGTGAAACGTATCGGTTAACGTTGTGATATGCAGACAGCATATAAATTTGTACAAGGCAATGTTATGGCGGGTGTATTTTATAATTTCACAAGTTGGGGTGTGAAAGCTAAAACGCCAGAAGTTAAAATTGGTGGCGGCGCGCATTTCGGGTTTGGACAGGAAGATAAAGAAATTAGCAGATTTATTGGTCTTTCAGAAAATAATTTGATGCATCATTTTGTAGTGGGATACGCTTACCAATATTATTTTGATTGGCAAAATACAAGTCAAGGATCAGGCCTAATTGCAGTAAATTACAGACACTTTTCTATTATTACTGAAAATGATCTCCTTGGAGCTGGCAAAGGTTGGCGTGATCGCTTTCGAACGGGAGCTTTCAAAGTTTCCTATCATAGGAATGGATATAAACTATCGGCGAATTTTGTAATGTATACAGGCGACTATGCATCTTGCACTAAAATTACAGACGATCCCTCATATCCAGCGAGATTTGGATATAGGGCACAAGATAAAGCAATTTATGGCGATCGGTCGCTAGGTATTTTGAGTGTTCAAGGAGAATATGTCGGTCCATACAGTCAAGTAGCTAGGGTAGATATCGGCTTAAATTCAGAAAAACTAAGGCATGCTATACAAAATAAAGCGCTGCATGATATGCCGTTTTATACTGATAAAATGGTTAAAAGACAATTAATGCATATTCCTATGCTGCAATCTGATGGTTCTATTTATACTTTCAAAGCAGGTGAGAAAATTAGACCAGGAAAGTTGTTTTATAATGTGGCCTTAAACCCTAGTGCATTTTATTGAATTTGAAAAGTGGTGCATTGACCACCCTCTATTTTTAAGGTGCCTTCTGTATAAGTAAATTCTTCTTTGGGTCCAGGCCCAACATATTGCTCATAAGTAATTTTGTAGTTAACAAGCTTATTTTTTTCTAGTCCCAAATTTTCGTAATATGTTAACCCAATGCTTCCACAATCTGGTGTGGTAAGTTGATTTGATGAACTGGTCATTTGGCCAATTTTTGTGCCATCAACATATACAAAAAGTTCATCTATCATGTTATTATTAAAGTCTATTGAAGAGTTTGCATTGATCCAAAATGTGAGGGTGCCTTCATAAGTACAGGTGTTGTTTTCTTTTTCAGCTTCCTTATCGAAATTTTCAGCTAAATTGTCGGTACAACCTTCTTTTTTACAGGCAGTTAAAACGGTAATAGAGGATAGAAGTATAAAGAATAGTTTCATATTAATTACTTGATTTTAAAGCGTCTAATGCTTTATTATAGTTTGGTTCGTCTACAATTTCTGCTACTTGTTCAGTATGAACAATGTTGCCCGAAGAATCTAAAACAACTACTGCTCTGCTGTGAAGATTGGATAAAGGGCCGTCGATCATATCTAGGCCATAATCCTTCCCAAATTGATTTGTAGCGTAATCCGATAACATGTCAACATTTTGAATGCCTTCTGCACCACAAAAGCGGCTTTGAGCAAATGGTAAGTCCCGTGAAATGCACAGTACTTTTGTATTTTCAAAATCAGCCGCCGCCTTGTTAAAGGTACGAACAGATTGCGCACAAGTTCCCGTATCTATACTAGGAAAAATATTAAGAACTAGCTTTTTGCCTTTGTAATCCTCTAATTTAATGGTCTGCAAATCGGTATTTACTAAGGTAAATGGTTTTGCTTTTGTTCCAACATTTGGAAGGGTTCCAGATGTATGAATAGGATTTCCCTTTAAAGTTACTGTTGCCATGTATTTATTTACTAATTGATAATTTACTGTCTTTTTCCGCAATTCTAATTGCCGTTGCAACCATTGCATCTGTATCATACCCACATTCTTTATATAACTCGGATTGGGTACCATGTTGAATATATGCGTCTGGAATACCTAGTCTCACAACATGAGCTTGGTATTGGTTATCGGCCATAAATTCTAAAACTGCCGAGCCCATACCACCCATAACACAGCCATCTTCAACTGTTATGATTTTATTAAACTTTGAAAACACCTCGTGTAAGAGTGTTTCATCTAATGGTTTAACAAAGCGCAAGTCGTAGTGAGCAACTGATATGCCTTCTTGTTCTAATTTTTCTGTTGCTTTTACAGTTAGGTTTCCAATTGGTCCAATGGTTAAAAAAGCGACATCTTCACCTGATTTTATTTTTCTACCTTGACCAATTTTGACCTCCTCCATTGGTGTTTTCCACTGAGCCATTACACCTGAACCTCTGGGATATCTGATAGTGAATGGTCCTTGGTCTGGCAGTTGTGAGGTGTACATTAAATTTCTTAATTCTGATTCGTTCATAGGAGAAGATACAATCATGTTTGGAATTGAACGCATATACGATAAATCATATGCTCCATGATGGGTTGCACC
>JAWWDX010000006.1:0-28017 GCA_033719695.1 Putridiphycobacter sp.
CGTACAATATGTATTTTCTCGTAAAACGGCAGCCTCTTTTATTTGTGTTATAGAATGCATGTCGGCAATAAATAAATACGACTCATTCTTGGCATCCTTAGCCATAGCAATGGCTGGTCTAATGGCTCCTAAAATATTACCTAAATGCGGTATGCCTGTAGCTTGTATTCCTGTTAAAATTCGGGACATAATATTAATTTGAAGTCCAAAAATAATTAATTATCCCGTATAGCCTTGCTAAACATTTACTAACTTTGTCACTACTTATTAACGAACATAGCATGGACATTACAGATGATTTAATAGACCATATTGCGCATTTATCTCGCCTTAATTTTGAAGGCGAAGAAAAAGAAGCAATGAAAGCTGATATGGAGAGAATTATTGGTTTTGTAGATCAATTAAACACAGTTGACACAGATAATGTTGAACCGTTGATATTCATGTCGGAAGCCATTAATGTGCTACGAGAAGACGAAGTGAAACAAGAAATCACCCAAGAAGAAGCATTAAAAAATGCTGAGCACCACGATTCGGATTATTTTAAAATTGCTAAGGTGCTAGGATAGTGTTGAGTACTTTGTAGGTAGTACTTAGACTTGATTTTCGTAAGTTTCTGATTTGGACATTGTTTCTTATTCTATAAACGCAAAGTTTGTTTATTAGTTTGGAGTTAGGGGTTGTTGGAAGCCAGATTTTGAAAAAACAAAAGGGAGAAAACTGCTTTTCCCCCTTTTTGAACCCAAAATCTATGAATCTATTAATTCACATTCAAGTACGATAATACGATAATCGTGCCAAAAATAATTCTCTATTTATTTACGGTATAAAGTACAAAAGCACAAAGTGCAAAATAACGGTGCCATCAACCAACCCTGAATAGTATAAATCTTCATTTTGAACCTCAGATTTGCCAATTATTGAACCAGTCGCTATTGTGTTAATAATCAAAGCAATTGTAAATTGTTTTATGACTATCAACATCAATAAACAACTCACGGCAAGCATTACAATTCCTAACCATTTTGCGTTTTTTATACCGAGTAATTGAGGAATGGTATTCATATCTTTACAATCCACTTTAATATCTCTAATATCAAAAGGAATTGAAATTGAAAAAACAAACAGAAATGAACTAACAAAGAAAATGTTACTCACAACAGAAACTGGCTTTGATGAGAACAGAAGAAAAGGTAGGATTTGGCAAGCCAGTACCCAGGTGAAACTTAGCACAAAAATTTTAAGCCCTGGTAAGCTCCTTAAATTACGCTTAAGGAAAGGAAGTTTCCAAACATAAAAAAAGGATAGCATGCCAATTAGCACCAATACAAACTTATGTTCTACGAAAAATGGCCATCCTAGCATGATTCCTCCAATGGCACTCAGCACTGTTGTTACATAAACTGTGTATTGGTGTCGAATTATCCAATTCGCTCTGGGTCCAGAAATAGGTTCAACATAAGCATAATTCAATTTAACTAACCGTTGAAAATTATAAGCAAAAAGGGTTGTAAAAAAAATAAAAATTAAAAAGCTCGCTGGTATATTAAATTGCAAATATGAGGCTGCTGTCAAGGCAAACGCAACTGCGCCAACACTAATCCAAGCATTTGAATAAACAATCCATTCGGCTATCGTTTTTAACAGATTTGGCAACTTAATTAGTACGCATTTGTATGAAAAAGAAAAAAGGTAGCATAGCCTAGAACTAGTCCAGTAGCAGCTCCCTTTAGAGCTTCAAACGACCTTCTTTGGCGTGCCGTACTATTGAATCCTGCATAATAGTATTGGTCTCCTCTAATACCATTCATTAGGTTTTTTGTTCTCACTTTTGTACTAGGTATACCAAAACCAATCGGTAAAACCAATATGCTTGCTATTGGCCAAATTGACGGTGATCTTCCTAAAAAACCTGTTTTTAGTTCAGGGTTACCAAGTAAATTCTTATTCTTAGTTGTTAAATAGGTGTCGGCTAAGCAAAATCCTAAAGTTACTGCCGCCGAGCTATAAAATACGGGTTTTACATTATAATGATTTTTTGCGTCATAACTCCCTAATGCGGCGCTTCGGGCTTGATCAATAGTCAGAAAATTCTCCGGACTATCCGTTTGTTTATACAACACTACCTCTTCCCCATTTTGGTAATATGAAAATATTCGATACTTATCTATATTTGTAATCTGTTCCTTCTTTTTAGACACGGTTGACTTTAATTTAAATGCCAAAAAATCGTCCGTTAATTCAACAACACTTCCGCGAAATGTTTTGCCATCTAGCAACATCACAGAATCTGCTTCTGTTTGTGCACATACTGATAAAATGGTTAGAAAAGACATTAAAAGTAGACTGTATCTCATGGTAAAAGTTTTATCAAAAATAGCTTAAATTATTTGATTTCAAAGTATGCCTTATGGCTTTATTCAGAACTGCTTTACAAGACCTAAAAATGTTTATATTTGTGCGCACAAAATCGAAACGATATGAACTTTTCAAAAAGACATATAGGTTTAAACGAGAACGAAGAAAAGCAAATGCTTTCTACTGTTGGCGTAAAATCTATTAAGGAGTTGATAGACAAAACAATTCCTTCTGGCATAAGGCTAAAACAAGACTTACAACTGGATTCACCAATGAGTGAATATGAATATTTACAACATGCAACAGCCTTAGCAAATAAAAACAAGATTTTTAAAACTTACATTGGGAAAGGGTATTACAATACCATTACACCATCTGTTATTTTGCGGAATATTTTTGAAAATCCAGGATGGTACACAGCTTACACACCTTACCAAGCTGAAATTTCTCAAGGACGATTAGAAGCGATTTTGAATTTTCAGACCATGGTAATGGACTTAACCCAAATGGAAATTGCCAACGGTTCATTATTGGACGAGTCGACTGCAGCAGCTGAAGCCATGTTAATGTTTTTTGCCAGCCGATCAAGAGACCAAAAGAAAAACAATGTCAATAAATTCTTTTTGTCGGAAAATGCGTTCCCGCAAACCATTGATGTTGTATTGGGAAGAGCAGAAAACCTCGATATTGAAGTTGAAGTTGGTCAGCCGAAAGACTTCACTCCATCTGCAGAGTACTTTGGTGCCATTGTTCAGTATCCTGACACTTTTGGTGAAGTAAAAGATTTAAGTGGTTTTATTTCAAAAGCACATGAATTTGACATTAAAGTTGGTGTAGCTGCTGATTTAATGGCGCTAGCAATTTTAACACCCCCGGGTAAATGGGGCGCTGATGCTGTATTTGGAAATACGCAACGTTTTGGAGTACCATTAGGTTACGGGGGTCCACATGCCGCTTACTTTGCCACAAAAGAAGAGTTTAAAAGAAATATTCCAGGCAGAATTATTGGAATTTCAATTGATGCAGATGGTAATGAAGCATTAAGAATGGCACTTCAAACCAGAGAGCAACACATAAAAAGAGACAAGGCAACCTCTAACATTTGTACAGCGCAAGCGTTGTTAGCAATTATGGCTGGAATGTATGCTGTGTATCATGGACCACAGGGCTTAAAAGAAATTGCCTCTTCCATCCATGCTAAGGCTGTATATTTAGGAAAAGAGCTCGAAAAATTAGGTTTTACACTAAAGGCACAACAGTTTTTCGACACCATTACATTAGAAATTCCATCTGGATTAAATGCTGAAATTATTGAAAGTATTGCTATTGAGCACGAAGTTAATTTCAACTATTTATCTGAAAAAACAGTTGGTATATCAGTAGATGAAACAACTAGCACTAAAGATATTGAATTAATCTTGAATATATTTTCAGAGGTTACAGGCGGCACAGAATATAAATTGACTCAAGACGAGTGGAAAGCCGCTATCAGTCCAATTTCTGATGCTATCAGAAGAGCTGGTGACATATTAACGCACCCCGTATTTAGCTCTTATCATACAGAGTCTAAAATGATGCGATATATCAAAAAACTAGAAAATAAAGATTTATCGTTGGTTCACTCAATGATTTCTTTAGGTTCATGCACCATGAAATTGAACGCGGCATCTGAACTAATTCCGGTTTCTTATCCAGGATTTTCTCAATTACATCCTTTTATTCCTGTAAATCAAGCAGAAGGTTATTCAGAGATGCTTCAACAATTACATGACGATTTATGTGAAATTACTGGCTTTGCTGGCATGTCCTTACAACCTAACTCAGGAGCGCAAGGCGAATATGCTGGCCTTATGGTGATCAAAGCTTATCATTTAGACAATGGCGATCAGCAAAGAAAAATTTGTTTAATTCCAAGTTCTGCGCACGGCACAAACCCTGCCTCAACTGTTATGGCTGGTATGGAAGTTGTAGTAGTAAAATGTGATGACAAAGGAAACATTGACGTAGCCGATTTAAAAGCTAAAGCAGAAAAACATTCAAATGAATTAGCTGCCTTAATGATCACATACCCTTCTACACATGGTGTTTTCGAAGCATCAGTCATAGAAATAACTTCTATTATTCACCAACATGGTGGACAAGTTTATATGGACGGTGCAAACATGAACGCTCAAGTAGGGTTAACAAATCCTGGAAATATTGGGGCTGATGTTTGTCACTTAAATTTACATAAAACTTTTGCCATACCTCATGGTGGTGGTGGACCAGGAATGGGACCAATTGGTGTTGCCAAACACTTAGTACCATTCTTACCTGGAAACCCTAATGTTGACGGTGTTGGTGGAGAAAAAGCCATAAGAGCCATTTCAGGCGCTCCATTTGGCAGTGCATCAATTTTAGCAATTTCATATGGCTATATCAAAATGTTAGGTGCTGAGGGCTTAAGAAATTCTACGGAAATTGCCATTTTAAATGCAAACTATATTAAGGCAAAACTAGAGCAACATTATCCAATATTGTATACTGGTGAAAGCGGTACAGTGGCACATGAAATGATATTGGATTGTCGGGCTTTTAAGCGTGATGCCAACATTGAAGTAGCAGACATAGCAAAACGACTAATTGACTATAATTTCCATGCGCCAACGGTGTCATTTCCTGTTGCGGGAACCTTAATGATTGAACCTACTGAAAGCGAAGATAAGGCTGAGTTAGATCGATTTATAGAAGCCATGATAAGTATCAAAGGTGAAATTGATGATGTTATTTCTGGCAAAGCTGATTCTACCAATAACGTACTGATGAACGCTCCACACCCAGCTTATTTGATAATGAGTGATGATTATAATTTACCATACTCTAGAAAGCAAGCAGCTTATCCAGTCGACTATTTAAGCGATTGGAAATATTGGGTGCCGGTGCGCAGAGTAGATAATGCTCATGGTGATAGAAATTTAATTTGTGCCTGCGCACCAATTGAAGATTATATGGAAGCCGAAGTATAAAGGAACTTTAAAAAATAAAAAAAGCCCATCAGGTATTGATGGGCTTTTTTTATAAAAAGTCTAAAACATTCTCTGGTGGTCGACCTAAAACAACTTTCTGACCATTAATCACAATTGGACGCTCAATTAGTTTTGGATATTTCAACATAGCCTCAAGCCATTCATCATCTGTTAAATTTTTCCCTTTAAATTCGCTCTTAAAAATAGCCTCTCCTTTTCTTATTAAATCAAATGGCTTGATTTGTAAACTTTCAACTATAAAAAGTAATTCATGTTTATCAAGCTCTTCCTCTAAATAATTAAAAATTTCAACTGGCTTATTCGCTTTCTGAATAAGGTCTAGTGTTTGTCTGCTTTTACTGCAACGATTATTGTGGTATATTTTCATAAACTTCTATATCTTTGTAAATTAAATACATTTAGTATCAACTTAAAAACGCATAGTATTTTAAGTTAATTAAACTTTGGTACTATAATTGTAAGGTTACCTGTATAACTTAAATTCTATGAAACAAATTTACATACTATTTCTGTCATTTATTTTTGCCCACACCGTTTTTTCGCAATTATCTGCGCCTTCCGCTGTGTCTACTAACCAAGAGTTTATTTGGGGAGAGTCAACCAATAGATCAGCGGTTGATAGTTGTGAAACATATTTTAATAATTACGTGGGATTAGCTAAAACGTCGCAATTAAGAATTGAAAGAATGCGCGTTGGTAACGCTGTTGAATCTTCACAATACAATGGAAGAGCACAAAAGTTTATAGCACCGCAACCAATAGAAGTATCTGGAGTAGAATTTTACGCATTTATTGATAATCAGCCAAGCGTAGATTCACTAATGGTGATTACCACCCTAAATAACTTTGACACAACAAACGATACAAT
This sequence comes from Putridiphycobacter sp., assembly GCA_033719695.1. Lineage (GTDB taxonomy): Bacteria > Bacteroidota > Bacteroidia > Flavobacteriales_D > Crocinitomicaceae > Putridiphycobacter. Next base: position 6,253 of record JAWWDX010000006.1, read on the forward strand.
TGGAATTGAATTAGCTCGAGATACTGTTTATGTATCGCACAATAGTTTCAATCCTCTCTTTGATCCATTACCTTCAATTGCCGTACAGAGTGAATTTGACATGCCAATAATTGTAACAAGTGACTACATGATTACAGTTTATACGCCAACCGACGACTCATTGAGGATTATAGCTAATGACCCGACTATCAACGAAGGTGATGGCGAAGGACTAGGCTATGCTTTATACGAAAATCCAAATTATCCTTCCTATATTGGGTGGTACGATATGCTTATCGACTTTGCTGCAGACTATGACTTTTTGCTTTCTCCCCGTATAACCTATAAAAAACCAACAGACTTTTTATTAAGTGACACGGTTCTATGCCCAAACTCAAATCCTGTTTGTCTGACGTACAGTCCTATTGCAATGCAGAGTTTTCGTCAATACAACAGTAATTTCGAAAACCCACAAAGCACCATGTCTATAATTTGGGGAGACAGTAATTTTGATAATGACACCGTTTTTGCCTGTCATACCTATCTCACACCAGGAACGTATACAGTAAACTTCTTAGACACCATAAAAGTGTGGGACTTTAATAACCCTAACTGTACTGTAGACATTAGTAAAACTGTGACGGTGAATGACTCTATAGAAATTTCATTTACAAGTAATCAAACCGGATTTGATGTTGACTTTAGCACAACTGCCGTTAATGTAGATTCGGTTTGGTGGGATTTTGGTGATAACTCTGGTGGAACAGATGACTTGAATCCCAGTCATACGTATCCAGGATTTGGCACATACAACGTCTGGCTATATGCTTTTAATGATTGTATGACCAAATCACTTTTTACAACACTTATCATTCAACCAAATACTATTGGCACTAATGATATGATAGATATTTCATTATACCCAAATCCGGCAAATCAATTCATAGTGTTTAGTGGTGTGATTAACGACTGTAAGATAACCATTTTTAATATTGCTGGTAAAACCGTTTTAAGCGAATCTAATATTAATGAAAAGTCTAAAATTGACATTAGTCATTTGAATAATGGTACCTACTTTGTAAGGATAGAATCAACAGACAGAACAATCACTAAAAAATTAGCCATAAAGCATTAATCATATCTAACCCTATGATTAATTTGGTGCCAAAATCTTCGGGTTTTGGCATCTTCTTTTTTAAATAATGACGAACTTTGTTGGACATACAATTAAGATGAATAAAGTTGCACTACTAATTTTAGATGGCTGGGGTCATGGCGATAAAAGTAAATCAGATGGTATTTTTAATGCAAATACCCCTTTTATGGACAAGCTTGAAAAAACAGCCCCACACGCCGAATTACTAACCGACGGTGAACATGTTGGATTACCAAAAGGTCAAATGGGAAATTCGGAAGTTGGTCACTTGAATATTGGAGCTGGTCGAATTGTTTATCAAGAATTGACCCGTATCAATAAAGCCATTAAAGATGGAGAATTTCAAAATAACCCGCAGTTGCTAAGAGCTTTAAACTTGGCAAAATCACAAAATAAAAAACTGCACTTTATTGGACTTGTTTCTACTGGAGGGGTCCATTCGTCGCAGGCACATTTACATGCCATGTGCACGCTAGCTGCTGAAATGCAAATTAAGAATGTTTATATTCATGCTTTTACAGACGGAAGAGATTGTGACCCAAAATCAGGACTAAGCCAAATATCTAATTTAGAGGCGCACCTTAATAAAACCACAGGTAAAATTTCAACCATTATTGGCCGTTATTATGCTATGGATAGAGATAAGCGGTGGGAACGTATTAAACTAGCATACGACGCTATAGTGCACGCAAAAGGAGCACATCACCAATCAGCTACTGCCGCCATCAAAAGTGACTATGATAATAATATCACGGATGAATTTATAACCCCTAAAATTATCGATAAAGCAGGTAATATCGAACCAGGTGATATCGTTATTTGTTTCAACTTTAGAACGGACCGTTGCAGAGAGATTACTGAAGTTTTAACGCAAAAAAACTATCCTGAATATAACATGTCGACATTAGCAATTGATTATACAACTATGACCAATTACGATAAGACCTATCAAAACATCAATGTTATATTTGAAAAAGACAATTTAATGCAAACATTAGGCGAAGTGGTCTCAGATAGTGGTCTCACCCAAGTTAGAATTGCAGAAACAGAGAAATACCCTCATGTTACTTTCTTCTTTTCTGGCGGAAGAGAAGAAACCTTTCCTGGAGAAAAAAGACTGATGATTGACTCACCTAAAGTCAGCACCTACGATTTAAAACCAGAAATGAGCGCTCCAGAAATTACGGCAGCTATTAGTGCAGAAATGCAAACCAATTCTCCAGATTTTATTTGCTTAAATTTTGCCAATACCGACATGGTTGGTCATACTGGCGTTTATGCTGCCATTCTGAAAGCTGCTGAAACCGTTGATGGCTGTTTAAAAACAGTTGTGGAAGTGGGTCAAAAACTTGGTTATAAATTTATTATCATAGCAGACCATGGAAATTCAGATTTTGCTATTAATTCGGATGGTAGTCCGAATACAGCTCACTCATTAAACCCAGTTCCCGTAATTGTACTTGGTGAAGAAAATGCAAAATTAAGTAACGGTACTTTAAGAGATGTGGCGCCAACCATCCTTGATATGATGGGTCTTAAAAAACCACAACACATGACAGGTAAAAGTCTTATAATCCGTGCAGCCGACTAACCTTTATCTTGGCATAACTCCACCAGCACACCATTTGTACTTTTTGGATGTAAAAAAGCAATTCGTTTATTATCTGCACCAGACTTTGGCATGTCGTGAATCATTGTAAAGCCCTTACTTACAAGTCTCTCTATTTCTGCTTCAATATTACTTACCTCAAAGGCTATATGGTGCATCCCTTCGCCTTTCTTTTCAATAAATTTAGCTATAGGACTATTAGGGCTCGTAGCTTGCAAGAGCTCTATTTTTGACTCACCTACTTTAAAAAAGGAAGTCAACACACCTTCAGACTCTACTGCTTCAATTTTGTAATGCGCCTCATCAAATAAAGCTTCAAATAATTCATTGGAAGCCTCAATATCTTTTACGGCTATCCCTATGTGTTCAATTTTCATTATCCTTTAATAAATTTCTCGCTTTTATTATCATAGTTGATATAATAAGCACCTTTGCGCAAACTTGAACAGTCTACCTCACTGGCAATGCCCTTTTTTACAATATTGCCATAGGCATCAAAAATTTCATATCTGGTTTCAATAGTTATTCCCTGTGCTGAAAACTTAATGACGTCCTTTACCTTTTTAGGAAAAAAATTCGGTTCTTTTAAACTCGTATTGATAAATGAAACTGCTTCAGATACACGTTTCTTACCTGAGTGATCAACCTGAATAACTCGCACCTTATTCTCTCCTGAATGTGGTGTAATTTTAAAAGTATATTCGTTTAAACCTGGTGTTCCCTTTCCATTTACTTCTCCAACAACTACCCATTTATTCCATCTATATTGTTCTACCACAAAAGTTAATTTCCCCGCTTCTTTAGTTGTTTTCCATACTAATTCACCAGTTTCAGTAGCTGTCATAGATTGAATTTCAAAAGTGCTTTTTGGTAACAAAACTTCCGGATTCAAAACCTTAGGCATGCAACCTGGACCGTGTTCTAAAACTATAAAAACTGGATCGCCAATCTTAAGGTTCAAATCTTCAAATCCAATTTCAAAAGCAGGTTTTTGAACTGATTCTACAATTGGATTGCCGTTCACTGTCACTTTCGTAACGCAAAATCCAAACCCATCTTCATCTTCTGGATTTTGAACAAACAAACTTTTGCCTTGATAGTGCCCTTCTAATGAAAGATCAGCAAACGATAGGAAAGAATTTCCTATAGCCACCACTAACACAAGCACTATTTTTTTCAGAATCATACTATTAGATTTACTATTAAACTGCTTAGTAATTTGACAGGACAAATTTAATTTAATCATACTGTATATACAAATATAATACTCTTTTCATTTTTAGAAGTCATAAATCATTATTTTTCAAGGCATACTACAAATATTTTAACCGTTCATTTGCCAACCCGAAAATAAAAACAAAATTTATGCCGAAATACTTTAAATCCAAGTTCTACATTCTATTTCCATTACTTATTTTTACCATTTAATTCACTTAGTTTTGGCTGGTATCTATATTCATATTCCTTTTTGCAAACAGGCATGTCACTACTGCGACTTCCATTTTTCTACCAATCAGCAACAAAAAGCATTAATGGTAAAGGCCATCAAACAAGAGTTAATTACCAGAAGCTTCTACTTAAAAGGCCAATCTGTTCACACCATATATTATGGTGGGGGTACACCTAGCCTCTTATCGAGCGAAGACATTCAAAGTATTCAGCAAGTATTACACAAACATTACCAAATAATTGATAACCCTGAAACCACATTTGAATGCAATCCGGATGATTTAACAATCAACTACCTTCAGGCACTAAAACAACATGGTATAAATAGATTAAGCATAGGTATTCAAAGCTTTGATCAAGATCAATTGCAAAAATTAAATAGAGCTCACAGTTCAGAAGAAGCTCAAATATGTGTTACTAATGCGCAAAAAATCGGTTTTCAAAATATTACAATTGACCTTATGTATGGATTGCCTGATACTGATATTACATATTGGGAAAAACAAGTTGAGCATGCAGTTAACCTTGGTGTTAGCCACATCTCAGCCTATTGCTTAACCTTTGAAGAAAAGACAGTCTTTGGCAATTGGTTAAAAAAAGGTAAAATAAACCCATTAAGTGATGACAATAATTTAGCGCAATTCAAATCCCTAATTTCAAAATTATCACTTGCTGGCTACAATCAATATGAAATTTCAAATTTTGCAAAATCAGACGCAATTTCTAAACACAACTCTGCCTATTGGCTAGGGGAAAACTACCTTGGAATTGGACCTTCAGCACATTCTTTTAATGGTACTTCTAGGCAATGGAATACTGCTAATAACAACCTGTACATCAATCAAATTACCAACGATAAAAAACACTACGAAATAGAAGTACTTACTGAAAAAGATAAATATAACGAATACATATTAACCCGGTTAAGAACCAAATGGGGCCTAAACAAACTCCATTTGAAAAACACCTTTCCGGAGTACTACGAAACGTCAGAAAAACAGCTACATACTTTTGTGAAAAAACGTCATCTTAGTGAAACAGATACGCATTTCTACATCACTGAAACCGGTAAATTTATTGCCGATCATTTAACTAGTGAATTATTTGTGATTTAATGCTTAATTTTGCGCAAGGTGGCAGAAGAACTCTACATATCGACTGAAAATAAAAGCGCTAAATACGATACTTTAATTCCGCAAATAAAGGCTTTAACAGAGGGCGAACATAATTTGGTGGCAAATTTAGCAAACATAGCTGCGGCCTTGAGACAAACATTTGGATGGTTTTGGGTAGGTTTTTATTTGGTGGAAGCAGATGAACTAGTACTAGGTCCTTTTCAAGGAGATATTGCCTGTACAAGAATTGCATACAACAAAGGGGTTTGCGGAAAATGTTGGGCAGATAAAAAAAGCATTATTGTACCCAACGTAGATGAGTTTCCAGGACATATTGCCTGCAGTGCCGCGAGTAAATCAGAAATAGTAGTCCCAGTAATAAACAACAATACAGTTCGTTTAATATTAGATATTGATAGTGATGAAATAAATGATTTTGACACAACCGACCAAACGTATTTGGAGTTGATTGCAGAACATATCGCCAGTATACTATGAAAACTGTAGCAGTCATATTGTTAAGTACTTTGCTATATAGTTGTGCACAGATTTCGGGGCTAACGGGTGGTGAAAAAGACACTGTTGCACCAAAAATAATAACAGAAAAGTCGATTCCTCAACAAGGTCAACTAAATTATACAGATCCAATAGTAGAATTAGTTTATGATGAATTTATTGTTTTAAAGAGTCCTCTCAGTAACATTTCAATAACACCTCAGCCCTCTGTAGCGCCCACCATTACATCTAAAAATAAAAAGCTTCGCATAATTTTTAATGAACCTTTGTTGCCAAGTACCACCTATTCAATTTCATTTAACGGTGCCGTTACTGACTTAAACGAAGGCAATGATTCTGTTTTCCAATACGTATTTTCAACAGGATCGTTTATAGACTCTCTTCAATTTTCTGGGACTGTAACTGATTCATATACTAACGAACGAGCGGCAAATATTCTGGTAGGCTTATACCCCATCCATGATAGTATTGCCATTGATTCTGTGCCATACAAAACTAAACCCACCTACATTGGCCAAACTGATAAATTGGGAACCTTTTCAATAAAATACATTAAAACGGGCCGTTACCAAGCTTATGCTTTTTCCGACAATGACCGTAATTTATTGTTTAACCCAAATACCGAAAAAATTGGATTTATTACCAACTTAGAATGCTGTAATACAACAATCTCTGACACTAATAATTTTAAAATATTTGCACCTTTCCAAGAATCTGCTGGATTGAAATCTTCCACTTTAAATTACCCTGGCCAACTCATATTGGTATTTAAAAATAAAGAACCAAAAAATCTTTCTATACAATCCGACTATGTTTTAACAAAAGAGCCAACTGAAAGAAAAGACTCTGTAATTTATTGGTTACAATCTCCCTACCTTAAACAAACGTCTTTTGTGGTAGAACATGATGGATTGGTAGACACGATTCAACCAATCATGAAAAATTTACCTAAGAATAGTGATGTGGCAACGTTAATACCTACAAATAATTTTGTTGAAAATAAAGTGTTGGCAAATGACACTTTAACTATAACATTTAATGAGCCCATTCAAATTAATGATAAATTGGGTATTAAAGCACTCTCATCAGATTCAAGTATCATAAACTGTCGAGTAATTCCCAAGGGAGCACGTCAACTTTCTATTATACCAGAAGACAGCGCGAAGTACATTCAAATTGACTCCGCAGCCATTCATGCTGTGTTATCCAATGCAGTTAATAATGCCATATTATTGAACTATGAAAAACATGAAAAAACTTTTTATGGTCATTTAAAAATAGATATTACTTCAGATTCAAGTGTTAATTTAATAGTGGAATTACTGGATATGAAAGGGAAAGTAATTTCGAAAAAAACAAACATAAATACATACAACGGCGTCCATTTTAGCAATCTTATACCAGGCAATTATCAATTGCGATTAATTGAAGACACTGATAAAAATGGTCGTTGGTCAACAGGAAATATACAATTATTGCAGCAACCAGAAGCTGTATTTTACTATGATGGCACTATAAAAGTTCGGAGTAATTGGGACTTAGAAATTGAATGGATTATTGCTATTCAGTAAAGGTCAAAATTTCCTTTACCTCATTTATCTTTTTTAGTTTAGAAAACTTGTATGTTTGTTAAACATGGATGCTATCAAAGATAAAATCAAACTGATTCCAGAAAGTCCGGGTATTTATCAGTATTTCGATAAAAACGATACCATCATCTATATTGGAAAGGCTAAAAATCTAAAAAAGCGGGTTTCCCAGTACTTCATGAAAAATATTGACAATGGAAAAACCAGAATTCTGGTTCGAAAAATTGTTGAGATAAAATACATAGTTGTAGAAACCGAAACAGATGCTTTATTGTTGGAAAGTAACCTAATTAAAAAATACCAACCAAAATATAACATCTTACTTAAAGATGATAAGAGCTATCCTTGGATTTGTATTAAAAAAGAACGTTTTCCTCGGGTATTTTCAACTAGGAAACTGATAAAAGATGGGTCTGATTATTTTGGTCCATACACAAATGTAAAAGTGGTATATACTTTGCTTGATTTAATAAAAGCTCTTTATCCTTTAAGGACCTGTAACTTTGATCTATCTGAACAAAAAGTGCAAGCAGGTAAATACAAAGTTTGTTTAGAATATCATATTGGCAACTGTAAAGGACCTTGTGAAAACAAAGAAGATGAGAACAAGTACTTACAATACATTGCCGAAATAAAGCATATACTAAAAGGAAATATTCGATCGGTTATCAAAGAACTTGAAACTATTATGCACCAAAAAGCAGCCAATTTGGCCTTTGAAGAAGCTGCTGAAATTAAAGAAAAACTAGATCTATTAAGCAATTACCACTCAAAGTCGGCAGTGGTGAGCCCTAATGTGCACAATGTAGATGTCATTACACTAGTTAACGACGAAAAATCGGCTTTTATCAATTATTTCAAAGTCAATAATGGTTCCATTATACAAGGTTATACAGTTGAAGTTAAAAAGCGTTTAGACGAACAACCAGAAGATATTTTACCTCTTATTTTGATGGAAATGCGTGACCGTTATGGAGATGAAAGTAGGGAGGTTATTACAGAGATACAATTTGAGTTTCCGATAGACAACGTAACCCTTTCCGTACCAAAAAGGGGCGATAAAAAAACGTTGGTAGATCTATCAAAAAGAAATGCCAAATTTTTCAGATTAGAAAAGTTAAAACAGGAAAAATTAAAAAACCCTGAAGCTCATACAGAACGTATTTTATCAACCATACAAAAAGATTTACACTTAAAGGAATTACCCACTCACATAGAATGCTTTGACAATTCGAACTTTCAAGGAACGAATGCTGTGGCAGCGTGTGTAGTGTTTAAAAATGCCAAAGCAAGTAATAAAGATTATCGCCATTTTAATATTAAAACTGTAGAAGGTCCTGACGACTTTGCTTCCATGACTGAAGTTGTATACAGACGGTATAAAAGACTTTTAGAAGAAAACCAACCGTTACCACAGCTAATTGTTATTGATGGTGGAAAAGGACAATTAAACGCCGCAGTTAAAGCGTTAGAAGCTCTGAACTTACGCGGTAAAATCGCTATCATTGGAATTGCCAAACGCTTAGAAGAAATCTTTTTCCCTGGCGATTCAGTACCAATCTATTTAGATAAACGTTCTGAGAGCTTAAGAGTGATACAGCAATTGCGAAACGAAGCCCATAGGTTTGGCATCACGCATCACCGCGATAAACGAAGCAAAAATGCGATAAAATCAGAACTTACAGAAATTCCGGGCATTGGAGAAAAAACCACTATTGATTTAATTCGACACTTTAAATCTGTCAAACGCGTTAAAGCCGCCAGCGAAAAAGAGTTGGTAGATACTGTAGGACACAGTAAGGGCAAAATCATTTATGCGTACTTCCAGAATGTTAATAGTTAACACCTTTCATATTCCTTCTCAACATCATCCACACAGGAATCCGTTGTATTTTAATAAATTAAATCTGCTAACTAAAAAAAGATACCTTTGTTAACACAAATCGAACAATCATTATGAAAATATTAGTTACGGGTGCTGACGGTGTCCTTGGTAGCAATCTGGTTAGGGAGCTACTCAAAAGGAATTACCAAGTATCTGTTCTAATAGAAACAGGAAAAGAACCAACGACTTTAAAAGGTCTACCAATTACACAATTTGAAGGTAATATTCTGAACCTTCTCGACATAGATTCAGCGATTGAAGGGCAAGATATTTTGATACACGGTGCAGCCAGTACCAGCTTATGGCCAGCACGATCTGAAAAGGTCAATAAAATAAATATCGTCGGCACTGAAAATATGATTGCTGCCTGTTTGAAACATGGTATCAAGAAAATGATATATATCGGAACCGCCAATTCATTTGGGTATGGTTCATTAGATCAATTAGGCACAGAAAACAAGCCATACAAATCAGACAAATATGGTTTAGATTATATGGACTCGAAAAAAACAGCTCAAGAAAAAGTACTTGAAGCCGTAGAAGATAAAAATTTACCTGCTTTAGTTGTAAATCCAACATTTATGATTGGGCCCTTCGATTCGAAACCAAGTTCTGGTGCTATGATTTTGGCCATTATTCATAACAAAATACCTTGCTATACAAATGGCGGGAAAAACTATATTAATGTTGCAGATGCCGCCACTGGTATTGCAAACGCAATAACCCTGGGAGAAATAGGTGAGTGTTACATTTTAGGCAACGAAAATTTAACCTACAATGAAATGTTTAATAAGATAGCATTGATTGTTAATAGCAATGCGCCTAAACATAGATTTCCTTCATTTCTCGTTAAGATTTATGGGACTTTGAATGGCTTTTTTGCTCGTACATTTCGCTACCACCCTTCCGTTACGCGCCAGCTTGCACAAATCTCAACAGAAGAACATTATTATTCTCCAAAAAAAGCTGTTCGTGACTTAAAACTCCCACAAAACTCAATTGAAATTGGTATTAAAGAATGTTTTGATTGGTTTGCAGCCAATGGCTATGTTAAAACGAAATGACTTTGCGATTCAAAAATAAAGTTGGCCTAATAACAGGTTCTAGCAGAGGTATAGGAAAAGCAACTGCTATTGAATTATGCGCTCAAGGTGCTACTATTATTCTAAATGGTCGCACTGCTTCACATTTGCAAAAAACAAGGGACGACTTAATTGCTTTGGGGTTTAATGTTATTGCCATTAAAGCAGATATTACCAAAATAGAGGACTGCAATTTCATGATTGAACAGGCCATATTGAAGTTTGGAAAATTAGATTTCATCATCAATAATGGTAGCTTAACTATGAACGATAGTTTCGATAAAACTGAGTCCCATATTTTTGAAAATGTATTTGTGAGTAATGCACTTGGCGCTGTATTCCCCACTATGGCTGCCCTACCCTATATTAAAGCACAAAAAGGCAGTGTCCTTTTTATATCAAGTTTAGCGGGCTTACATGGAATGCCATCAGCATCTGCTTACAGCGCAGGTAAAATGGCTTTGACTGCACTTTGGCAGTCTTTAACAATCGAACTAAGCCACACTGGTGTTCACTTTGGAATTTGTTATTTAGGGTTTACAGAAAATGATGTCGAAAAACGAATGTTGACTGCTGATGGTTCTCTCGTTCCCGTTCCGAAAAGACCTGCCATATTAATTATAACACAGAAACAGGTCGCTAAGCAAATAGCTAGGACATTACACTATCGCAAAGCGCGTCATGTCATTTCCACCTTGGGTAAAATTACAGCTATTGTCTTTAGAATTGCTCCAAAAATAGCATTGTTTATAATGGTAAGAGCCCAAAAGAAAAAATAATTTCCACAACAAAATTGTCACATGAAAATAGGGGAAGATTTTGAAAAAATTAAATGGACTCTTGAAAAATGGCAATTCCTTGAGCCAAATGCTTTTATTGGAGATACCTTTTTATGCATTTTGGCAATATTCTTAGCGCTAAAAATCTCGCGAGTGTCTGATGGTAGTGCCTTTTACAACAATTGGATAAAATTTTATATAGTTATGGGTATCAGCCTTTTTATTGGTGGTTTGGGTCATTTGTTATACCAATATTGGGGTGCAGAGGGGAAATACTTTTCTTGGTACACCGCTATTATTGCAATATACTTTATTGAAAAGGCCCTCCTAGAATTACACCCTTCTAAAAACACAAAACAATATCTAACTTCGTTATCTATTGCCAAGCTAATTCTTGCTATAACCGCGTTAACTGTTGTCATTATGTCAGAAAACCTTACCGTAGATTCTTCGAAAGGGTTAGCTATTCCATCAATAAATTCTGCTGTGGGGATGTTATTTTCTTTGGTTTATTTAGGGCAATTATACCAAAATAAGGGGCTAGGCAATTTCAATTATTTCTTGTTAGGTGTGATCATTATCTTGCCCTCTGCTTTCTTCCAATTTCTAAAAATCAATTTTGCGGCGTGGTTTGATAGAAATGATATTAGCCATCTACTATTAGCGTTTGGCTTTATTATGTTTGCGGCGGGTATTATTAAATTTTCGAAGCATCAAAACGCTCCTCACCAAATTTAAGAAAGACTAATTCAAAAATAAACTTACGCCCATCCCTACTGTAAACAAACTGCTATACATAGTGTTATTGCGAAGTAACGACCGCTCAGCATACAAATTAAACTTTAAATTTTCAATATAATAATCGATTCCAAAGCGGAGTTCAAAATAACTTCTAGCAGCAATTGTATTGAATAGATAAGGCGAATAGTCCGTATAATAATCTTCTGCCCCTGATTTATTATCATAATAATAATTGTAATAATCTACTTTAGTAAAAACGGCTTTATCGGCATCTTCGTCAGACCCTTGATGACCTTTCCATTCTTTAGCTTCATTAAAGTCTGGATCGTTTACTCCATCTTCTTGCCCCGTGTTATAATCATGAAAATCCTGTAACAATTCACTATCGTTTATACCCCCTGGCTCAATTATGAATACACCGTTAATCCACATATTATAGTTTAAACCCACGTGAACACCCAATTGACTTACATTGTTTATTTGTTTTTGTACATACGTATTTAACCCCAATGATAATTCATGAAAATTCTCTTGATATACAACTTTTTTTGTTTGAACCGTAGTTTCATTATCAATAGTTTCGCTGATTGTTTCGTATCCTCTAATACCATAGGTATGATTTTGGTAACCTGCATTTAAGTCTACTGAAAAGAATTCGTGAGGATTTATCCTAACAAAAGCACTAAGCTTTGGAGATTTTACAATTGAATTAATATTTCCCCAATCTAAAAAAACAGTCGTCGCTAATTCACGTGTTTTTACTTCGTTGTTATCGTCTATAAAAACTTCATCATCTTGTTTTTCCAAATAAAGGTAATCTAGCACATCTGAAGATTCATTGAACAAAACACCAGATAAGTAATAGTCTCCTTTATCAGTTAACCTTTTGTCGTACAAAAAAATATCATCTTCATTGGGTAATTCAAAATCATCAATAACAGACCAACCCGAATTATGGAAATTAGGGAAGTTCAGAGCCACACCATATTGAAATAATTTAGGTTTTTGGCGATAGCGACCAATTACTACAGGATCCAAAACATTTTTTTTGTCAGGATTAATGGCTTGGTTAAAATTTTGGTTAAATAAAGTATAGTTCAATATCACACCTATAGAGGTAATATTTCTAACTACCTGACTGGATTCATCATTCGGTGCAGTGCTTCTGAATGCATCAGCAAGATAATCATTTCTAGTATTATGCTGTCCAAAAACAGGACCAGCAAAAAAAGAAAAATCAACACCTAGCCTAATATTTTGTTTCTCAATACCGAAATTTAAAAACGGAGATAGCTGAAACGACTCCAGTTTTGGCATAGCTTCTAGAATATGATGCGTTAGCGAAACCGCTTCTTTTTCATATACTAAGCCCTGATAAGACTCTATCGTACTACTAGTAAAAAAATCGAAACCACCTCCGTAGAAAAAGGTAACTACACCCCTCTTATTAAAAGAGGAACCAACGGCAAACGTCAAGCGATTATATTGAATCCGCTCAAAAGCTTCTAAGTCATAAGTATTTTCCTCCAATACCTTATCTGTGACCGCCTCTCTTATGTCTTCAGGATCAGCTGTTGAAGTAGAAGCGTCTACTTCTACTTGGATGGCCGTTTCTATTGCATAACTGGTTGGTGTGGTTTGACCAATAATGCCCATACGCCATGTTTCGTAACCATAATTCACTTGTAACCACCAGTTTTGTTTACTTTTAAATCGCGCATAAATCGGAAAACTCAATCCATTTGTAAGGCTCATACTGTTTGGCTCAGTCATCAAAATCAGTGTATCTCCACTTGTATTAATAATATCAAAATTAAAGGCGGACTGATTCTCTACCCATTGGTTACTAGCTCGACCACCTACGCCTAAGCTTAAACTTTGACAAAATGAGCAAGTAATGGCTATCAATGATAATATTAGGAAATATATTTTCACCATATCACAAAATTATTTTTAATATTTTCTTTTCTTAGAATGGGGTTTTGGTTCCCCTCAGACAGAACTGATACCGTTTCACGCAAATAGACCTGCAATTCCATAATTCGAATTTGTTTATCCTCGTTTAAATCTGCCTCTCCCTCAATTAACCCTTTCTTTAATGCATATGTAAACAGCCCATTACCCCATTTGTCGCCCTCTAATGCATATTCTATACCTGAGGATGAGGAAAGGATATTAGTGCCTTTACTGACTCTTAAATCGGTAAAAATTCGTTTTGATAATTCAAAAATACCCATATCACCATTACCATCAATTGCTGCCAACTGCGTATTTCTAAACTTGATATCGTCCTTCTTTTCAAATTGACTTGTATCTGCTTGTAAGCTTGTTTTATCAATTTCTCCACTAAAGCAAGCATCTATCATCATTAATTTATTGCGACAAACTAGACCTTCAAATAAGTTTTCTAAAACATCAAATGCCAATCCCATACCGGTTGGGTTATCGAAATCCATGTTGTAAGTGGCCAAGTAATAATTATATTGATTGTCTAACACACCATGGCCCGCATAATAAAAAATGATAACGTCATTTATTTCGGCTTCTCTTAAAAAACTACTGAGTGATTTGGTCACATTTTTAGTAAAATCAGCATTTAAAATATTCATGGTTTTAACCGTTTTATAAGTTCTGTTCTTTTGCATTATTTTGCTGATTTCATTGGCGTCTTTTTCAGCATATTTTAAATTATAGGAGCTGTTTTGATAGTTAGACATGCCGACGGTTACTAGATAAAGTGTTGGTTTTTCAAAACTACTTTCACAGGTTATCACTTTCTTTTTTAAAAGGGACTTTACACCACTGTCATCAAGGCAATAAAATTCAATTTGATTTATCCCGCTTGCTAGTGCAATTTCAACTTCAGTGCTATAACTCACTGCTGGTTCTGTCAGTTCAAACTGTTTTTCAATACCATTTATTAAGTATGAGTAACGCACAATTTTTCCCTCTAAAGCTGCCATTGATATTGAGAAGTTTACGGCTTGCTTTTTAGTACTATAATCATCAAAATACGCCACTTCAATTTTAGGTAAATTATTAGATACCACTAACTCATTAACCATAATTCCCAGTTTTTGAAGTCGCTTAAAATAAGCCTTTTGATAGTCTGAGATGTCTTCCGCCTTAAAAAACGGTAATATTTTCATCACCTCTGCCGGTCTATTATAATAAATGTCGTATTGTTCGTATGAGAATAATTTCCCGTTAAAAACAAACCCAATTTTATTGAGTATTTCTTTGGCTGCATAGTAGAAATTATTTTCATTTTGGTAAAAAAAACTGTACTGGCCAGATAAATATAAAACTGCTAAATATTGACCGTTCGGCTTCCAAAATCGGATACTACCGTCATCTGAATAAGACAAGATCAATCTAAATTTTGGTATATACCTCAACCCTATAATGGGAGCAGAGTGCTTTGTTTCATAGTCTATTTTACTATCTAGGTTTGAAAAATTGAAACTTTTATCATTAATTAAATAATTGAAATTATCGAATATAAACTGACTAGTCTTTTCTGTATAATCAGCCAATTGGAAGGGCTTATTTTTATTGAAATTATTTCGGACCAATGCATCAAACGAATCATTATTTGCGTTTTGTGTCAGGACTATTTGATTTGTTTTTAGCTCCCAAGTTGCGGTCATTCTTTTTGCACTCGTTATCAAACTCGTTTTTATATGGTGCCGATCTGTTTCAAGAACCTCAAAAAACACCTTGCCATCAATCATTGTATCTATTCCTAATATGGCGTAATTTATTCCGTTTTGTTCTTGAATTTGGTCAAGTTTAACAGAATTACTTTTAATTAAATTATTGGGCAGGTCTATATAACGAATAATGCCATTGGCAAAACCTACAACCAAACTGTTGTCAAACACTTTAACATCTGTTATATTAGCAGAAGCGCCTTTTAAAATATTATTAATTCTATACTGCTCCGCATCATAAATATAAATAGACCCTTGTGTATTCGCAGTGGCTAACCATTTACCATCTTTGCTATAGGAAACCGCTGAAATAGGCACCCCATTTAATCCAACCGTTGTAATGACTTTGTAATCTGTGGCATTTATAATTGTTGTAAAGCCAAAGGCTGTACCTAATGCCACGCTACTTTTGTTCCCATCCATATCAGATATGTAATTGAGATCATTAAATAATCCGTGCATATTACTTTTATCTGAATTGATATTATGGTACTTTAACCAACCACTTGTTGATGCAAGTAGTACTAAGCTATCAGCAAACTTGGCACGGTGAATATTCCCTAAATAATACTGTTTAAAATAAATAGGATCCTTAATGTCAATAGCAACTGCATAATTATCTTTTGGGCCAGTTACAATAATTTCATTTCTGATGGGATGAAAATCTACACTCGAGAAAAGTCCTTTTGATTGATATTCAGTGTTTATTAATTTTCCATCAGTAAAATCATAAAAATGAAGGGTTTTACCAACGACACATAATTTACTAGCTGATAGTATGGTGAATGCTTGCAGACTATCTTCATCAATTCTAAACGAATTGATAAGTTCTAATTCAGGAAACGTCCATGTTTTAAAGACATTGTTTTGACCTAATGAAATCATGACATGCTCATTTAAGATGTCAAAATCTAGCACCCCATACTGGTGTGCTAGTACTTCTGCACGCTGTAAACCTAAGTTAATGTCCCAAACTATAATTTTTCCGTCCTCACCAGCACTTATTAGGTGTTCATTATTGGGGTGAAAATCAACTTTTGTCACTTTTGAAAAATGACCTGTTTGAAATATTGGTGTTACTTTCTGCGCGTGCAACGTTACGTGCATACAGACATAGAATAAAACAAACTTCAAAAGCTGTAACATTGATAAATAGGGATAACAGACGCTTTTGGTAAGTTAAGCTGAGCGCCTCTCTCAAAAATAGGTAATTATTTTGTATTGTCGAAAAACATTTAAGACATAGGCACACAAAAAATATTATCGTGAACGGGAAGGTCTGCAACGGTTTTAATTTCTACTAATGCTGATGTTCGTTCTTTACCATGTTTCAGCTTATACAACCTATATGATGCCAATGTTTGTAGCCAATGAAATAATTTATCAGAGGAAATGGTATTATTTCGGTCCACACTATATTCTACAATTAAATATGGTCGATCCGTTTTGATAATTTGTTCTGCTCCTTTTAAGACCTCAAACTCATAGCCTTCCACGTCAATTTTTAGAACATTAACTTTTGAATTAATTTCGACTGTATCTAGTCTTTCAACATTTATCATTAACCCATTACCATCTGAATGGTTTACTATTGAGGCTCCACCTCTATTTTCGTTTTCTGTAAATATGGTTTGCTGTCCAGACTCATTTCCCAAGGCAAATGAATGTATTTCTATCTGACTATAATTGTTTAAGGCTTTGTTTTGCTCTAATATCTCAACAGTGGCAGGATAAGGCTCAAATGCATGTACGTTACCAGTGGGTCCAACAATTTCAGCCGCTAGCAGGGATAAAAAGCCAATATTGGCTCCAGCATCAACAAAAGTGTCTCCTGTTTTTAAAAATTTTTTCAAAACACCAACCGTGCCTTGCTCATATACCCCTCGATTGTATATAACGTTCTCAATATTTTTATCAAATGTTGGGTCTAGCCATATTTTAAATCCAAATAACGTTTCTATTTCTACTGGTCCTTTTGCTTTACTAATAAACCATTCCGGTAGGCGTTCTATTAAAAAATCGCGCCCAGGAAACTTTGGTGCCTTTAGCAGAAACTGTATGATTTTATGAACATTATGCATTATCTAATGTCTCCCCCTGCTTCAAAGCCGTCCTCAGGCGACACAAAACTCAATTTTCCGTCCTTATTTTCGGCCATCAAAATCATTCCTTGCGATTCAACACCTCGAATTTTACGAGGAGCCAAATTCATTAATACCGAAACTTTTCTTCCAATGATTTCTTGAGGCTGATAATGCTCAGCAATACCAGAAACAACAGTTCTCCTATCAAGCCCAGTGTCAACTAACAACTTTAAAAGCTTATCGGCTTTAGGTACCTTTTCAGCTTCCAATATAACCCCTACCCTTACATCTAATTTAGAAAAATCGTCGAATGATATATTGTCTTTTTGAGGAGCAAATGCGGATATACTCTCAATTTTGGACGCCTCTAACTTTGCCAATTGCGCAGCAACAAAATCATCATCAATTTTAGTGACTAAAATGCTCGCTTTATTTAATTGGTGATGATCATTAAGCAGGTCATTTTTGCCCGCAGCATCCCATTTCAAAGTTTCAATATTTAAAAATGAAGCGAGCTTTTTTGCTTTTTCAGGCAAAAAAGGCTGAAAAACGACTGTTAGATTAGCGGTAATCTGCAAACCTATATTTAAAATAGTCTTAACGCGTTCCATATCTGTTTTGGCCAGCTTCCATGGTTCAGTTTCTGCCAAATATTTATTGCCAAGTCGCGCCAAGTTCATAGCCTCTGTTTGCGCCTCTCTGAGTTTATAGGCTCTTATCAATTTCTCTATTTTGGTTGGGTAATCTGCTAACGCATTCAAAACCTCTTGATCATATGTTGTTAGTTCACCTCTTGTGGGCACTTTACCTTCAAAATATTTATGTGTTAATACAATGGCACGATTCACAAAATTACCAAATACGTCTGCCAATTCATTATTAATTCTTGCTTGAAATTCAGCCCATGTAAATTCACTGTCTTTGCTTTCAGGAGCGATAGCTGTTAGAACGTATTTTAACTCATCCTTTTTATCTGGATTTTCAGCCATAAACTCGTGTAACCAAACTGCCCAATTTCTGGATGTTGATAATTTATCCCCTTCCAGGTTTAAAAATTCATATGCAGGTACATTATCAGGTAATACAAGGCCGCCATGTTCTTTTAATAAAATAGGGAAAATAATGGTATGGAAAACAATATTGTCCTTACCAATAAAATGGACTAATTTTCTGTCCCCTGTCCAATAGTCTTCCCAGTTTTTATTGTTTTCACTTGCCCATTCCTTTGTTGCAGAAATATAGCCAATCGGTGCATCCAACCACACATACAGTACTTTTCCATCAGCTCCATCAACTGGCACTTTTACGCCCCAATCTAAATCTCTAGTCATGGCACGTGGGTGCAAACCGCCGTTAATCCAACTTAACGACTGTCCATTAACTTGATTTCGCCATTTAGCTGGGTCGTGATGCGTTTTGCCATCCAATATTCCTTCTGAAATCCATTCTTTTAACCATGTTTCATGTCGTTCCATTGGTAAAAACCAGTGACTTGTTTCTTTTAAAATGGGCTTTTTTCCGCTTAAGGTTGACACAGGGTTGATCAATTCTGTTGGACTAAGTGCTGAACCACATTTTTCGCATTGATCACCATAGGCACCAGGATTATTACAGTTTGGGCAATCTCCTGTAACATATCTATCGGCTAAAAACTGTTGAAAATCTTCATCATAAAATTGCTCAGTAGTTTGTTTGATAAATGCCCCTTTTTCGTTTAATACTTTAAAAAAATCTTGAGCTGTTTGATGGTGAACTGGATTTGATGTTCGCGAAAACATATCAAATGAAATATCAAAATCAGCAAAAGCTTTACTGTTAATTGCATGGTATTTATCTACTATCTCCTGAGGTGTTATACCTTCTTTTTTTGCCCGCAAGGTAATTGCTGCGCCATGCTCGTCGCTTCCACAGACAAAAAACACATCTTCGTTTTTCATTCTTAAGAAACGTACAAAAATATCTGCAGGTAAATACACACCAGCAACGTGACCTAAATGCAAGGGTCCGTTGGCGTATGGAAGGGCAGCGGTTACAGTAAATTTTTCACTCATACTTAACGTCTTGATAATTCACAAAAATAGTAAAAGGATTTGGTGCAATTGGATTCCATATTGTATTTTTAACCCTGATGAGTAAAAATATAAGAATCGTTTCTCCGGCCAAGGCCATCTCTTCCGAGTTGATAGAAGGGGCTGTTAGACACTTAACTGCAGAAGGCCATCATGTTTCGGTTGGGCAATATGCTGCGGGGGCCAATAATTATTTCTCAGGAACAGAAACTGAGCGCCTGTCTGATTTTCAAGCCGCTATTAACGATCATACTATTGATGTAATTTTATGTGCTAGAGGAGGTTATGGCAGCATTCAAATTATTGATAAATTAGACTTTACACCGCTTCTAAAGCAACCTAAATTAATTGTGGGCTTTAGTGACATTACCGTTTTTCATTTACATTGTCATAAATTGGGTTTTCAAACTTGTCATGCTACCATGCCTTTGAATTTTCCCGAGAATACCAAAAAAAGCTTAATTGCGCTTCAGCGCAGTATCATAGGAGAGAGCAATAGGTATGCTGTTTTCCCAAATCTGCACAACAGAACAGGCATTGCAAATGCAGAAATTATTGGAGGTAACTTAGCAATGATTCAAACCTTAATTGGAACAAATTCTGACTGTAATTTTGATGGAAAAATTTTATTTATTGAAGACGTCAGCGAATATATTTATACTATTGACAGAATGTTATGGTCACTAACGAAAGCTGGAAAATTAAAACGCCTGGCAGGATTGATTGTTGGTGGCATGTCCAATATTAAAGACACCGAGGTGCCTTTTGGTAAGTCACTAGAATCTGTCATTTTAAATCATGTCAAATCCTACAATTATCCGGTTTGTTTTGACTTTCCTGCAGGCCATATTGATGACAATAGAGCACTAACCTTTGGTAAAATGTCAACTCTTGAAGTGTCAGAGAATACTGTTAAGGTAATCAATTAGATTCAGCTTTTTGCACTAAATCCTTATTTGCTTTAGCATCATCTTGAGAGGCTTGATACTTTTTGTAATCTTTACTTAATTCATATAAAGAGGCTAGTAAAATAACCAGTAGAAAGACAAATAAGCGAAAGTAATTTAACTTTTTCATATTGCCCGCAAAATTAGGCTGAATGATACTTTGTGGCTGTTAAATTAAATGTAAGAAAAGATTAAATGTTGTTTGCATAATAACAATATTGCAACGGCATTACCCTATATATTATGGGTTTCACAATTTCTGAAACCAAAAACGAATAATTTGCAATAAAAAAATAGCTCCTAACACAATGCTCATTGTATTGAAAGCCTGCTCGTATTTACTATTTTGAAAATGATTTGCTACAAACGCCAATACTAAAGACATAAACGCGCAGGCCCCTATAAAAAACTGCCAGTTCAAAACATTTCTTTTTTTATGAGCTCTTTCCATTCCCTTAATTTCTATCTCAATTTGGCCTTTGTTTGCCTTGGTTAAAAATGTGTCAAATTTTCTAGGTATACCCAATAATGTAGTGGCTTGTGAAAATAAAGAATCGACAACTAAATTTTTGAAACCTTCTTTACTTAAAACCATTTTTTTAATAAAAGGCTTAATTGTTTTTACTGGATTATAATCTGGTGAAATACTGGCATAAATTCCAAGTAAAAGCACCAAAGACCTTTGCAATAATATCCAATCTTTTGGCACGTCAAATGTTGAGGTAAGCTCTTTAAAACCAAGTTCTTTTCGTAACTGATCAATATTAGAATTTTTTATAGTATCGTAATCCAAATCAGAAAAATTAACGCCGCTATTAATAAAATCGTTCATAGCCTCAATCATCTTTTGAGCGGTTTTTTCTGTGTCTTTATCTTTGCCAACAAATCCCATTTTTTGCATGGATGATAATACTTTGTCGGTATCATTTGCCACAATGGCTTGTAAAAACTTGGGGATTTCCTTTCTAGTTTTATCAGAAAGCGTTCCAACAGCACCAAAATCTAATAATATTATTTCACCTAGCTCATTGACTAGTATATTACCTGGGTGA
>JAWWDX010000007.1:0-27425 GCA_033719695.1 Putridiphycobacter sp.
AACCACCCATAGAGTGACCAAAAACAATTGGATTGGCTATTTTTTCAGTATCACAAACGGCTTTTACAACCCTAGCCATATTTGCCATGTTTTTCGCTTCCATTTGGCAATTGGAAAGGCCATGACCAGGCAAATCTATTGCGAGAACTGTATGAGATGTTTGCAAAAGTAACGAAACTCTATCCCACATTGTTAGGTCTTCCAGAAACCCGTGTAACAATATAATTGGACTACCTGTTCCAACTATACGGTAGCTTACTAAGCATCCGTTTAGATTCAGAATTTTATTCATTCATCAAATCTTCAATCTCTTCTACTTCTATTGGAATACTGCTCATTAAATTAAAAGGAGAACCTGCATTTTGAACCACCAGATCATCTTCAAGTCTAATACCTAGTCCTTCTGCTGGAATATAAATTCCGGGTTCACACGTAAAAACCATTCCAGCTTTTAGAGGTTCTGTCCATGACCCTACGTCATGCGTATCCAAACCAATAAAGTGTGATGTACCATGCATAAAATACTTCTTATATGCTGGCCAATCAGGGTTTTGATTCTTAATGTCTGTTTTATCTAGAAGTCCCAAAGCTAATAATTGTGTTTCCATCAAATGGCCAACTTCCTTATGATACTCATGTAAAAATGTTCCTGGTACTAGCAATTTTTCTGCCTCTTTTTTAACAGAGAGAACAGCATTGTAAACCGCTTTTTGCCTATCAGTAAATCTGCCATTTACAGGCACGCAACGGGTCATATCTGACGCATAATTGGCGTACTCAGCTCCAAAATCCATTAAAATAACGTCTCCGCTTTCACATTTTTTATTGTTTTCAATATAATGTAACACGCAGGCCGCAGGACCAGAACCAATAATTGGAGTATATGCCCAACCTTTAGACCTATTCTTTAAAAATTCATGCATTAATTCTGCTTCAATTTCATACTCAAAAATACCAGGTTGAATGGATTTTAAAATCCTGCGAAATCCTTTCTCAGTAATATCACATGCTTTTTGCATTAAAGCAATCTCTTCAGGCTCCTTAACACTTCTAATGCTATGCAGAATTGTGGCCGAATTTAAGAATTGATGCCCTGGGTGTTTTGGTTTGAATGCCTTAATAAATCGATCCTCGCGTGTTTCAACTTCAGTGTTTGCTCTAGTATGTTGATTGGTATTAATGTACACATTTTTGACCTGTACCATTATTTGTTTCATCACGCTTTCAAATTCGTTTAGCCAAAATACCGACTTAATACCTGCAGTTTCAAAGGCACGTTCTTTTGTCAACTTCTCTCCTTCCCATACAGCAATGTGGTCATTAGTTTCTTTCAAAAATAAAATCTCTCTGTGTTTTTCATCAAAGGCATCTGGACACAAAACAAGAATGCTTTCCTCTTGATCAACACCCGATAGATAAAAGATATCTCTGTGTTGCTGAAAAGGCATGGTACTATCTGCGCTGATAGGATAAATATCATTAGAATTAAAAATGGCCACTGAACTAGGCGCCATTTTGGCTATAAATTTCTCTCGGTTTTTGATAAACAATGTTTTGTCGATTTGCTCGTATTTCATGATGTCGTTTTTTAAAGTATTTCAATTTTATTTCAGACGACCGACTGTAATTGGTTGTCTGTTGTTCACAAAATAAAAATATAAAAAGTGAGCATAAAGGTATTGTTTTTCCATGAAATTAATTGCATGCCGGCGGACTTATTACCAGATAATATTTGGTGATTTGCAATATTTACCTACATTTGCACTCCAATAAAAAAGGCATGTCAGCAGGTGTTAAAATATTTTCAGGAAGAGCAACTAAGAAATTGGCTGAAAAGATTGCATTATCTTTTGGTAAAAACCTTGGAAATGTAATGGTTACTGAATTTAGTGATGGTGAATTTGAACCTTCTTTTGAAGAAACTGTTAGAGGTCAAGATGTATTTCTGATTCAATCAACAATGCCACCAACTGAAAATTTGTTTGAGCTTTTACTCATGATTGATGCTGCTAGAAGAGCATCTGCTAAATCTGTTGTTGCTGTCATTCCATATTTTGGATTTGCCAGACAGGATAGAAAATCTAAACCACGTGTACCCATTGGTGCTAAAATGGTCGCAAACATGTTACGATCTACTGGTGTAGATCGAATAATGACTATGGATTTACATGCTGATCAAATTCAGGGTTTTTTCGAGATTCCTGTAGATCACTTATATGCCTCAACCATTTTTATTCCTTATTTGCAGAGCATTGATACAGGTAACCTCATAATGGCTGCTCCAGATGCTGGTGGTGCAAAGCGCGCTAACTCGTATGCTAAAAAACTAAACCTTGGCTTGGCCATGTGTCACAAACAAAGAAAAGTGGCTAATGAGGTTGCAGAAATGACTGTGATAGGTGATGTGAGGGGTAAAGATGTTATATTAGTTGATGACATGGTTGACACAGCAGGAACTTTAACAAAAGCAGCAGATTTATTTATGCAAAACGGGGCCTTGTCTGTCAGAGCATTTTGTACACATGCTGTTTTATCTGGCCCAGCTATCGAGAGAATTGAGAATTCTGCTTTAACGGAATTAATTGTTACAGACTCCATACCTTTGAAAAAAGATTGTAGTAAAATTAAAGTGCTAAGTGTGGCACAATTATATGCTGATGTGATGAAAAGCATGGTAAATCATGAATCAATCAGTTCACACTTTATTATATCGTAAATTAAATAATCAAAATAAAAATGAAAGAAGTATCATTGAGCGGTTCGTTAAGAGCGAACGTAGGGAAAAAAGATGCCAAGGCTGTTAGAAACAGTGGAAGAGTACCATGTGTTGTATATGGTTCAGGAAAACAAACGCATTTCAGTGTAAAACACGTGGATTTACACAAAATTATGTATTCACCAGATGTTTATGCTGTAAACATAGATATTGATGGCACAACTGTAAAAGCTATTATTCAAGAATTTCAACAACACCCTGTAACTGATAAGTTCATGCATGTTGACTTTTTAGAGTTAGTGGATGATAAAATGGTAAAAGTTGACATACCAGTAACATTATTTGGTAGATCAATTGGTGTAATGAACGGTGGTAGATTACAGCAAGTATTTAGAAAGTTAACTGTATTAGGATATCCAAAAGACATTCCTGACACAATAAAGGTTGATATTTCTAAACTGAAAATTGGTCAATCAATCAGAGTGAAAGCATTAGAGACTGATGGCATTAAATTATTGAATGCTGCGAATGCTGTTGTAGTGTCAGTAAAAATGTCTAGAGGTGCTATTCTTACTGAAGAAGAGGAAGAAGCTGCTGAAGCTGAAGCTGCTGAGGCTGCTGCAGAAGAAGCAAGTGCAGAATAAATTATATTTGAAAAATAAAAGAAAGGTGACTACATTTGTGGTCACCTTTTTTATTACCATCATATGAAGTACCTTATAGTTGGCTTGGGCAATCCAGGAAGTGAATACGCTAATACGCGACATAATATTGGTTTTATGGTGCTTGATGCTTTAATGAAAGTTGCAGAAGAAAGTTTTGAAACCGAAAAGCTAGGTGATATTGGAAAACTTAAATTCAAAGGCAGAACTCTGATTTTGCTTAAACCTTCTACCTACATGAATTTAAGTGGCAAAGCTGTTAACTATTGGATGACTAGAGAAAAAATAAAGCCTGACAATATTTTAGTTATTACAGATGACTTAGCCCTCCCTTTCGGAAAACTCCGGATGAAAGGTAAAGGTAGCCATGCCGGACACAATGGTCTCAGAGATATCATTGCCGTTTTGAATTCATCAACCTTTCCAAGACTTAAATTTGGTATCGGCAATGATTTTCACCCAGGCCAGCAAGCAAATTATGTATTGAGTGAATGGAACTCTGAGGAAAAAGACCAATTGCCTGAACGCATAGAAATGGCACATGAATTCATAAAAGGTTTTGTAACTATAGGATTAGATAAAACCATGAGTACGTATAACAATAAATAGCGTATTACCGTCTTTTGAATAATGCAAAGCGTTGACTATTATATATAAGGGAAAATTCTAACCCACCGCCTCGTGCGAATGAACCTAATGAAGAAACTGTGATGTCGTATGACAACCCAAACTGCCAGTCGCCCTTCTGGTATTTTAGCATTGGAATGATAGCATCTTTATGACGATAGCCAAGTCCGTAAGATAAAACTACCGTTTTTCTCAGCCTCGTTATTTTACTGCCAGAAATCAATTGATACCTCGCCATGGTAGATAAAAAAAATTCTTTGTGGGGCCCTTGTTTATAATAATTAATAACGGTTTCGATTCCCATTTTAGAACCTGTAAAATCTTTTACAAGCTCTCCTCCAACGGACATTTTACTGTAAATACTTTCAGTATACAAACCATTAAAATTAAGTTGCGGACTATTAAAATGGTGATATCCAACGCCCAATGTTAATGCCATTTGATGGCTTGCAGCAATCGATTGCCTAGTTGAACCATATTGATATAATAAGCCTAAACTAAAATCGCCATACATTCTTGAGCTAATAGTACTCAATTCCGAACTTGATATGCTTGCATTTAAAAACTGACCATCAAACTGATTTGGAAATAATACGCCATCCAAATTAGCTGATTTTTGCCCAAAACCAGGTGAAAAACCAAAAGACACACGATTATTTCTGTTTAGAGGAACAATACCACTTATACTAGCACTAAAATGTCGAAGTCCAAATTGGCTATCCCCGCCTATGTCGTTATAAAAAATAATACCAACACCTATATAAGCACCTATATCTCTTCTCGGTTTAAATAAATTAACATCTGCTGCAATAGCTGTTGTTAAAAAACTTGTATTAGCGTTAACCCACTGGTTTTTATGATTAATTGATAACCTTTCCCAGCCCCTATAAAAACCTGCTGCTGCTGGATTATTGACTAAATTATTGACACCCAATTGAGAGAAATGAATGTCCTGCGCCCACAGATTAGCAGATAAACAGATTAAAACTATCATCAGTAATTTCATGCTAGCGAATTAGGGTAATGTTTCCTGATTTAGTTACTACTTGTCCCGACGTTAATGTGTATTGCAACCCATACGCATAGACACCGGCATTCACGAGTTGGTTACCCACTTTGCCATCCCAAAAATGATTGTTTAAATCCGACCTAAATATTTCAGTGCCCCATCTGTCATAAATCGCCAAATTAAAGTTAACAACGTCATTTCCAACAAAGAAATTAAGCATATCATTAATACCATCACCATTTGGAGAGAATCCTGTTGGTAAATGAAATCCTGTGTAGTTAGCAATCTGATCAACTGAGTCTTGGGGCTCATCTTCAGGAATCTCTGTAAAAAATGCTACGATTTCATCATCCATTAAAAACTCAACTGTATCTGTAGGGGTTTGGGCATTGTTAAATCCATGAATTTGAGATTCCCAGTGATCAAAAGAGAAGCCATTTTCTGCTTTAGCTATTAAATACGTTTCTAAACCACCATAAAGTGTTCCATTAAAAATGTAAAATGGTAACCAGACTGAATTGGTTTTTATTTCTCCAGAATTAGGGGGGGTTACGTCAAAAGTCACATTGTAAGGACCACTTAAATTGTAGCAACCAATCAATCCTGTACTTAAGGCTGCACACCGGTCTTGAATAAAGCTCTTCATTTGCGCTAAATTAGTCTCCCATTGACTTACAGAGCTACCCCATCTCGCAGTTTGATTTGCCATCTCAGGTCGAATAACTGCAGCCATACTATCTAATATAGCTATCATATTATCACATGAAAAAATTGTATTTGACAAATCAATATAGCGAGAAATATAAGCTTGTTCAAATATTGGGTTAGCCATTAATTTATTTAGAATAGCCATATGTCCTTCAGGATCCGAAGAAGTTCCTGCCAGCAATTCTGGATTGCAAGGATCGGCGGTGGGGTCTGTAGAAGGAATGTTAGTATAATTTATATAGTGACCAAAAGTCGCATCCATATCCCACAATGCATACCGGAATTTTTTTTTATCCCCATCAGGGTTGTGACCATGCCACCAAGCTGTATTCCAATTTAACCAATCTGAACACACGGTGTAGCTATTTAAAACTACGTAATCGATCAAACTCCCAACATTATATAAACTATCAACATAATCGTAGTTTGTTTGTAATCCCATATTATTCACATCTATGAAATTGTACAAATCATTCCAATGCGATAGACTTCCGTACTCAGCCCAAGTACCACCCCATGTTTTTATGAAATCTATGTCTTTTTGATCGTAATAATACGCTGTAAAATCATTGTCATCTACTTTTTCTCTTATATCGTAAATTCCCCAATATTGTCCATTGAGGTAAACCACACAAAATCTGCTTGTCCGCTCATCCATTCTTAATTTGCCAATTTGAGATAACGTGTGCACATATGCGTCTCTAATATGGGCCCCTCCAGGCTCAAAAGAAACATTGTCGTTTGCGGCAGCCTTTACAATAATTCTTTGAAATTTATCGCGCGATTTATTGGGAAATATTTGATGTCTGATAGCATAATCATATCCTAATTGGTCGCGCATAATAAAATCAAAACCTCTTTGACCATAAGCCCATGAATCATTGCCATGTTTATTATAATCGCCTTGACCTTCAGATACTAACTGCTGATTAGACTCATACAATTCAAATGCGCCTTTAAAGTTAGATGTAAATGCCCCAGCAATACTATTTTCAAGAAATGGTTGCAAGTCATCACCACAAATTGACAAAACAGGTAAATTATGATTCGTATTTATAAAGTACGTATTTGTTTCTATAAAGCTAGGTGCAACACCGTTTGTATTAGTAG
Organism: Putridiphycobacter sp.; assembly: GCA_033719695.1. GTDB lineage: Bacteria > Bacteroidota > Bacteroidia > Flavobacteriales_D > Crocinitomicaceae > Putridiphycobacter. Next base: position 6,833 of record JAWWDX010000007.1, read on the forward strand.
GAAAGGCTTTTGACCTAAGGACGGTAGTAGCGTTTATTGAAATGGGAGCACTATACACTGGAGATGCTGTGTTGGGTTCCGACCCGTCCGTAGTATACCTAATAACAACATTTGGATTGGTACTCGTTAGGGTAATTATTTGTGGCCCACTATAAAAACCACTTGGAATACTGTAGTTTGGCGCGGGTGTATAATAATTAATAACATTATTGTTGGATGTTCCAAAACTTGGATTTAAGAACACACCCCATGCAGTGTGTCCATCTACAATTCTACCGTAAGAATGATCTGCTTGATTAGGCTTGTTTATTTTTAAGCTATCCACCACAGCACCATTTGGAGCAGATAAAATAATCCATTCGTCACTTGTTTGTACCAATCCAAAATTGGTATGTAACTCGCCAGAAAATAAGCCATCTTTGCCTGAACAATGGACAATTAGGTGCCCATTTGCTGGTATTATCCCTGATGGAAACTCCCATTTGTTAGGTTTACTAGGCTTATCAGATAAAAAGTAACCCGTTAAATTTACTGCTGCTCCTGAGTTATTATAGAATTCTATCCAGTCATTTCTATCGCCCGAAAAGTCAACTGGACCGCTTATATTAGCACATGAAAACTCATTTATAACTATCTGCCCATTAACACTAAAAGACCAAATTAAAACACATATCAAAAATACTCTCATCTAAAAGATTCTTTTCATATGTTAAATGTAAAATAATTTTATGTTAATTTCGTTTAAAATTAGTCTGAACTTTGAAGTCGTATTTTATGAAAAACAGTTTATTAATAATAACTTTAGTACTATTAGCATTTTCCTGTAAGAAAGTTGAAGGAGAAGGTGGAACAGCTACCATTATTGGAGTTGTGACAACAAAAAATTATAATGGTGCAGGCGAATTAATAGCAACTTATCCGGCTGCAGATGAAGACATTTTCATAATATATGGCAGCAATACGGAAGGCTATGACGACAAAACATCATCTAGCTATGATGGGAGCTTTAAATTTTCTTACTTAACACCAGGAGAATACAAGGTATACATTTATTCAGACTGTGACACATGTGTTAGCGGTGAAACAGCATATTTAAAGTCAATCACAATTTCTGAAAAAGGTGAAATAGTAAATGCTGGAGAATTTATAAACAATGACTAAAAAAGTTGCTTTTTCCTTTTTAATTTTAACTCATTTTTTGGTGCAAGCTCAAAATGAAGATGCATTATTATGGACCTCTGCATCCATTGAAGGCAAAATTAATTCAGACTTTAACTTTGAGCTTAACACACAGTTTAGATTTGCCGACAATATGAGTCGTTTGACCAGTAGTTTTATACAAGGAACTATTGACTATGAAGTAGGCAAACTCGCTAAAATTGCCTTGGGTTACAGGCTGTCAAATGATTTAAAAACTGTGAATTACGCAATTGATCAACGCTTATTTTCAGATATTAAATTCAAATATGAACTTTTGAGTAAACTAGACATTGACATGCGCATGAGATTCCAACATGATTTTGATCGGTTAAGCCCACTCAACGACTACATACTACCTCAAAAAAGAACACTAATAAGATTTAGATATGGCTTTGATTATAGTTGGAAAGATTGTAAACCTAGCATCAGCCATGAACTATTCTATAATGTGAATGATGCAAATCTTTCGCGATATCGAATCATTGCCGGCACTTCCTATAAAATTAGCAAAAGGCACCACTTAAAATTTGAATATACACTTCAAAAATCCCTGCAAGGCGTTCCTTTTCAAGAGCACATCTATCAAATCGGATATACTTACAAGTTGAAAGGAAAATTTATTGACTAAAGAACTAATTATTGCATTAGTTTTAAATCAATTTGCTTTCTTGTAAGGCTCACTTTCTCAATAATTACAATTAATCTATCTCCTACATTAAATTCCTCTCCATACTTTAGGCCCACCACAGCATACTTTTTTTCATCAAAATAGTATTTATCATCTTGAATTGATTTTATTTGAACCATACCCTCACAATTTAAATCTGTCATTTCTACGTACATACCCCAGTCAGTTATACCAGTAATAACCCCATTAAAAGATTCACCAATTCTATCTTTCACATAAAATGCTTGGAAAAACTTTTGAGAATCACGCTCTGCATTTACAGCCCTTCTTTCAGTTTGAGAAATATGTAAAGCTGTATCAGTTAAACCAGGGTGTTGTTTGTTCTGTTTCTCCAATGTTTCCAATAGAATTCGGTGGACCAATAAATCGGCATACCGACGAATAGGAGAAGTGAAATGGGTATAGTATCTAAAACCTAGCCCATAATGGCCAATGTTTTCAGTATCGTATACAGCTTTAGCCATAGTTCTAATGGCCATACTTTGAATCATAGAAAAACTCGGTTCGTCTTTCAATTCTTCAAATAATTCATTCATTTTTAAAGCTATATCTCTATCATTTTTATAAGTAAATGCCTTGTCAAACTTTTGTAAAAAGACGCTAAAGAGTTCTACTTTTTCTTTATCTGGCTTATCGTGCACTCTGTAAATAAATGGAATCACTGTTTTTCTCTTCTGAGTATCACCCACAAATTTGGCCACCTTTTTATTAGCCATTAGCATAAATTCTTCTACTAATTTGTTAGCATCTTTGGTACGTTTTTTATAGGTATTTATGGGTACTCCTTCTTCGTTCAACTCAAACCTCAATTCCTCACTTTGAATTTCAAGCGCACCATTTTTCAGTCGAGCTTTTCGCAAGATCTTTGCCAGCTTATCCACGGCTAATAGTGCTTCACTATGTTCTCCTTTTCCTGTTTCAATAATATTTTGAGCATCTTCATAGGTAAAGCGGTGATTAGAATTTATCACAGTCTTTCCGAACCACTCATTATGAATGGCAGCCTGATCGTCCATTTCAAAAATAGCTGAAAACGTCAATTTTTCTTCATTTGGTCGCAGAGAACAAACGCCATTTGATAAACGCTCAGGCAACATAGGGATGACACGATCAACCAAATAAACAGAGTTACCTCTAGTATAAGCCTCTTTATCAAGAGCAGAATTGGGTGTCACATAGTGGCCAACATCTGCAATATGTACGCCAATTTCTACATGGCCATTGGTCAATTTGCGAAAAGAAATGGCATCATCAAAATCACGTGCGTCAGTTGGATCGATTGTAAAAGTTAATATATCACGTAAATCTTTACGTTTAGAAATTTCAGTTTCGGGAATAAGAGTTGATATGGCTGCGGCTTCAGCTAAAACCGCTTCAGGAAATACAGAAGGGATACCATTAGCGGCCAAAATGGCTTTCATTTCTGCATCATTCGACTCTGGTCTTCCTAGCACTTCAATAATTTCTCCAAAAGGATTTTTGGCAGACTCAGGCCATTCTAAAAGCTTTGCAATGGCTTTGTATCCGGCTTTTGCACCATTTAGTTTTGACAGAGGAATGAAGATATCAATATCAATTTTATAATTGTCTGGCACTAAAAAAGCAAACTTCTCATTGAGTTCAATTGTACCAACTATTGTCTTGTTGGCGCGCTCAAGTATTTCGAGCACCTCACCTTCACGGCTCTTTTTCCCTCTACTTTTGAACACATGAACTTTAACAAGGTCGCCATGAAGTGCCCTGTTTATGCTTTTTGGTGCAATAAAAACATCCCCAGCATCTGAAATAACATAACCTGCCCCTCTTTTTGTAATTTCAATTCTCCCTTCCAAAATTTGAGGATTCTGTGCACTTTTGAACTTGCCTTTAGAAACCTCCTTCAATAAGCCTTGGTCACTCATATCCAGCAATATACTGTATATTAATTTTCTGTCTTCTGCATTATTTTCTTTTAAAATACCAGCAATCTGCTTGTAATTATATGTCTTTTTAATCTCGGACTGAAAGATGTTTAAAATCTTCTTTTGCAATGTCACTTTTTTTTTCACAACTCTCTTTTTCTTTGCTGGTTTCATCTAAAAAATATTCTTAATAAAATTAGGTATAATTTACCTTAAAAGTTAAATTTGTTACACAAATAATATACTATGTCACACAAAGCAATTGAAAAAGCACTTAACCTCCAAATCACAAAAGAAGCAAATTCTTCGCAGTTATACCTTTCAATGGCTAATTGGGCAGAACAAAATGGCTTAAGTGGTATTTCACAGTTTCTATATGCGCATGCAGATGAAGAACGAATGCATATGTTAAAACTCATTAAGTTTGTCAATGAGCGTGGTGGAAAAGCTGAGATTCCGCCCATTAATAAACCTAAAGATTCGTTTACTTCAATAGAAGAATTATTCAACGATCTGCTCAGTCACGAAATTATGGTAACAAATTCAATTAATGAAATAGTGCATTTATGTATAGAAATGAAGGATTATACAACGCATAATTTTATGCAATGGTATGTAGCAGAGCAATTAGAAGAGGAAGCTTTAGCTAGAAATATTTTAGATAAAATTAAATTAATTGGAAACGACAAAGGCGGACTATATCTTCTTGATAGAGACATGGTTAACATGGCAACCACTGAAACAATCAACTAAAAACTAAAAAGTTTGGCATTATTTTAGTAAGTTAGAACCCCGTACAACCTAAAAAATTTGAATATAAAACTTTATATATTACTTTTTTTATCACTACTGACTTTTACTTCGATTAATAATCAAAGTGGTAACAGTGAGTTTAGGGACACGCAAAGTACACTTAAAGCGCTTTATATATATAATTTTGCTACTTTAACTGATTGGCCTAGTAGTTATAAAAAAAATGACTTTACGATAGCAATTTTAAGTTCTAACGACTACGTTTACAAAGAATTGACCAAAAAATATAATGGAAAGTCTATTGGTGGACAAAAAATACAAATTGTACGATACTTGTCGCCTGACCATATAGAAGAACCAAATATTCTGTTTCTAGACAAATCTAGCAGTAAATTGCTATCAGCAGTAAATACAAAGCTCAAAAGCACAAGTACACTATTTATTACCAACAAGCCTAATGCACTTAACATGGGTGCTATTATCAATTTTGTTGAAATAGACAACAAACAGTCGTATGAAATAAATGTGCGAAATGCGAAAAAGAAAAAACTAGTCATAGCTTCAAGGCTAATTGACTTAGCTATAAAAAAAATTGAATGAAAATAGTTTTATACATATCTATTTTGTTGCTGGGATTTAGTCATTTTCATGTGACTGCTCAAGCACCAAATTATGCGCTAAAGGCTTTCGAGTATTATAAGCAGAATGATTTTCAAAATGCGAAAATTTGGATAGATTCTGCTGTTATGAATAATGAAGTAACAACTGATCGGTTATACTTCCTTCACGGACTAATATACAGAGAGTTAGAAAACGTAGATGGAAATAGAGTAAAAGCATTAACCTCATTAAGTAAAGCAAAAAGTATTGCTTCATCTAATAGCTTGCAAGAACAGATAAACAAAGCAATTTATAACACCACCTTAAAAACATATAATGAAGCATATGAATTTTTAAAAGCTGGAGAATTAAATAAAAGTGAGGCACGCTACCTCAAATACAAAGAACAATTTTTACAATATTATGATCCAACACACGATTTCGACCAACTAGATATTAATTACTTCAATACGCTAGGGTCTGCATGGCAGCAAAATAATCAATTTGCAGATCTTGATGATCAGCTGCGTCAATTGAACACAGCTGTTGAAAAATTCAACAAAACCTTAGCAATTGATCCAAATAATTATGACGCCATCTATTCCATAGGGGTGGCATACTATAACTTAGGCGCAGATTTGATCATGTTGGCAGATCCAAAATCAACCATTGATGAGTTAAACAAAATTCAATCAACAGCACTTAGACTCTTCAAGAATGGTGAACCTTTTCTATTAAAAGCGCATGAAATGGATCCGAATAATATTGAAGTACTGATGGGCTTAAGAAACATCTATCATGGCATGCAGGAAGATGAAAAGTCACTGTATTATAAGTCTTTAATTGAAAAAATAACTGGCAAACCCCTAAAAGATAATGAGTAAAAATTAATATGAATTTTAAACTCACAATAGGTAGAAAAATTGGAATGGGGTTTGGATTTTTAATCCTCCTCATTATTGTTGTTTTTGGAGCAACCTATCTATCAGTTACTAAAGGTATTGATACTTTCCAAGAGTTTAATAAAACATCAACCATATTAATTGAATCAATTACACCGTCAAAAGAAAAAATTGCGAAGCTAAGTCTACAAGTCAATGAATCTAAACAACTAGCTGTTCAATGGGTTGCGCAACAAAGTGGCCAAGAAACGTCAAACAAAATTCGTTTAAGAAATTTTATTACGAAAAGCATTCCTGAAACCATCAATGACATTAAACAGAGTTCAAAATTTTGGGAAGACCCTGACAACCAGGAATTATTTCGAAAAATAGACACGTTAATTGATGAGCTATTTGATAGTTATGAAGAGATTATGTATTACTTGCCTGACATGGCCAGTTATGATGTAGATTTACAATTTTTTCAAGCAAACCATATCGTATCTGAAGCAGGTCCAGTTGACAATTTAAATAAACAAATTCAATATGAATTACGAAAATTGTTACAAAATTTTGAAAATAAAGAAGAAGAATTATTGGAGTTTAGCTCCGAGTCGTCAATAGCTGCCAAAGAGCGTTTCCAGGGCTTAACGTTTTACTGGATACTAGGAGCCACCCTCATATTTTTATCGATCATTATTGCCATTTTTACAACGCGGTCGATTGTAACGCCTGTCCGGTACTTAAAGAAGGTTCTGTTAGCACTCGGAAAGGGCATTATTCCTAACAGTTCAGCTAGGGTCAGTAATGATGAAATAGGCGAAATGTCAGATGCCATGAATCATTTGGTAAGCGGTTTAAAGAAAACAACGCAATTTGCACGTGATGTGGGTCAAAGTAAATTCGACTCACCATATAAGCCTTTAAGTGAAAATGATGAATTAGGACATGCCTTGCTTGTCATGCGTGACGAGTTAAAAGAAACGGAAAGAAATTTGGAACAAAAAGTTAAAGAGCGAACTGAGGAAGTTGTAAAGCAAAGAGATGAAATTGAAAAACAACGAGAAAAAGTCCAAGAACTTTATAAAGACGTAAGAGACAGTATTGTTTATGCAAAGCGATTACAGAACTCAATCCTTCCAACAGATGAAAAGGTCTTAACTGTTTGTCCTGAATCATTTGTTCTCTATAAACCAAAAGACATTGTATCTGGAGATTTTTACTGGTTTGAAAAATTAGAGAAAAAGTCCTTATTTTCCGTAGTTGATTGCACTGGTCATGGCGTTCCAGGAGCTTTCATGAGTTTACTTGGTTCCAATGGTCTTAAATCGGCCATTAATGAAGCGCAATTGGATCAGCCAGCTGCTATTTTAGATTTTCTTAATAAAAGCATTTTCGATTCACTGAATAAAGGAGATATATCTAACGAAGTACGTGATGGGATGGATGTAGCTATTTGCTCCATCAATTACAATACACTAGAATTGGAATACGCTGGTGCCAACAACCCACTTTACATTATAAGAGACGATAAGTTTCTCATTACTAAGCCTAATAAAATGGCTATTGGTTCATTTACACCAGGCATGAATCACTTCCAAAATCACACCATTCAATTAGAAAAAGGCGATAGTGTTTATATATTTTCTGATGGCTATCCTGATCAATTTGGCGGTCCAAAAGGGCGAAAATTGATGTACAATAGGTTTAGAGAATATTTGCTTGATGTCAAGGATATGCCAATAAAAGAACAAGGTAAAGAACTGAATAGAAGATTAGTTCATTGGCAAGGTAAAATGGACCAAATTGATGATATCCTTGTGATTGGATTAAAAATATAGGCATGTATAAACACTGTGCTGTACTTTTCGGACTACTATTTACCATTACCCTTCATGCCCAGCAAAGTGTTAAATTCGACTCATACAGTATTGAAGACGGCTTGTCGCAAAGTCATATAACAGGAATTGTTCAAGACCGGTTCGGCTACATTTGGATTTCGACACAAGATGGTCTTAATAGATTTAATGGCTACGAATTCAACATATACAAAAATCAACTAAACGATTCCGTTTCACTACCGAATAACTATCTCCATTCTTTATACGAAGATAAAGCAGGGCAACTATGGTTTGGCACCAATAGGGGTATTGGAAAAATTGATCCTTTAACAGGTAAAATACAATCAATTAACAGAAAAGATTACCCGAAACTTCGGGGATATATTTTTACAACCTTGGCCATTGATAAAGATGAAAATATATGGGCACTCTCAGAAAAACATGGCATTAATTGCATCAATACCGATTCAAAAGATGTTAGAAATATTGGATCACTGGGTAATAGTACAAATTTTTCAACCCTGTTTATTGATCCACTTGATAGATTATGGATTGGTAATACCTATGGCGATATCTTTTTTTCAACTTACCCTTACAAATCTTTTAAAAAATTAGATCAGTCCCTCACCAATTCAAAAATCAATCGGTTTTATTTTTACAATAATAACATAGTGGTTTGTACGGAGGCTGGTGTATTTAATATTGATCAAAATTTTGAAACTACTTATTTTGCAGATTTTCCAGAGATAAAATATCAAAACATCACTTCCATTTTTTTTGAAAATGATAAAAAGATTTGGTTTGGCACAAAGGATTACGGACTGTATCTTTTGAATGATATGTATGCCAAAAAAGCTGTCCTTTATCAGTATTCCACAAACCCTTACAATCCTTATAGCTTATGCGACGACCATATAAATACCATATTTAACGATAATTCTGGAAATGTATGGATTGGGACTGAAAAAGGAATTGCCAAATTTGACACCTATAAACAAGGGTTCACGGTTGTTGGTATTAACAATAATTCAGAACAAGGATTGGTTGACCAAAATGTATGGAGTTTTAGTGAAGACAGTACTGAATCAATATACATTGGAACAAAGAAAGACCTAACAATTTACCATCCTCTTAAAAATAAATTCTCACATTTCTATAGAGCAGAAAAGAATGAGCACTATTTAATGAGTATATATCCAGAAACACCTCAAAAAATTTGGCTCGGATATGATGATGGCCTCTTTATACTCACCATCAAATCGCCTTACGACTATCACTTCACAAAAGTTGAGTTTTTAGAAAACTCAATTGACCAAAGTATTAGAGTCTATCAAATTAAGCCGTACAAGAATAATCAACTATGGATTGGCTCAAGAGCAGGCCTATCACTATTAAATAAGACTGATTTATCTTATACATTCTATCATCCATCTAACCTAAGCAATAGCATTGGAGACGGCGCAGTTAAAGTAATATACCAAGATTTAAAAAATAATTTTTGGTTTGTAACGACCAATGATGGTCTATTTAAAATGATAGAAGAAAACGACAAAAATATTTTTATTCCTTATGTGACGACTTCAGAAGGTAGTAATAATGCACATATTACATCCCTCCTACAGACTGACACAAATAGTCTCTGGATTGGCACTTACGGTGAAGGTTTAAAGTATTTAAACCTAACTAAAGGAAAGCTTACCTCATATTCAGAGGCAAACGGACTGGCCAATAATGTTATATACGGCTTGTTGGCAGACGAAGCTAAAAACATTTGGATGAGCACTAATAAGGGGCTCTCAAACTTCATAGTCGACACAAAAACTTTTGAAAACTACTCAACAAATGATGGCTTGCCTAGCAACGAATTCAATACAAATGCATATTTTAAATCATCAGATAAAAGCTTGTACTTTGGTGGTATTAAAGGCTACACCAAATTCAAAAGAAAAAGCATCACAATCAATCCCATTAAACCTACCGTTGTAATATCTGATATTACAGTGCACAATAAGCGAAAAAGTTCCGATCAAAAAGAACTGATTTCTCATAGTTACACAGACACACTGGTACTAGAGCTACCCTATTATCAGAATGACATCACAATTGAATTTTTCAGTGCTCACTATTCTAACCCCGAAAAGAATTCTTTTAAATATATGTTAGAAGGCTATGATAATGAATACACTTACATAACGGATGACAATAAGGTAAATTATATGAATTTACCTGACAACAATTACACTTTCATTGTGTATAGCAAAAACCCAGACGGCATATGGTCGGAAAGACCGGCAAGGTTAAAAATAAAAATCACACCACCTTTTTGGCTTACATGGTGGTTTATAGTACTGTGTGTTATCGCATTTATTTTTGCTATTTTCTATATTTATCAAATCAGAGTCGCTCAGATTCGGCACCAAAAGGTAAAACTAGAATTAGAAGTTGTTAAACGAACCCGTAAAATTTCGGAACAAAACGCACAGATTATTGAGCAAAATGCGCAGGTTGAAATTCAAAAAGCAAAAATTGAACAGCAAAAGGAATTGATTCAACAAGAAAAAGAAAAAGTTGAAGGCATTTTACTAAATATTTTACCAGAAGGAACTGCTGCTGAATTAATTAGCAAAGGAAAGTCGAAAGCAAGGTATTATAAAAGGGTAACGGTAATGTTTACGGACTTTGTTGGTTTTTCGAAGATTGCCGAAAATATGAAACCGCAAGATTTGGTAAGGCAGCTCGACAGTTATTTTACCAACTTCGATAAGATCATTAGTAAGTTTGATCTAGAAAAAATAAAAACCATTGGTGATGCATATATGTGTGCTGGTGGTGTTCCCATCAGAAATAAAAGTAACGCCATAGAAGTTGTTTTAGCAGCACTTGCCATACAAGAATTTATGCTCGATTATAATGCGAAACTCGAGGAAAAAGGAAAAGAGAGTTGGAATATAAGAATTGGCATAAATACGGGTGAAGTAACTGCAGGCGTCATTGGACAAAAACGATTTGCCTACGACATTTGGGGATCGACAGTAAACCAAGCCCAGAGAATGGAAATGCATGGCGAACCAAATACGGTTAACGTATCGGGTAACACTTATGAAATAATTGCACCATACTTTCTTTGCAACTATAGAGGTAAAATACAGACGAAACACAACGGTACGTTAGACATGTATTTTGTAGAAGGTATTAAACCTGAGCTATCCATCAATGGCGAGGGAAAAAAACCAAACAAAAAATTCTGGCAAATAGTTGACTTACATATCTATAGTTCGATTAACTATATGAAGGCGGAGCGTCATATAATGCGGGTGCTAGAAGAGCAATTGTCGCCCAAATTATATTACCACAGTATCAACCACACCAAAGATGTTACGGAAGCAGCTGAAAGAATTGCTTTGATGGAAGGTATTACTGATGAAGATTTATTTTTACTGAAATCGGCAGCCAGTTATCATGATGCAGGGTTTGTAGAGAAATACAATCAAAATGAAGAGATTGGTATGCGTATGGCACGAGAGACCTTGCCTAAATACGGCTACACACAGGCACAAATAGATGTGATAGATGGGCTTATTAAAGCCACAGAAATTCCACAAAGCCCTAAAACTTTGCTTGAACAGATTATGTGTGATGCAGATTTAGACTATTTAGGTAGAGATGATTTTCATGAAATTGCAGACTTGCTCAGAAAAGAACTTCGAGAACACGGCATCATTAATTCTGACAGGCTCTGGGACGAAATACAAGTCAAGTTTTTAACACAACATACTTATTTCACAAAATCAGCTATTTCTACTCGTCAAAAAAAGAAAATGAAACACTTAGAGGAAATAAAAGAAAAACTAAAAACTTTTAATTATAAAGATTGATAAGCTACTTTGTTTTGTAAATTATTGATATTTTTAGAATTGAAAAATGGTGAGCAGAAAACGACGCCGATTTTGCACCATAGATAATTGAATGTCTAAGTCCCAATAAAATGAAGCTTACCTGATGAGAGAAACTGCTTTTGTTAAACAAAATAAAGAAAAGTGGGCAAAATTTGAGTCGTTATCAAAACAGAAAAACAACGACCCAGATGAAATTTCAGAACTGTTTACAGAAATAACAGAAGACTTGTCATACGCCCGCACATTTTATCCCAGACGGTCAGTTCGTGTCTATTTAAATCATTTAGCACAAGGCGTTTTTATGTCACTATATAAACAAAAAAAACAGCCGATATCAGGATTTATTACATTTTGGACTGAAAGTGTGCCTTTAGCTGTTTACAGGGCGAGAAAAAATCTTTTAATGGCATTTATTTTCTTTTGTGCAGCCATTATTTTAGGAGCGGTATCTCAACATTACGACGAAACGTTTGCAAACATTATTCTGGGTGATAACTATGTGCATGCTACCGAAGCTCGAATTGAACAAGGAGATCCAATGGGAATATATGGCGAAAGTTCAGAAGTTAGTATGGCTTTTGGCATTACCATCAATAACATTACGGTGGCATTCTACGCTTTTGTGCTTGGAGTTTTTTTTAGTTTTGGTTCTTATATCATTCTTTTAACCAATGGAATTATGTTGGGAGCCTTTCAGTGGTGGTTTTATGGTAAAGGTTTATTACTAACTTCATTTTTAGCAATTTGGATACATGGTGCATTTGAGATATCAGCAATCGTTATTGCTGGTGCAGCAGGAATCACATTGGGAAATGGATTGCTGTTTCCAAAGTCGTACAGTAGATTACAATCTCTGATTTTTTCAGCAAAGCAAGGATTTATTATTTTAATGAGTTTAGTACCTGTATTTATCATTGCGGGAATTCTTGAAAGTTTTGTAACAAGGTATTACCAATCTATGCCAATACTACTGAATTGGTTTATAATTATAGGTTCGTTTGCTATCATCATTTTGTACTACGTCATTATTCCTTTCAAAGTAGCAAAAAAACATCCCGAAAAGACTATCCTCAAGGAAGCGCCACGATATATTCCTAAACGTGAAATCATCAATTCCAAAATTCGTACCTCAGGCGAAATATTCTCAGATTCAATTTATACATTTATCTTTCGAATTAAGACCTTTGCAAGTCTTTCAACAAAACTACTCATTCCCATTGCATTGGTATTACTAGGAGCTATTATTTACTACCATAATTATGAATTGTCATTTAATAACGATTGGTCTTATAATTTTGAAATTGTATTTGGCACTCACGATCAATTTCGAGCATATAAATACGTAGGTTGGGCTTTGGCATTAACGTTGGTAATAGGTATTACCATCTACACATTAAACCAACCCCATAATACTTCAATTAAAGTCTTTGCAAAAAGTTACCTAGTACCTCTCTTCTGGATTTTTATCTTTATGTTAATTTGCATGATTGGTTTTGTTTTCTCAAACTGGTTTCTGTTCATACTTTTAATTGCTTTTCTAGGATTTTTTATTCAGTTTGTTCCAATTATCATTATCGAAGAAAAGGTTAACCTCTTCACTGCCATTACGCGTGCGCTTTCTATTATTAAATTAGGTTATGGGCAGGCCATTAGTAGCGCGTTTGCCACAATTACAATTTCAATTATCTTCTTTTTTATTTTACATAATCCCTTTGAGCTTGGTATACTGATGCTGATTGATGAATTTTTAGCTGATATTTTAGTTGGCAATATGGCGAATGCCTACTTTTACATCAATTTATTTAATATCCTTGTATACATTGTATTCATTGCGTTTGTCGTGCAGTTATTTTATATTAATGGCTACTATTTTTACCACTCGCAAATAGAAAAAGATGCTGCAAATGATTTATTGAAGGATATCAATACGATTGGTAAGCGCAGCAAAGTATTTGAAACAGCAACAGACTTTGAATAAATTATTTATTTTCATAATATTCCTTTTTTCAGCCAATGGTTTTGGCCAAGAACTTTATGACCATGATTTAGATGAAAATAAGCTACAAGACTTAAAATCAAATATCCGACATTTAAGTCAAGAACCACAACGCTGGACCTACGATTCTGAAAAAGAATACACGGAGGCGCTTGAAAAATACCAAAAACAAAATAGCGAAGATGGAGACGTAAAAAATGGAAATGGCAAGGGAAATTCAATTAAAGAAAAAGGTTACGAATCGCCCGAAGCTTCAAGAAGTCAACAATCGGACACGAACCTCGATTTTGATATGCCAAATTTAAACCTAGGACCTGTTGGTACAGTCATTCTATATATTGTCTTAGGAGGAATTTTAGCCGTCTTAGTATATTTTTTATTCATTAGTTCCGCCTATAAAAAAAATGGCAAAACATACACGCCACTTGATTTGGAAGAAACGGCCCCTGCAGATATCCCTAAAACTGAATTAGAAAGGTTATTAGAGGAAGCCATACGCAATAAGCACTATAGAAAAGCCATACGTATATATTACCTTTTTATTTTAAAGGATTTATCGGAACGAGAGTGGATACAATGGGAAAAGCAAAAAACCAATATGCATTATGTATTGGAAATGCAAAGTAAAAAAGAAGGAAAAGCATTCAATACAGTGGTTACATATTTTGAATTTATTTGGTACGGTAAAAGGGATATATCAGAACATCAATTCAAACGTGTACAATCTAATTTTTTAGAATTACTAAAATCACTTAATATTAAATAAGGTTTGGGGCAAAACACTAAAATACTAATAATTGTTCTTGCTACCCTAGTAATAGGATTTATCATATACTTGTTTAGTAGACAGTCAACCGATTTTGAAACAGAGAGTTGGTATGAATCTTATGCACCTACCGACAAAGGACCATACGGTACTTATGTATTCAAAGAACTGCTTGATACCAATGGTATTTTCGAATCATTTATTCAAATAGATAGTAAGTTAGAAGATCAGCTTATTGACAACGAGGATGAAAATGACATATACTTTTTCATAGGCAAAGAGCATTTTATAACGGAAACGGCCTTTGAAGAATTACTCTATTTTGTGAGCAGTGGAAATACAGCATTTATATCAGCAGAAGTCCTACCTGATCATGTACTTGATTTTTTCTTTTTAGAAATGAATAAGGCATATGAATATAATAAAGACTCGAGTCAAACATTTAAACTTAGGTCTTACCCATTTAGCAGTAATTCTTACAATTTTAAATTCATTCATAACAATCAATCAATTTCAAAACGTTGGAAATACTTACAAAAAAATAATATTGAATACCAAACAAGTTCTCCCAAAACATTGGGAAATAACAGTCAAGGTCAAATAAATTTTATTGAAATCCCCTATGACGAAGGATCATTTTTTTTACATACTAGTCCATACCAATTTACAAATATTGCCATGTTCAGGTATGATGGTTTTACTTATGCCGAGGATTTAATTCACCATTTTCCCTATGGTAAAATCCAATGGGATATCTATAATCTCACATACCATTATGAAAATAGTAATAGCGAAAATACGAACACTCACAAGCGTAGTGTATTCCAGTTTATTTTTCAACATACCACCCTCATTTGGGCATTTATATTATTAGCCATAACAGCGCTCTTATATGCTTTTTTCAATGGTAAAAGAAGACAAAATATTGTTGTTGCAACAGAACTAAAGCAGAACTCATCATTGAATTATATTGAAACAGTTAGCTCATTATACCTTCAAGAGCGAAAACACAATAAATTGGTTAAATTACAAAAACAGTCATTCATAGCTTTTATTGCTAATCACTACTATATTCGAAGTCATAAAATAGACGATAAATTTATTGCTAGTGTCAGTTTAAAATCTGGAATAGACTCCACAAAAATTACTGCAATTTTTTCCGAACTTGAAACGTTAGCCAACCAGATTGAAGTATCAGACCAGGAGTTAATTGACTTACAGCAAAAAATAGAACATTTTTATAAAACTTGTAAATAATGATAGAAAACGAAGATTTAACAGAAGGTACAACAAATCAAAGTTCAGAGGAAAAAACTGGCCAACCAGCTGGCACCTCAACCACGAGCAGTGACGACATTTTAGGAAGTAGGCTCAACTTAGGATTAATAAATGAAAAGGTACTTGCAGCCAAAGCCCAGATGGGTCAATTCATTATTGGGCAACATGAATTAATAGACTTACTTTTAATCAGTTTATTTTCGAGGGGGCATGTCCTGCTTGAGGGCGTTCCAGGAATTGCCAAAACCCTTACTGCTAAGGTATTATCAAAAACCTTAAGTGTAGATTTTTCAAGAATTCAATTCACACCTGACTTAATGCCATCAGATGTAATTGGTACTTCCATTTTCAACATGCAAAAATCTGTTTTTGAATTCAAAAAAGGGCCTGTTTTTTCGAATATCGTCTTGATTGATGAAATCAACAGAGCACCTGCAAAAACGCAAGCAGCGCTATTTGAAGTAATGGAAGAGCGACAGATTTCATATGATGGAGCGGTTTATAAAATGGAGTTTCCTTTTTTAGTGTTGGCTACCCAAAACCCTGTAGAGCAAGAAGGTACTTATAATTTACCTGAAGCTCAGTTAGACCGGTTTTTATTCAAAATAAAAATTGACTATCCTAGTCATTCAGATGAACTTGAGATATTAAAACGGTATAAAAATCAAAATACAGGTGCAAAAATTGAAGACATCATTGCGGTATTTGATGCAACAAATCTGAAAGAAATTCAAAATATTGTGGAGCAAATTAGAATTGAGGATCAAATACTAAGTTACATTGCTCAGATAACGGAAAAAACAAGGAACCATGCGAAAATATACCTAGGTGGCTCTCCACGTGCTTCCTTGTCTATGCTGCGTGGCTCAAAAGCATTTGCTGCCATCAGAGGCCGCGACTTTGTGATTCCTGACGACGTACAATATGTCTGTAAACATGTTTTAAACCACAGAATCATTTTGACCCCGGAGGCTGAAATGGAGGGCTTAGTGGCTGAAGATGTTATTGCTGAAATTTTGCAATCAGTAGAGGTACCAAGATAAATGAAATTGTTACGAGGATTATATTTAACCAATCGGTTTTTTATTGGACTACTCAGTATAGTCTTTGTATTTATAGTGGCTTTTCTGTGGCCCATACTAATGATTCTGGCACAAGGTCTGTTAGTACTGTTACTTGCCATTTTCATGCTGGAAATCATGCTGCTTTTTGGACCAAAAAAACCAATTGTCGCAGAACGAAGCGTACATAACCCGATTTCATTAGGAGATGAAAACCCGGTACATATAAAGGCAAAAAATGACTTTCGGTTTGATTGTCGCATACAAATTTATGACAATGCACCTGTTCAACTACAAATGCGTGATTTACATTATGATTTTGCTTTGTCGCCGCAAGAAAATAAGCGTATTACCTATCAGATTACCCCTACAGAAAGGGGACAATACTTTTTTGGTAATCTATTTGTATACGCTTCTGCTTTTATGCACCTTATCCAGCGAAAAATTGAAGTCCCCGCAGAAATGGAAATTGCAGCCTACCCTTCCATTTTACAAATGAAAAAAATTGATTTAAAAGTTTTTTCAAAGACGGCTTCGGTGGGCATTAAAAAAATAAGACGCCTTGGTCATAATAACGAATTTGAGCAAATTAAAAACTATATACAAGGAGACGATTTACGAACTGTAAACTGGAAGGCTACCAGCAGAAGGAATGAATTGATGGTTAATCAATACCAAGATGAGCGATCGCAACATATTTATTCCATTATTGACAAAAGTAGAGCTATGCGAATGCCTTTCAACGAACTCACCTTACTTGATTACGCCATTAATTCTACCTTAGCATTTTCAAATGTTGCCATGAAAAAAGGCGATAAAGTGGGCCTACACACATTTTCAAATAAACTAGGACATTTTTTAAAAGCAGATAGAAGCACGTTGCAATTGCGTCGCATAATGGACCTTTTATACCATCAAAAAACCCATTTTCTAGAAGCTGATTTTAATTTACTATACACAAACATTCGCAACAAAATAAAAGGTAGGAGTTTGATAATGTTGTATACAAATATTGAATCGGAATACGCTTTAAAACGTATTTTACCCAATTTAAAGCGCATTAGTCAAAACCATTTACTGGTGGTCATATTTTTTGAAAACACAGAAGTTGAGGAACTTATCCATGAAACACCTAAGCATGTCGGCGATATATACTTGAAAACCTTTGCGCAGAAATTCCAGATGGATAAGAAACGCATTGCCTTTGAATTGAAGCGAAATGGTATTCAAACCATTTTAACCAGTCCGCATAAACTGTCGGTTGATACAGTTAATAAATACCTCGAAATGAAATCGAGGGGAATGATTTAAAAACACATTATGAAACAACTTTTAAGTTTATTACTATGCCTCCCGTTATATACTTACGCACAAGAATTTGAGCTTACATATGAGAAGGCAGAACAATTGGCAGATATACCCTTAGGATGTATCAATCAAGAATACCCAAATAAACTGGGACAAGTGCTAAATGAAGACACTGACCTAAAAACGCCTCAGAAACTCCACCCCATATTTTATGGCTGCTTTGACTGGCATTCTTCAGTGCATGGACATTGGCTATTAACAAAATTCTTAAATGATTACCCTGCCAGTAATTTGAGTAATAATATTGCCAGTCAGTGGAACCGTCGCTTTACAACCTTAAATGTTATAAGGGAGGTGAATTATTTCAGTTTAGCTAACAATACCAATTTTGAACGAACGTATGGTTGGGCATGGCTTTTAAAACTACAAATGGCCCTCAATACTTCCGATCATCAACAAGCAAAAGATTGGGCCACCGCGTTACAACCCCTTTCAAACATTATAGTTGAAAAATACAAAAGTTTTTTGCCAAAATTGTCTTACCCTATTAGAGTTGGAGAGCATACCAATACGGCTTTTGGCTTAACTTTTGCGTTAGATTATGCCAAACAAGTTAACGATTCAGCATTAATAAACCTTATTCATTCGCGTGCCCGTGACTTTTATGCCAACGATTGCAACTGCCCGATAGATTGGGAGCCAAGTGGCTACGATTTTCTGTCGCCCTGCTTACAAGAAGCCAATTTAATGGCAGATATTTTGGCCCCCGCAGAGTTTAACAAATGGATAAAACAGTTTATACCACAATTACTTAAAAAGAAATTTACATTAGAACCTGGCAAAGTATTGGACCGAACAGATGGGAAATTAGTGCACCTTGACGGACTCAATTTTTCAAGAGCATGGTGCCTATATCGTTTAGCAAAGCACTTACCCAAACAAAAAACTAATCTCATTGCTATTGCTGATACTCACTTGAAGCAATCAATGAGTCAAGTTATAGGCAGCCACTACATGGGAAGTCACTGGTTGGCGTCGTTTTTGGTTTATGCGCTGGAGATGCGGGAAGCAGTTGTAAAATAAATACTTTTTAAAAAGTTTTTCGAATGCCAATTTGAGGGCTTAATGCTGTTCTTCTAATCCTTCGATTATATACGATATAATCGCCTGTTAAGCCTTGGTATATTTGGCCTCTAAGAACAATACTAGTTGATGGTCCGAATTTAAAATACTGTGTAAAATTCAATTGGAATCCCGCAATGACGTTTCTTCCCCATTCATTACCCCATTCGTAGGAGTCGTAAATATTTGAAAAAGTGCCACTAGAAATGTCGTGCCAATTTGAAACAAACAGATTATTACTCGATAAAAATCGGTAGGAGGCTACAAAGCCAGCAGTAAATTTAAAGTTTTTATCACCAAGCATTAAAGGGTACAATTCTAATGAAATTGCGTGGTTTTGATAATAACCATACGTATGGTAGGCGTTGGCAAAGCTATTGTAACCCTGCGAAAATTGACCTCGATAGTATGCATAACTCACTGCAAATTCCAAAGATCTATTTTTGATTTTAAATGCCTTTTGCATTGCTAGTGATACGCCAGGATAGACTCTAACGGTATCAACTTGTGAACTACTAAATGCTGTGTGAGCAATATTAAAATTTGGTCCGACATAGAAATCAAACGTTTGACAACTAATAGTAATAGCACTGCAATACCCAAAGAATAGAAGGACTAATAATCTCACATTATAAATATAATCGATTAATCTTTGAGGTTACTAGTGACTGTTAAAAAGTCCCTCAATGAACTTCACCTTTACCTCATTCTGCAATCGGCTATCCTCATTCCAACTTTTTATTGACTTGCAAATAGCTCACCTTTGACTAGAACAAAAATTTACATTATGAAAAAGCTTATGATCATTTTACTTCTTTCAGTTTCATTTCAATTGATAGCTACCACTAGTTTGCATCAGCAATTAATTGACTTTAACTATAACTGGAAAAAATATGCTGAATATATTTCAGATACTAAATCCAAAGAATTCTCTTCAGATGTCGACTACATTCAAACCCATTTAGAACATGTCATTCCCATTTTAAAAGCGAATTCTGTACCATTTCTTAGTTTTAGACAGAAAATAAATAGAATTCGCTTGATACACTTCTTAGTGGCATATCAAAAAGCTGGACAATTCCCGGTGAATTACTACAGAGAAGATCGGATTCCCGTATTTATTGATGAATTCAATACCCATTGTGCTGTGGGGCATCTATTAGCAAAAACAGGGCATGAGGCACTTGCTCAGCGCATTGCTAAAACCAACAATTATGCTTGGGTAAAAGAAATCAATGACCCAGAATTATTAGCTTGGCAAAAAAAATCGGGGCTAACAATTGAAGAGTTAAAATTGATTCA
>JAWWDX010000008.1:0-24703 GCA_033719695.1 Putridiphycobacter sp.
ATTATTGGTAAAATAATACCTTGTTTTAAAAGGACCTTCTTCGCGATAATTCCCTGAAAAAGTTTCCTTTAAATTATCAATGGGTTGGATAGATTTAATATCGGACTTATTAATATATAGCTGACCAATTGATTTTGTGAGCAGTAGTATTTCTCGCCCATCATCTTTTAAAATTTGTCCTACATAAACCGACTTATCGTTTTTCGTAATTTTCACAAAAGGTTTTTCGTTCAAATTAGTGGTATCTTCTGCCACTTGCGCATTTAAACACGACCCAAGTACAAGGGTAAGCGACAAAAATAGTATCCTTAAATTTTTCATAACATCTGTTTTTTACACTCTTCACTGTCTTCTAAATTTAAGTATAAATGGCTTAATAATGTAGCTTCTGGGCGGCTTTCGGCACCATTCTGACAATAATCATAATGGTATTTTTGCTTGTTCTCTACTTTTCAGTGTCTTAGTTTTTTTTCATTTCAAAAACTAATTAATATCATACTAACCGAATGGCCAATATATGGTGGTTCATGCACTGATTCGACCTTTGCGGCTTATCAATCTTCATAAAACCTTAGGCGGTTTCTCAAAATTTCTCGTTCTTTTTCAAGTGAATTTAACTGGTTTAATAAATTCAGAATGACATCTACGCCTTCTAAATTTACTTGTAAATCACGGTGTAAACGAACAATCTGCTCAAATCGGTCAATGGCCGTGAGCGGCAAGTGTTTTGTTTGATTTTCCTCAACAATCTCTACCAATTCGTATTCTACCAGTGTATCAAAAAACACAATATCAATTTGGTATATTTCACATAATTCCGTTAGTGGGATGAACATTCTCTCTTCCATAATCATCTCATTTTTTGTAATTCAGCCAATAATTGCTTTTCTTTCTCGGTTAATTTAGTTGGCAAGGCTACTTCGTAAGTGATGAATAAATCGCCAAATTCGCCTTCTTTCTTATACTTAGGAAATCCCTTACCCTTAAGTTTAACAACCGTTCCGTTTTGAGTTTCAGGCTTCACTTTTAATTTCACTTTACCCGTAAAAGTTTCCACCATTAGGTCGCCCCCGAGTAAGGCCGTGTACAAATCTAATTTTGCTGTACTATATAGCTTGTCGCCATCACGTTTAAATGTGGTATTGTTTACAATATTATATTTAATATATAAATCGCCATTAGGGCCGCCATTCATGCCCGGTCCGCCTTTTCCTTTTATTTTTATGGTTTGCCCGTTTTTTATGCCAGCAGGAATGGTTAGGCGAATGTCTTTCCCATTCACTGTTAAAGTTCTTTTATGTGTTGTATAAATATCTGTTAAATTCAATTGCAATTCAGCCTTCACATCTTGCCCTTTAAACCTTGCCCCACCGCTAGAGGCGCTGCCACCAAACATTGAATTAAAAAAATCTGAAAAATCTTCACCTTCAAATTGTGCGCGGCCTCCTTGATAACTTTGCCTACTGTTCTGGTTCTGTTGCTGCGCCCTTGCTTTTTCAAATTCTTCGGCATGCTTCCAGTCTTTACCATACTTATCGTATTTTACCCTATTTTCAGCATTGCTCAATACTTCGTTGGCTTCATTAATCTCTTTGAATTTTTTTTCAGCCTCCGCATTGTTGGGGTTCACGTCGGGATGGTATTTTCTAGCCAGCTTTCTGTAGGCTTTTTTTACCTCTTGCTCTGTGGCGTTTTTAGGAATACCTAGAATTTTATAATAATCAATAAATGCCATGTTTAATACCTTTTTGTTTCAGCTAAGATGAATTTATAGTGATTTCAAAGTTACAGTAAACTACTATAGTGTTAAATGACTTGTATCATAATCGAAAATGATTCTTTATTTATACTAGTATACTTTTTTCGAATGCCACTCGTGGCTTCGAGTCCCGAGCTCCGCTCGCCTCAGCCACCGTTTTGTTTTTTTTTCGATCGCCCCAACTAGCGTTATGATTTTTTTTGCTCGCTTCAGCCACCGTTTTGTTTTTTTTTTCGATCGCCCCAACTAGCGTTTTTTTTGCTCGCCTTAGCCTGGGCAGTATGTGATGTGAACAATTTTTGCTCGCCTCAGCCAACGTAATGTTCGTCTTTACAGTATAACTCCTCTTTAGTTGTTTATTCACATCAAGTGATACATTATATCAATCGCAGCTTAACAACTCAATCAATTCCAACTAGGCGGCTGAGGCATGTTTAGCCCCCAGGCAAAACATGGGACTCGAAGCCCCGGGTTTAATCCCTCTGCCAAATGGCTTTACTTAATTCAACAAGCTTATTCTTATCACCTTTAATTAAAGCTTCCTTTTTCGCTCGACTCCAACCTTGAATTTGTTTTTCGCGATAGAATGCCGTTGCTACAAGATCATGTTTCTCAAGATAAACCAATTCTATAGGTAAATACTTTTTTGTGTGGCTTGCCCCTTCTCCATTTTGGTGTTGCTTTAAACGTAATTCAATATCTACAGTGCTTCCTGTATAATAACTGTTATTTGAACATTTTAAAATGTAGGTGTATCCTGACTTCATATCTCATGATTTCTCATCAATTCTTTTATTCCTGAACTTGTGGCTTCGAGTCCCGAGCTTCGCTCGCCTCAGCCACCGTTTTGTTTTTTTTCGATCGCCCCAACTAGCGTTTTTTTTGCTCGCCTTAGCCTGGGCATTATGTGATGTGAACAATTTTTGCTCGCCTCAGCCAACGTAATGTTCGTCTTTACAGTATAACTCCCCTTTAGTTGTTTATTCACATCAAGTGATACATTATATCAATAGCAACCTAGCAACTCAATCAATTCCAATGAGGCGGCTGAGGCATGTTTAGCCCCCAGGCTAAACATGGGACTCGAAGCCCCGGGTTTAATCCTCATTCACATCAATTATCTTATTAATTTCAGCTTCCGTTTTATCTAATTTAAGGCGACAAAACTCCACCAAAGCTTTGGCTTCTTTCACTTTGTCGGATAAGTCGTCAATTTTAATTTCCTTTTTTTCGAGTAACACCACAATGCCTTGCAAACGCTGTAAGGCTTCTTCGTACTTTAAATCTTCTGGTAAATTCATTCTAATGCTTTTTAATGTTTTTTATTTCGCTGGTCACAATGGCGGTTGACGTAAGCGTTTGCATGGTGCCGCCAACTTCCAGTTTATCTATCTTATTGAGGTCAATATGGTCGACCGTTGAAATGGTATACCCACTTGCTAACAAACGCATGGGGTCTAACAATACTAGTAAATCGCTCACATTGGCTAATTCTGTTTTACGTTGGGCGATATAGTTTGCACTGCTCAATTGCAAACGGTCTATTTTATTTGGTAAATCGGCTGTTTTGGCTAAGTGAATGGTATTGATGGCTTGCGACTGCACTTTGTCAAGCTGCAAAGCTATACCACTTTTTTCGTTCTGTAAACTTTGTAAAAAAGCATTCTGAACCCTATGTGCTTCAGTATTCAATTCCCATTGAAACTCTAGTAAAAACTGTCTGCTATTGTGCAACAAATACTTATGTACATAATTGAATTCATCTTTCAAACCACTTAACAAGCTACGCGAATGGTTTAATACAGCGTCAAATCCTTGCGACACCTTAGCTGAAAACGTGCCAATTTGAATGTATAAAAACTCTGCTGCAGCCGTGGGAGTAATGCACATTTTCCGACAAACCAAGTCGGCCACTACCTCATCATGTTCATGACCAATGCCTGTTAGTACGGGTATTTTTGTCTGGCAAATTGTCTTGGCTAAATCGTAATTATTAAACACATTCAGGTCCATTTTACTGCCACCTCCACGCACAATCACAATGACGTCTACATCATAAGTTCTTGCCGCCTTAATGGCGCTTATTAACTCCTCTGCCGCTCTATCACCTTGCACAGAGGCTTTGAATTCCTTAATGGCAAAAGTTGTGTATACCGAATTGGTTTTTAGCTTACTTAAAAAGTCGCGGTAACCTGCTGTGCCTGGTGAACCAACTATAGCCACCCGCTTAGCTATAACTGGTAGGTATACTGCTTTCTGTAAATCAAATAAACCTTCTGCTTTCAGTTGTGCAATGGTTTCTTGTTTTTGACGCTCTACTTCGCCATGCGAATAGGCCGCATCAATATCCATCACGTTTAGCTTCAAGCCATAAATTTTGTGAAATTCAATACGCATTGAAAATAACACTTTATTGCCTGGCTTAAGGATTTCGTCTAGATCGTTACCAATGTGTGCTTTTATATTTTTATAGGTTCCCGCCCATAAAGTAGCTGACATCAATGCAGATGTTTTCTTATTTACCGAATCAACCAACTCTAAATACAGATGGCCATTCTTTTCGCCTGCCTTTGCAATTTCAGCCACCACCCAATAGCTTGCTGAACCAAAATGCTTTAACATAAAGTTTTCAAGCGACTGTGTCAGCTGTGTGAGGGAATATATTTTCTTTTCTTGTGTGATGTTGTGAATTTACGTAATGTACCTACACAAAAGTAAAAAGTTTTAGAGGAAGATTGGATCGCAACTTAAGAAAAGAAGGCGGCAACTTAAGTATTATAGTAACAAGAATTACTATGCTTTTACCACACGAACGACTTTGCTGCCTGTTTGTGTTGAAAGCCTTAAAAAATAAATGCCATTTTGCAACTGGTTTAAGCCATCTATCTGATGATCTTCCACCACTCCGCTGGTGGTTACCTGACCGGCAATATTTAATAGTTCGTAGGCTGTGCCACTTGCTACTGAGGGCAACCACAGTCGGTCGTGAAATGGCAATGGGTATACTGTCACTGTCGGATCACTCTGATTTTGCAGTCCGAGCGTTCCTACTGAAAAGCTAAAAGAAGAATCGTCATCTGCTGCAACACCTGGTGTACAGGGTGCTGGTCCACCACCAGACGTTAATGTGAGGTCAAAATCATAATTACCATTGGGTAGCGGATTGATTTTAAAGGTGTCCACAGCAGAACAAATATAGGTCAATAACCCAAGGCAGTGATGTGCATTGGCTTCAATTGTTGCACCATTTACTGAATGCGACTGTTGATCGCGTTGACAATCGCCACTCGAAAAACGTAAATCGGTATAAATGTAGATGGTATCGGTATTGGTTGGGTTTACAGGACTCATACTAAAGCCTATAATTGTACCTTGGCATCCAGCAGAAAAGGCCCATAAAAAGACGAAAATTAAGCTAACTACCTGTTTCATGGTTTTAAGTGTTTATTATAATGATGGTATTTCAATGAAATTGGTTGCTTGGCCTATCGTCCGACAGTAGTTGGAGTGCGCGTTCAAACGACCCCAAAGCCCCGGTTTCCAACTACACCTCAAATTTATACCCCACCATTTCTTCTGAAACTTGCCATAGCTTTTTAGCCACTTCCTTGTCGTAAGCGTTTGGTTTAGCTTTCACTTTAGCGGGTGGACCTTTCATTTCTCGGTAACCTACCGGACCAAAATAATCGCCCCCTTGCACGTCGTCATCTAGCGCGGCCATGAGGGTTGGCAATGCACCTTTAGCCGGTTTATGTGTGAAAAATACAAAAATGGGCATGAGTAAATAATACGGTATTTTAGGAATATGTCTGCCCAAATCGGTTGTGGAAACGCCTGGATGCGCAGCCACAGACAAGGTTTGTTTACCTGCAGCCATTAACCTTCTATTTAACTCTTGCGTAAACAGTAAGTCAGCTAATTTACTCTGACCATAAGCAGTGAATTTAGAATAGGACTTTTCTGAATTCAAATCGTCAAAATTAATAACCCCATTTTCGTGTGCCTTGCTACTTAAGGTCACAATGCGCGCATTGGCGGTATTATTTAACACATCCATCAACAAACCAGTTAATAAAAAATGACCTAAATAGTTGACGCCAAACTGACTTTCAAATCCATCCTTCGTTTTTTGAAACGGTGGAATCATAATGCCCGCATTGTTAATCAGTAAATCGAGTCGATCAAAATCTTTTAAAAAGGTAGTCGCAAATGCCCTTACCGACGATAAATCCATTAAATCGAGCGGGATGAATGATAGCTTAGCCGTTGGTACCTTTTTTTCAATACGAGCCATGGCTTGAGTGGCTTTACTTTCATTTCGGCAAGCCATCACCACTTCAATGTTTTTTTGGGCAAAGGCCAAAGCGGTTTCAAAACCCAAGCCTGTATTGGCCCCCGTAATAATGGCTACACGACCGTTTTGGCTAGGAATAGCCGCTAAATTGAATGTTTTTCCCATAGGGATAAAGGTAGTAATAATTCCGCTTGACCAGCGCCCTAATAGCTCGCATCACGCAATCGCAATTGAACCTGCCACCCTTTGTGTGACTTGTAACGAAGTAACCAACTATATCACTAAACACAGCGTCAGTTCGAGTGATTGAGCAATGTGTTGGACTTATCCAATTGTATCCAAAACAGAACGGAATTTATGCCTTCTTTCGAATAAATAGCAGCAATACTAGCGACAAGGCGCTACAAATGAAAAACCCTAAAAAAATCGGTAAGGCAGAACCCTAAATAAACGACCCTATAAAAATGGCAATGGGCACTGATAGTAATGTTGACAAAAAACCATTAATTGCTGCACCAATGCCGGCAATATGACCTATGGGCTCCATAGCCAACGATCGGATGTTTCCAAAAATAAAGCCTAAAGACAAAAACTGAATGGCAAAAAATACCATCACCACCGCTAAACTAGGATTACCCGAATTCGAAAATAAGATGGCATACAAGAGCGACGAGGCACAAAACACCACTAAAAAGAAAGTAGAGAGTTTTCTCATCCCAAACCTAAGTACTAAAGAACTGTTCAGAAAACTAGCCACCCCTAACGACAGTGCCAAAGTACCAAACACATAGGCAAACTGCTCACCGAGTGCGTACTGGTTTTGAAAAACTTGTTGCGAAGCACTTAAATACACAAAAAAAGACCCTCCAATAAAACCCGAAATTAAAGTATAAACCACAGTACTCCTCATGCTAAAAAACACCTTGGCCCCACTGTTAAACAGTGAGCGCGTAAATTTCTTTTTGTTTTCAATTTTCAAGGTCTCTTCTTGTCGCCTAACAAACCACCACAGAACTAACAGGATAAATACAATTTGAAATCCAAAAATATAGGGCCATGTATAGTGGTTTAAAATAAATTGACCGATTAATGGCGCTACCATAGGAACAATAATAAATATGGCGGCAATAAACGACATGACTCTTGCCATCCGATCGCCTTTGTAGGAATCTCTTATAATAGAAACGCTAATGCTTCGTGGTGCCGACAAGCCAATGCCTTGTAAAACCCTGCCAATTAGCATCACTTCTAAAGAATTTGCCAACACGCAAACGACACTTGCAATAATAAAGGTGATGATACCCGCATATACCATAGGTTTGCGACCAAAACTATCGGACAAAGTGCCAAAAAACAGCTGGCCGACACCCAGCCCCACCAAAATCATAATGATGATTAATTGCAAATGGTTAGGAGTAGACACATTTAAACTCTCACCAATGCCACCTAAACCAGGCAAAACCGTGTCGATTGCTAAGGCCGCATTGGCCATTAAAAATGCCATTAAGGCTATGAATTCTAGTTCCGATTTTGGTTTTGATTTGGTTTTGACTGTTCTGATATCGCTTGTGTTTTTAAGAATTTGCAAAGCTAAGGATAAGCATGGCGATATCCACCATACTATTTGTTTTCTTACAACCGACTGGCAGAAATTGTAACAGGAGTTAAGAAAAAAGAGGTTTAAATATAGCTCGCCAATTTAATTGGACTAAACCTAAAGCACCACCAGTCCACGCTTTAAGGCATAAAGCACCAATCCTACACGCGATTTTACTTGGAGTTTTTCAAACACCGCAGCACGATAGCCATCAATGGTTTTAGGACTTAAACACATCTTATCAGCAATTTGTGCATACGTATCTTCTGAACAAGCTAATTCAATGAATTTAAGTTCCTGACTACTCAAAACATCATCTGGATGAAGACCAGAATTAGGCGATTGGATAGATTTGATGATGCTGCTGGTTAGGTCATCTGTATAGTAAAAACCTTTCACATGAATTTCAGTTAATGCCCGCCTTAATTCTGATGGTTCCACATCTTTCCCCACGTAGCCTTTCACACCTAATTTTAACATTCTTATAAGTGAGCGTTCGTCGTCGTTCATGGTTACTACCAACACTTTTACATCTGGATACTGTTTTTTCAAAGCTTCCACTGTTTCAAAACCATCCATTACGGGCATGTTAATATCTACCATGGCAATGTGAGGCATGTTTTTAGCGCTCAATTCCGCTAGCAGTGCTTTACCATTTTCAGCTTCAAGCACCACCTTAAATTCCATACCTAAAGAAGTGATCAGTTGAACCAAACCACTTCTGAATAAGTGATGATCATCTACTACGGCTATTTTTATGGTATCTTCTGTTGCCTTCATTAAACCTTAATGGTAATTTCTGTGCCTCCATTAATTACCGATTGAATGTGCAATTCAGCCCCAATTAATTTGCACCGTTCTGCCAAATTTAATAAACCGGAACCTTTTTCCACCGTTTCTTCCGAAAATCCAATTCCATTATCCTTAAATTGGAATATCGTAGCAGTATCCACCTTGCTAATATTCAATGTCACCAAACTGGCATTGGCATGCTTTAAAATATTATTAAAAATTTCCTGACTCATCCTGTACAATATCACCTCAACATCAGCTGTCAGTTTTGGAAAGTTGGTTGGATAGCTAAATTGAATTTCTAAATTGCCAGCCGTTTGGTATCGTTCAATGTCTTTTTCTAACATTTTTATTAAACCAAAACGTTGTAAATTTTCAGATTTTAAGCTCACCGACAAAGCCCTCACATCCTTAATTAATTGTTTCGCTAATTCTATTGAATCGGCTACTTTCGATTTGTCCGTTTCTGATAAATCTGAAGACAGCAAATTCAAATTTATTTTAATCAGCGAAGCAATCTGCCCAATATTGTCGTGTAATTCGCGCGAAATATTAGCAAGGGTTTGCTCTTTAATTTCAATTTCGGTCTGAAGTAGCGCCTTGTTAAATACTTCTCGCTCTTTTTCAAAATCGCGTTGCTTTTTGCGGTACAACAGTAAAAAATAAATAATAAAAATCGCCAATAAGCCCATCACCAAAATGGACGAAGCAATGGCTATTAAAAAGTCAATATCAGTTTGCATGCATTCTGTTTTTATCGAGGTATAAGGCAGCAAAATAGCAAGTATACATTGCCAAAGCCGCTATCCAAACAAATGGTAATAGCCATGAATATATCGCAACAGTTTCTTTAAAGAAATTAAAAAAAGCAAAAACTAAAAATGTAAACGTGTAAAAAAACAAATTACCCGTATTTAACCAAAATAATGGCTGATAAATTAAGGACTCCTTTAGTGGTTTCTTTATCATTTCTTGAAAAACTAGTAACGACAAAATAATGGTTTGACCCGCATGCAGTGAAATGCCTATTGATGGAAAAACTGGGTAAACTTGATAAAAAAATGAATTCGCAAGCGTTCCAGCTAATGCGCAAATACTAACAATAAGAACTATTTGCCTTATGATTTTATTTGCTTGTTTTAATAATTGACGGTATATTAAAAAATTTAAAAAAATAAAACTCACTGCGCAAAAATGAAAAATATAATGATCGCTTGCAGCCCCCATTACAACACTTAATTTACCGTACAGCTCTAATACTAACGCAGTAAAAATAAGTGCAACAACATATTTAAACGGCCTTGTAATTTTATTAAAATTGTATAAACCGTACGATAAAACAACTAAAAGATAAAAACCGTAAATAATAAATTTAAAGGTCATTTATTAATTTCATTTTATTGATTGACCACTCTTAAAATGTAGCGCATTGCGGTGGGCAAGGTTCTGTATAATCATATAACGAAATTGTGTGCACTTGGTTTCCAGAAAGCCATGCAAAAATAAAAGTTAAGTGCTTATGCGCAATAGATGCACCCGTTTGATCTTGATCGCGCAAAGCTGGCATCACTATTAAATTCTTGTTATTATCATTGGCTAATAAAAACGACACATCTTCATCATTCAAATTAAAGGCTCTTATTTTTAGTCCGCCACTATTTACTAATGAAAGCGGTTGGTGACTCACTAAATGATAATCCACCATGCGCTGAGCATCAACAACTGTAATAGGGTAGCCTGCACCGCCCTCTATAGGGTTCATAGGTTTAACTTGTGCAGAACTGATGTAAACAGGACTCGAATTAGGCCCCTGGGGCAATACTAACTGATTAGGCTCTATTTTACCATTCACAATTTTGCCTATAATGGGTGTTATGTATGTGCCAATATTTGGGTTAGCATCTGTTACTAAACCAAGCATTATATATAAATGGTTGGGCGCTGATGAACTCAATAAGGCCAAAAGCTCTGAGCGTTTAAAAATATACCCATTAATATATTTCTCGTCCGACTGAATGAAATGAGCTGGTTTCCCATCACTCATATAGGCCTGAAGCATAGGTTGAACTTGCTGTTGATTTAGTATTGCCATTCTTAATGTGTTAGAGATTTGCACTAAATATAACAGAACATACTTACCAAAACCACAAATAGGCAGATATTAAGGGAAAGTCCTTTTTATAAAAAAGGGGTTTTTCCTGTTCGTTTTTGGGTGATTTACCTCCCTTCAGTTTAACCCAAAATATACAGCTTTGTATAGTAGCGAAAGAATGTGTCATCAGTCTGCTTTTTGGCACATTCCCACACTATAAAAAACCCTTATTTTCAATTTCTTAGCCACTGCTGCCGTCCCTGTAATCGTTTGAATTGGTAGTCAGTGGCTAGGGAATGAAACAGGTATGCCAGAATTTCAGCGGCAAAACCTCTTGTTTTTTTAGGTCACCTTTTCCCGCTATCCGCTATATCTTTTTTTGCTCACTCCGCTTCGCTCAGTAACCAAAAAAAGGATGCCACTCCTATCGGGGGTGGGGAGTGTAAAAAATGAAGAATTGGTGCATAAATTTTAATAGCACTCACTTTAAGAAAAGCTTCTCCAATGCCATCATTTTTGCACTGTTTGTATGCACTACAGTTTTATTTAAACAAAGCCTCAACAGACGAGGTTCCACCCTTTTTCACCCGAGTAGACTTAACACCCAATAGATGCAATTGGTACAAGGCTTCCATGATGGCTTTTTTATGTTTGCTCCAAATGACATGCCCAGGTTTAATCACTCCCACAATATTTTGCGTGTCTTTTTCCACAAAATGAATGGTGGTGGTTTCCCCATCAATGTCGCTGGTTTTGGTAATGACTTTATATTCTAAATTCACCACAGGAACAGAAATTTCATGCGTTTGTTTATAGTAAATATTGGTTAAGCCAAATATGATCTGCCCGTCTGTATGACGCATTCCTACCACATAATTGCGTTTTTTATTTGAACTGAAAGTATAGATATTATAAATAAGCGTGACACCTACACATAAGCCAAAGGTAATGCCAGGATGTTCTAAGAAAAATATTAGCAAGTCTGCAGAGGAGTCGCGACTATTGCGGGATTTAGCACCAGAAAATAACGGTACAAAAATGGTTAATGTAAAAGTCCCCGCCATGGCAAAAACTGACTTCATGGCGTGTTCCCATAATATGTGGGCATTGTTTTTGGGTGGTGGGATTTGGAGGAGGTGGGGCATTTTAATTAGTAAAGAGTATTATATAAAAAAACTTTTTGATTTTTGGGTTTGGATTGTATTGTGCGGAAAGGGCAATAAAAAGAAAAAATTATGGTTTTAACCGTTCAAAAAACCAATCAATTTTTCTTGAACTCTTTTCAGCAACGACATACGGTATAAGGTGTAATGCGAAGCTGGAATCTAATTCTGACAGTAAATCTACTATTGGTGAAGCTTCCGAAATATCTCGACCAAAAACACCAAAACGTTTAAAATGACCTACTAAGTCCTCAGCACATGCTTTATCAATTGTTGGATTATCTTCAAAATAACTTCTTAAACAAGAATTAATTCTGGGTATTTTAGCCAATGTAGCATCTGAAACCGACAGTATTTCCGTAGCGTATGCTTTTTTTATAATAATATCCAAAACTTCATCTGAAGTTTCATTGACTTTAAACCGGTCAATTTGATATGCAATTACGTCATTTGCAATTCTAGTCTTTCTGGAAGACAACTGTGCTTCAAATGCTAATAGAATTTCTCGCTCTTGAAACTCTAAAAACACTTTAAACACTAAAGTGAAGTGGGACAATTCAATTTTACTCAAATATGGGAATTGGTCGATAGACAGCTTTGATTTTTTTAGACAATTTTCAATATTAAACTTTGTAATATTGACTTTTTCAAACTCATTTAGAGGTAGATTCAGAATTTCAAATAGTTCTTTTTTACCAGATTCACTTTTATTCCAAAGAATTACCAGTTCAGCAGAAGTGACAAAGCTATCATGATCAATCCAAACCTCTCTGCCCCTGCCTTCAATATGCTTTTCGTAAACGTGGGCTGTTGGAAGTTCACATTGCTTAAAATCTACAAATTTTTCCTCGCTATAGTGCAGTGCCGGCCAAACAATATCGTTTTGTTCAAGTGGAAAAGCTGTATAAACTGAATCAAAAATAAATGCTTCAGCGTTACTTAGAGAATTACTAAGTGTAGACAAATAAAAAAATCTTCTATCCTCTGCAATAGCACTATTGATGAATAAATGAATATTTAATAATTCTCTATAAAACGTGTTAACATCAGAAAATGAACTAATTATTTGTATATTATTTTTAAACTTATACAGGTCTAAATCGATAATTCTCCTTTTCAAATAACTATCGGAAAAAGAGCGAAAATAATTTCTCCAATCATCTGCTATTCTTTTAAGTAATTGGTGACCTGAAATAGTTTCGATAAAATCAACAGGCTTAAAATAGTTTATTTCAGATGTCTTTAAACTATCTACCAATTGTCTGTGATTTTGAAGTAGATTAAAAAATGTATTGTCATTCTGTTGATCAGTCATTATTTGCGATTGTTTCTTAAAAACGTTTCTTGTTTCTTTAAGCTCCCTTCTCTGCAGTTCCAGCTCATGCTTTTGCATATAAATGGTAATGATTATACCTGCAAAGGCAAAGCCTGAAAACAATGAATTCACTACACCAAATTTATCTCCAAATGCTCCTTCAAGAACAGCAGTATAATTCAAAAACCATGCACCTGCAATGACAATAATTCCGACAACAATAATCCAAATGAGTCTATTCTTGAACTTACGTTCAATTGCAGCTTCCTTTTCATCTATTTTTTCTTCTTGCATTTTCATTTAATCTATTTTCACCCGTCCATTATGCACTCTTATCAACCATCCTCTTCATAGTATCAAAAAAGGCTTGTTTGAAGGTATCGTCTTTGGCGTGGAGCTTATAGAGTTCGATTTCTTGTTTTCTTTGACGAGAAAGGACCTCATCAATCATTTTATGCAAAGCAAGTTCTCTATTCTGTGCGTCTGGATTGTTCGCATATTTCTCTTCAAAATCAGGATGAGCAATTAATTTCTTTGAAACCTGTATGAATTTAACACGCTGATCTTCTGGTGTAGCGTCCCAACCATGAAACCAACGTTCATTAAATGATTTTATAATTAAATCTAAAGGGTCTTCTTCGTCCTCAGAACCGTGAGCACCTCTTGGGTTCGGATTTTGTGGATCGAGTTCTGTTTCTGCATCATCTAATACTATTGGTTGATTTAACTTTGTACGTTCTAAACCATAGGTTGATAAATCTACATGTTCCAATAACTCATCAATACCATCAATTTTATCTGGCTTAACAGGTAGTTTTGGAATTAAAAATTTTAGAAACCAAAATAGCTTTTCCCAACTGAGCTTTTCAAAAGGCAAAATGGCTGCCATTTGTCCGTAAATTTTAACAAATTGCTTGGCTTTTATTTTAAAATCAGCTTTCTCATCATCTTCTAATTCCAATTCATGGATAAAACGTTCTGCCGCTCTTTCTATAATTGGACTCAATACTTGCGCATCCACTTTTTCGAAATATTTGTAAACAAAATCTTCTACTTCTGCCCATTCATAAACGCCTACGTCATCTAAATTTGCTTTTAATTCGTGTAAAACATTCACATCTGTTGCTTTACTTAAAGATGTTCCTGTGTAAAATGGGTCAAAGGCTTCCTTGATATCATCTGTTGTATTGAAAAAATCTAGTACAAAAACGTCTTCGCTTCTTTTCCCTAATTTATCAGCGGCTCTGTTTAAACGAGATAAGGCTTGTACTGCCAAAACGCCTTGTAATTTTTTGTCTACATACATGGCACATAGTTTTGGTTGATCAAATCCCGTGAGGTATTTATTGGCAACAACCAAAATCCGATAGTCGTCTGTATTGAATTTTGCCGCTGTTTCTTTTTCAGCAAACCCGTTTAATCCGGCTTCAGTATATTCAATGCCATCTACCATTTTTTCACCTGAAAAAGCAATGGCTATTTTAAAGGGATTACCTTTTGATTCCAAGACATTACGCAGTGCTTTGTAATAATGAATGGCTGAACTAATACTTTGTGTTACCACCATGGCTTTTGCTTTGCCTTTTAATTTTTTGGTATTTACAATTTTAGGAATAAAATGATCTAAAATAATCTCTGCTTTTGTACCTATTGTTTCCTCGTGTTGTTCAACAAATGCCCTCAATTTTTTCTGTGCTTTTACGGAATCAAATTCTGGATTGTCTTCAATGGATTTTTCAATTTCGTAATAACTTTTTAGGGTTGTATAATTAGCCAAAACATCTAAAATAAATCCTTCTTGAATGGCTTGTTTCATTGAGTACAAATGAAAGGGATCAAAACCACCACTCTCATTCGGAATACCAAACTTTTCAAACGTTATTGGTTTAGGCGTTGCTGTAAATGCTAAATAAGACGCATTGCCTTTCATCTTTCTGGCATGCATAGCTGCCACAACCTTGTCTTGTCCTTCTGTTCCATCTGATTCTTCAGCAGCTTGTTTACCCATGGCTGTATTCATGCTATCATGTGCAGAACCACTTTGACTACTGTGCGCTTCATCTATTATTACAGCGAATCTTTTTTCACTCAAATCTGCTATCCCATCAATAATAAAAGGGAATTTTTGAATGGTTGAAATGATTATTTTTTTGCCTTGCTCTAGACTTTCTTTTAATTCTTTTGAAGAATAAGCTGGTGCTACAATATTTTTGACTTCTGAAAAATCAGCAATATTATCTCGAATCTGCTTGTCTAATAATCGCCTATCAGTAACAACAATTACGGAATCAAAAATGGGTTTTTCCATGCCTCTGTCTCCAGCCACAGTTTTATTAGCTGGGTAGGCTTCTATTAATTGATAGGCTGCCCAGGTAATGGAATTTGATTTACCTGAACCTGCTGAGTGTTGAATTAAATAGGTTTGATCCACACCATTTTCACTGGCATGGTTAATAATTTTCCGCACCACATCCATTTGATGATACCTTGGAAAAAATAAGGTTTTTCCTTGTAATGGGTCTTTCTTTTTGCCATCTAAACGGACAAAATGCTGAATAATATTGGCTAAGCTATCTCTTGTGAAAACTTCATCCCACAAATATTGGGTACGGTGTCCTACACTTCCATTTGGCAATTCTGGATTGCCCTTGCCGAATTTATTCCCTTTGTTAAACGGCAAGAAAAAGGTGTCTTTACCACTTAATTTTGTGGTCATATATGCTTCGTCTGTGTCTACGGCAAAATGGACGATACAGCGGGCAAAATTTAATAAAGGCTGTTTGTTATCTCTTTGGGTTTTGTATTGTTGTTGACCATGAACTTTGGCCGTTTGACCTGTCCAACTATTTTTTAACTCCATGGTCACCAAGGGCAAGCCATTTAAAAACAACACCAAATCTATTTCTTCTCTAGGATTGTCTTTTGAATACCTTAACTGCCTAGTTATACTAAACATGTTTTGCTCAAAACGGTCCTTTACGGATTTACTGCTACTGGTTAAAGGCAATTGATAGAACAAGGTAAAATGGGCATCATCTACCTCCAAACCTTTGCGTAACAAATGTAAAATGCCGTACTTTTTAATCATACGGTCAAAACGATTCAGAATTTTCAATTTCCAATCGCTCACTTCGGCTCCGGACTCTGCTGAGCCTGCCGAAGTACTCAGTGTGCGAAGTTTATCTAATTCTTCCTTTTGGGTCGTTTCTAAAAAGGTCCAAAAAAACTGTTCATCTATGGCAAATTGGACATTAAAATTATTGGGCTGCCCAATAAAATAGCCTTTGCCTGCTTGGTACATTTCGGCATCCTCATTCACAGCACCAACCGATAAACCTTGGCTTTTTATTTCCTCAAGACAAGTGCCTGTGAGTATTTTTTCTATGGCTGCTTCTAAAGCTTGTTCGTTTGTTTGGCTATGCATAAATTCCTATTTTGTTTAGAATCACTTTAAAATCACTCTCCTTATCTCTCACCAATCTTTTATTTGATTTATGTTTAAACTCAGTATAATCAAATACAATTAGTTTAATGCCATTTTTGGGTAATTCAACTTTACGCCGTTCGTCATATAATTTACGTTGTTCTCCTCTTGACATGCCTGACACAGTGTTTTTTTTATCAAAAAACTTGACGGGTTCTGAATGTTGACGTTCGTAATATTCAATTACAAGATTTAAACTTGGGTAATAAGCATCTACTGGAAGCTTTACACCTGAGTCTCCTCTTAAAAAATCAAAACGGTGCTGTCGGTTTGCTTTTAATTGTAACACTTCATCACATAAATTAATGATGTAGGTTTCATCACTTTCTTTACTTGGTGATTTTTGTGTTTTGTTTGTAGATCTCTTCTTTTCCGTATTTGGCACCCCTTTTACTGTAGGTTTCTTGCCATCAATAATTACTACGCTTCTAAAATCTGCGACCGTGTAACCTCCTCGCAAACCGAAATCTGAAGCAAAAAATCCTTGATTTCTAATTTTACGTCTAATGCCTTTTTGAGCGTTGGTATCTGCCAATAATTTTGCTTCAATTAATTGCTCAATTGCTTTTGCTTCAGTTAGTGTAAAATGTGACTTTCCTTTCATTTTTTATCTTCTTCCCAATACTCTACTTCAATTTGATACTCAGGATTATTACTTAGCATTGTTTTATTGATAAATCGATCTCCTAATTCTTCCTTAAATATTGCAATATTTGCTTCTAGAACTGCTTCATTTAAACCTTGAAATATTCTTCTTTTCTTTTTCATAATGCTTGTCTATCTATATAATAATTCTAATTCCAAATATTAGTTGTTTGAGAATTATAAACATTTACTTTAAAGTCAAACTCACTTTGAATTGATTTGATATAATCTAAATCACTTTCGGAATATACCCCAATGTATATACTGAATAATTTGTCGCCCGATTGTGCGCCCCTTTTTGCTGCTTTATTTAAAGCCTCAATAATATGTTTATCATATTCACCAAAATTGAAACCAAATGAGATTAAATAACCGCTTATATTGCACAATTGATCATAACAATGCGTTAAATACCTGTTGTGATATATGTGCTTAAGCTTTTCAGTTCCATCACCAGCAGTTACAAAAATTGGATAATCTTTTCTACCCATTCTTTCTTTAATATTATCCAATAAATATTTTCTATCTCTGTAAACTTCTTTTTCTATTTCTGTGCCAGTATCAAAAAACGGCAAAGTTCCATGTACGTGAAAAACTTTTTGATCATCTTTATATTTTCCCCAATGTAATTCACCGTATTCAGCATCCTCTTGGCCCTTTCTTGTCGCTACTGGATTTAGGTGCTCCTTACCAAATCCATCATTTGCTAATTTGGATTCATTTCGCATTAAAACCCAATACAATAAAAGATCATAATTGGTAGAAAAAACTTTACCTTCGTTGGCTAAATATTCATTTAAGAATTTGAAACAAGCTTTACTCCGTTCTTCTTTAATCTCAAAAACATGTTCTGGGTGCATTGAACTAACAGCTTCTATCAAACTTTGTTGTAAAAGTGCACTTGCACCTATTAAAGCATCAGTTAATTTGCCATTTTCATCAAATGCTTTTGCCATTTCTATGAAGTTATCAAGCTGCCTCATCACTAATTCGAAATTTTTTGTGTTAATTACCTCGAATAGCTTCGTTAAAGTTGGCTCTTCCAGTTTTTCAATAAAATCATAAAGGGCGTTGTATGAAAATATTTTATGATCATATGCCATGCTAAAACCATTCCCC
The DNA here is from genome assembly GCA_033719695.1 of Putridiphycobacter sp. Lineage (GTDB taxonomy): Bacteria > Bacteroidota > Bacteroidia > Flavobacteriales_D > Crocinitomicaceae > Putridiphycobacter. Next base: position 18,261 of record JAWWDX010000008.1, read on the forward strand.
ATAAGAAGATGCTTAGGCTCCTTTCTTTTATTCAGTTTATCTATCACCGTTTGATAATCTGGTAAATCTTCAAATTTTAAACTCATAGTTATGTTCCCTGCTGCCATAATTTTTACTTTTTAACAAACCTTTACCTTACCCGTTACCACACTATTTATTAAACTGCTTTTATACTCTTTCAACTTCTCAATTTCTTGTTGTTTTAAATTGATGGCGGTTTCTATTTTTTGCGAAGCTGTTTCTATGTATTCCGAAATACCAATTTGTTCTTTTAAAGGTGGAACGGCAATCGAATTTGATCCAATCCTATCTACATTGAGGTTCATTTGGGTATTTTTTATTGTTGAACTCATAAATTGCTCCTTCATTACTAGCAGTGAGTTATAAAGAAAATATTTTGCAATAAAATTGTTTGGTTCAAAACCAACAATACTATCCGGAAAACACGCATTAATATCTAAAATTGAAATATCGCCAATATTCGCAGCAATTGTAATTACAACAGTCCCTTTGGGAAACAAGGTAGAAACTCTTAATCCTTTCTCATTTAATGTCTGCCTGTAAACAGAGAGATATTTACCTGCTCTTGCAACATCTCCTGTTTGAAAAAATGGATATTTCCCATCATACATTCTTTCATCATTTCTTGGTCTATGAGTAAACTTGCCTCTAAATATTCTAGTTGCATACTTCAGCTTCTTCACCTCCCAATGCTCAGGAATCTCCCCAATCCATTCGACACCTGAGTCCTTCATTTCGGCTTCGCTCAATGGGCGGATACCACGGGTAACCGCTTTATGAATTAAAATTTGTTTGCGTTCTTTAAGCAAGCTAATTTGTTGCTCTTTAATGGCAATGGCTTGGTCTATCTTGGTGGTTTTGTCGTCCAAAAATTGGGCAATGGCTGTTTGTTCTTGGAGGGGGGGGAGAGTTACTGAAGCATCATTTATAAACTCTTGCTTTAAATTAATTCTGGTAAAACCTCTTCCTACTAAAGCAAAATAATTTCTATAAATTTTACTCGTTAATAAATAGTTTATATATTCTGCATTTATATCACAATTAGTAATTCTAAAGCCTTTACAAAAAGAATTTAAGTACAACTCTTTATCAATTCCTAGATAGATTGAGCATTTAGCTATATCATCTAAAGTTTCACTACTCATCAGAAAAAGAATATCATTATGCTTAACTCTATTCTGATTTTCCTTTTCATCTATTTTTACATATTGATATTGACTTTCATCTATTTTTAGGTTATTACAAATATTAGTAAAAGGTATGAACGACTTCATACCTAATGAATACTCCTTACTAAAATCATCTCCTTTTTTCCCATTGATACCTGCATAAATGTTTCCAACAAATTTTAATTTCTTCACCTCCCAATGCTCAGGAATCTCTCCTAACCACTCAACGCCAGAATTTTTATAGCGCGTATATTTTTGCATTTGTTTTTCGGCTATTTTCATTTCTTTTTTTGGCTTAGTTTTATCTGTGTTTGGTCGGCTTTCGTTTCGGCTCCGCTCAACGACCGCCTGGTTTGTTTTAACATTCCTGCATTTTTGCTCAACGACCGCTCGGATTGTTGTAATATTTCTGAGCTATTACTCAACGATCGCCTGGTTTGCTTTGATAATTCTTCATTCTCGCTCAACGACCGCTTGGTTTGTTGTAATGTTTCTGAGCTTTTGCTCAACGACCGTATGGTTTGCTTTGATAATTCTTCATTCTTGTTCAACGACTGACTATTTTGCTTTGGTAATTCGATATCCGTTGGTTGAGCGGAGCCGAAACCAACATGTGAGGTTTCATTCAAACATTTTGCTAATTGATGTAATTTATCTGTTGCTCCAGCCATCAATGCTTCCTTCTTCTTTCTAGTCCAGCCTTGTACTTGTTTTTCCCGATAAAACGCTTCATCTATTCGATTAAACTTCTCGAAATAAATCAATTCTACAGGTAATCTTTTTTTAGTATGGTTGGCTCCTTCACCATTTTGATGTTGTTTTATTCTAAATTCTAAATCTTTAGTACTGCCTACATAGTAGCTTTCATCATCACATTTTAATATGTACATATATCCAATCATGCAACTAATTTCATTGATTCTCGAAACTTAGTCCCTTGTGTAATTTTTACGCGGTAACCTACGGAAATTATTACGTCAAGATTGTAAAATGTGCTTTCGGTTTCTTGCGTTTTCCCTTCAATGGCGCCATGTTGAGTGGTATGTCGGAATTTCCGACTTACCAGTTCCTTTTCTAATTCCACTTCAGAAAAAATATTATTAATATGTTCGGTTATTGTAGAACGAGCTTTACCAAAAAGCTCCGCCATTTGTGCTTGTGTCAACCAAACAGTTTCGTTTTCAAGTCGGGTTTGAATTTTTGTTTGTCCGTCTTCGGTTTGATATAGAATAATTTCAGAATCCATCATTTTACATCTACTTAGTTAATTCATCTGAATTCGCCAGCTGAGCGGAGTCGAAGTCAAGAATTTCACGAATTAAACCATCACTTTGTTTTTCTAACTCTAATATATCAGCCGTAACCTCTTCTATGGAGCGTAAAGGAGTATGCTTATAAAAATACTTATTGAAGCTAATTTCATAACCAATTTTAGTAGCGTCTAAGTTTATCCAAGCCTCTTCAACATGTGGCTTCACCTCTTTTAAAAAGTAAGTATGGATATTTTCTTTCAAGGGTACATTTTCTGTATCTCTTAAATCGCTTTCTGTTTCGTAAATGGTAAACTCTCCTTTTTTAGGGGTTGGATAATAACCATAATCCGCCAAATCCTTTTCCGTACAACCTAAATGAGTCAGTAAAGTGTTTAATTTATCACCACTTAACTTTTCAGTTTTCTTTACCACCTTTTCAGCTTCGGCGTCATACCAACTTACGGCATTTAATATGGCTTTTTTCTCACTGGCACCAAGGTTTAGTTTTTCCTTTTTAATACTGGTATCTACCAGTTTTTGAAACTCATTGAAGTTAAGATACTCCGCTTTGCCAATTAATTGCATTAACTTTTTACCCTGTTCCACCAAATTCAAATGCTTTGTCCAGGTTTCCTTTTTGGTCAATTTCTTTTTATTGGCAGATGAAAGATTCAGCTCTTGTTTTTCGCACCACTCTAATAATTCAGCTGCATGATCAGTCGTATTTGTGTATATGTCCTCTCCAAAAGTGGCGTAAGCATATTCCATTGGTTCTTGCAAAACCCTATCGTATCGTAGAGTTTCAATTCGCTCAGCAGAAAACTGCGCTTTTAAACGTTTTGGTCTTTCAATAGTTACTTTGTAATATCCGAAATCAGTATTATCGAATATTTTTGCTTCAAGTGGTTCAGCTGTTATCTTCTTGCTAGGCTGTTCTGCCATATTGGTATAGATATCTACAATCTCTGTGATATGGTCAGCTGAAAATTCACAGTTTTTATTCCCTAAATTTTTACGTAATTTTTGAAATAATTGTCCGGCATCAATCAACTGCACTTTGCCTTTTCGGTTAACAGCTTTGTTATTGCTTAAAATCCAGATATAAGTGGTAATTCCTGTATTGTAGAACAAATTATTCGGCAACTGCACAATGGCTTCTAACCAATCGTTTTCAATAATGTGTCGTCGGATATTACTTTCTCCTCCGCCAGCATCTCCTGTAAATAAACTACTGCCGTTATGTACAGATGCAATTCGTGTTCCTGAAGGACTTTGTCTCAATGATTTCATTTTAGAAACCATTTCCATTAAAAATAACAATTGTCCATCAGATGATCTTGGAATAGCGTCCGCTTCTTCTTCAACACCCCAATAATTTTTTAAATTAATTAAGAAACGTGGATCAATGACATCCTTTCCATCTTTGATATATTTCTGTTCACTACTCCATGATTTTCCGTAAGGTGGGTTAGAAAGCATAAAATCGAAAGTAGTGCCTGCAAATTCGTCAGTTGACAATGTAGAGCCCACTCGAATGTTTTCAGGGTTATTCCCCTTGATCATCATATCTGATTTACAGATGGCATAAGTTTCGTCGTTAATTTCTTTCCCGTATAAATACACATCACCAGATGCTCGAATTTCACCTTCTTCGTCCTTGATAAAATTTTGCGCTTCGGTTAACATTCCTCCACTTCCACAAGCAGGATCATAAATGGTCATAACAGGGGGTAAATTATCTTTAATTGGATCAAAAATGATGTGCGTCATTAAATCAATTACCTCTCTTGGTGTAAAATGCTCACCTGCTTCTTCGTTATTTTCTTCGTTAAATTTTCGAATCAATTCCTCAAATACATATCCCATTCCTAAATTGGTTAAGGCAGGTAATTTTCTACCTTCGGGATCTTCCTTTTCAAATGGTGTAAGGTTAATGTATGATGAAGTGAATTTTTCTAACACATCTAACAATACATCTTTATTCGCCATGTGTCGCACTTGGCTACGCAACTTAAATTTTTCAATTATCTCCTTTACATTGGCACTAAACCCATTCAAATAATCTTCGAAATTCGCCAAAAGAATTTGTTGACTATTGGTTGCAGTATCATGCAATTTTTGCAATGTCCATTTACTGGTATTGTAAAACACAAAGCCAGACGCTTCTCTCAAACCAGAATCATCCCATTCCGTAAATCCAGCTTCATCTCTTTGGAAAGCCAACTCTTCCATTACAGCCTCCTTGGTAGGTTCAAGTAAAGCATCTAATCGCCTTAAAACCACCATTGGTAAAATAACGTCACGGTATTTTCCGCGCACATATACATCACGCAAACAATCGTCTGCGATTGACCAGATAAAGGATACTAATTTATTGTGAACTGATTGATTCATTTATTTTATGTGATTTTTGATAACTGCTTATAATCAACTGAATGGCAAACATTCAATTGCATAAATATAATCACAAAATTCAAAAGACACCAATAGCCAACATGCTAAAGTTTTAAAAAAAAAATGACTCTTTCATTAAAAGTTAGCGCCATATTTTACTATCTAAAAGAATTATATTGAAATTAAATCACTTCTACTCAAACAATGAATAACCAATTATAATACCCACCCATGGTTGCCCTTGAAAGTTCCATTGTTCTGCACCATAACCATGAGCATATTCCAAACCTCCAACTATACCAAAATTAATCTTTTCATAAGAATATAAAGCTCCTAAACCAAAGGCTGTAGAAACAGTTTTTCTATCAAGGGAGTCACTTGTAGTAAATTCAGTTTCAGAAAAATTAAGCACTGCACCCACAGTGAATTCATGGCTACGTTGAAAGTTTTCGATATTTTTTCGGTAACTAAATCTTGTGTAACCAATAGACCTTCCAAACAAGGCTCCAATTGAAACACCGGTTGTAAATTTTGTCGCGTTATCCTTTCCAAACTGAATTCTTAGAGGAATTGTTACAGGCACAATGGTATTTTGTTGATACCGCAATCTAATTTCTTGTCTGTTTTTAAGTTGGTACCTGTATTCCCATTCTCTTTTCGAATCATTAAAATACCATGGATTTATTACAATAGAATTCTTTTCAAATTTTAAACCTGCTTTCATCTTAGTAGCATTACTTTTTTGTGTTTTTGTTGTAAAAAAATTTCTGATAGTATCTCTTACCCAATCATTTAGTACAGCATACTCATAATTTACTATTTTTTTTATAGTTGTATCTTTTTTATCTCCAACTAGCTCAACAGTTTTTACCGCAATAGAATCAGTTGCATTAAGTGTAATTGGACTTTTTTGTTTTTTGTTTAAATATATTGTCGATTTACTCTCGTAAACATATTTACTGTTATCTCGTGTTAACCAACTTCGTTTCATTTTATATGCTGCTACCTTCCACTTTACTTTTTCTTCATCTTTTCTCTTAACAGTCTTGTAGAAATAAGAAATGGAATCTGTAACTATATACACTTTTTTAAATGAACTTTGTCCAAAATTTATATTTTCACAAAAAAAGATAAGAAGAAATGCTAGAGTAATATTTTTCATAATACTGTAAATTATAGATTTTCAGGTAAAAATCATAAATTACTTTTATTTAACAAAATAATAAACCCTGTTTTCGAACAGGTAAATTCCTGTTTAAAAAACAGGAAAAATCCTGTATTTTCAAATGAGGCTTTTTAAAGGAGGTTTTTGCGCAGTTACTTTGGGTACAACTTTTACTTGAGTATTTGCGTTGTAAGGGTATGATGAAGGGTATATTTTTGGCCATTATGATTGGTTTGGGCATGCAAATGGGCATGGGTCAGATGGGGGACAATGGCTTGGAGAAAGATGTCACTTTAGGCCAAGTCGACACCCTTTATTTTCCTTTTCAAATGATGAAAAATTATACATAGACGCTTATCATCCTGCACAAAAAACAATATCACAAGAAAAATATGTGGATAGTATAATTGAACTAGTAGAAGCTTGGAGTAAAACTAACTC
>JAWWDX010000009.1:0-23317 GCA_033719695.1 Putridiphycobacter sp.
GCATTGCTAATAGCGGATAAATCATTTTCGCCCGGAAACAAGACAGACACTTCCAAAATATTTAAGTGCTCAAAATCCAATTGCTCTATTGCATGTTCAAGGTCAAAAACCATGTTTTTCATTGTTGATGTTTGATAGTCGTTTTCAAATCAATTACCTTTCAAATTTGATCAAATCATACTAGCGCACAAAGATAAAAATATCTTGCCGACTCCAACATTTACGGGCAATGCCAAAAATCACATACTAACTGAATGTTATATAGTGCTCCAAAAACTTGCATGTTGAGCTATTTTTTTGTATAATAAGCCTTATGATAGCAGCACAAAAAGAAGAATTTAAAGACATATTATTACAATCTGTAGCTTACCTAGAAAATGTTGGTTACGAAAATATTAAAGCAGACGTTGCGGGTCTTGAATCACCAAAATCGTATACTAAGCAGTCGGACCAAACTACTATTACACCTGATTTAGTAGCTTTTAAGAACGGTCGGAAATACTATTTTGAAATTAGCCAAAAATTAGATAATCCGCAACCGCTAAAAACAAAATGGCGATTCTTAGACGTTTTTACAAAAGCCAAAAATCATCAATTTAAAATTATTACCACACGTGGTAACTTTAAGTTTACAGATGATATGATTAGCGAGCTAAAGTTAAATAAAAATGCAATCAAGTTGTAACAATTCAAACATACACGTTTTCTCAGCTACAAATCGACTCACGAAAATTGATTAAGGTACTAACGAAAAATACAGAACATTTTTGATGATTTATATCGCTATTAAAGGGAAGTAATACGTCAAAATACACCTACTTTTGTAAAAATTTTATTTATGAAAACCGTATATTCTTTAATATTATTATTTCTGACACTTTCTTGTAATAAAGAATCTAATAAGGCCTATTTACAAGTTAGAATGGTAGACCAACCAGTTGATTTCGATTCAGTAAATGTAGAAATCACCTCAGTTCAAATTCATTCCTCTAACGGCGATAGTGTTTCTTCTGGCTGGGTTGACTTAAGCACTAATGCTGGAATGTATAATCTTTTGGAGCTGCAAAATGGCGTCAGCGCCTCTTTAGCAGATGTTAATGAAATTCCTTTAGGTAAACTACAACAAATGCGATTAATCTTAGGCGATAATAATTATGCTGTTGCAGATAGTATTATTTACCCGCTTGATTTGTCAAGTCAAGATAAAACAGGACTTAAAATTAACTTGAAGGTTGATGTTTCGGCAACAGATAGTATAGAAATCACTCTAGACTTTGATGCTTCAAAATCTATTATTGAAACGCAGGCAGGCCAATATAAATTGAAACCAGTCATAAGGTTGCAGGAAATTATCTATTTCTAACCAGTTAATTAATATTAATTTACTTTTATAGGGACAATTTGATTTATGAATTGGCAGTTCAGCCATGTGTGTTCAGTAACTGAAGATTAAGCTTAATTAATTATTATCACATTTGTCACCTTGCTGTAACAATAGCTGAACAGTCACTTACATTACCAAGTAAAATTTTTAAAATCAGACATCTAATAATTTTTTGAATTAAAAAAAGCAAACTAAATATTCGCCTTTAACCTCATAAAATGAGAGAATAATACTATCTTGGGGTGAATACATCAAAATAGATAAAATCAAGGTATGACTATATTACTTTTATTTTTAGCGCTTAGTATCGGATTTTCATTTCTCTGCTCCATCTTGGAAGCCGTTTTACTGAGCATTACTCCCTCATACATTCGAAAGCAGAGAGACAACAATCCATCACTTTTTGCCGACTTAAATTTGTTTAAAGAAGATATTGATAAACCGCTCTCAGCTATTTTAACACTTAATACCATTGCTCATACAGTGGGAGCCATAGGTGTTGGAGCGCAAGCAGCAGTGGTTTTTGGCAGTACCAATATTAACCTGTTTTCTTTTTCTATAGCGGCAGAATCGATTGTAGCAACTTTAATGACCTTAGCCATCCTTATTTTAAGTGAAATAATACCTAAAACCTTAGGCGCTAATTATTGGGAATCGTTAACACCCGTTACCATTAAGCTTTTAAAGAGCTTAATTATTGTATTGTTCCCACTGGTTTGGCTCAGTCAATTAATTACTAAAAACCTAAAAAACGATAAAAATAAAAGTGTCTTGAGCCGTGCAGACCTTATGGCCTTAACTATCGCTACAAAAGAAGATGGCGCCTTGAGTACATCTGAAACTAGCGTGATTCAGAATGTTCTGAATTTACCAAATACCACTATCCACGACATCATGACACCACGGTCTGTCCTATATTCAGCCATTGAAGACGACACGATTGAAGCGCTTAGTCAAACAGAACGTTTTACACAGTTTTCGAGAATCCCTGTTTTTGCTAAAAACAAAGAAAAAATTCTGGGCATAGTTTTAAAAGACGAACTGCTATGGAAATTAATTGCAGGTGAAAAAGACCTCAGCGTAAAAGCACTAATTCGGCCCGTTTCAACTGTCAAAGAAGACATGTTGTTGGCAGATTTTTTCAAAGCAAATTATGGTAAAAAAGACCACATGTTTATAGTAGCGGATAAATATGGCAGCATTACCGGAGTGCTCTCTATGGAAGATGTGTTAGAAACCATTTTAGGGTACGAAATTGTAGACGAAACTGATAAAATTACCGATTTACAAAGTTTAGTCGATAAAAATTTATCGGAAAAGGAAGACTAGAATTATGCGGTAATTGCACCGCATCTACTTTTGATCACAACTTTTAAAAAAGCCATTACTGTACTGATAACCTGACAAAAGTCAATCTAAATTTAGCTGAATAAAATTTGGTTCACAATCTGATTAGCCATAAATTAGATGAGAATAGCTTTGTCACTGCAGCAAGCAGTTTAGTGACACCTAAAATCCACAACTATGAAAACAAATTGGACCAAAAATGACTTAAAAACATACACATTAATTTATTGTGCAAATGCCGACTTTACAGAATCCAAAGTTGAAATTGACTTCATCAAATCAATAATAAAAAACGCTAATTTCGATCAACTTCACAAAGAATTTGAACTAGACAATGACTACCAAAGCATTCAAAAAATGCAAGCGGCTATTCAAGAAAACGATTATTCTGATGCCGAAATAGATCAATTAATTGCCGACATCAAAACCTTGTTTTTAACCGACAATGATTATGATATTTTAGAACAAAACATGCTCTTAGGATTGAAGCGGATATTTAAGGGGTAACTTATACACAGCTTATAACGCAGACTATACAGGTTGAATAATGATGAGTGAATTCATTGCTCTCCCAAAACAATAGCGGGAGCAAAAAATTGACAATAAATCAATTAAAGTGTCGTTAAGTCGCTAGAATCATCAATTTATCGCCATTATGAAAAAATTATCTTTAGTTTTACTTGCATTCCTCCTACAAATAAGTGTAATTGCACAAAATACCAGAACCCCTCTACAAAGAATCATTTTTGATGTTGGGGCCACCCCTTTTCAATTAGACATATCGAATGTAGGCACTTTAAAGTCTTTGAATTTTGGCTTGGGGTACGAAGTGAGTAAAAGACTTGATATACGTTTTAATCTAGACTTAAATGCCTTCATTAATCAAAATATATATGGTCCATTCGAACCTTATATAGAAAATGAATTTTCTATAAAAAAAGGAATGTCTTTAGGTGTTAATTATGCCATTTTGAAAGATTTTAAATTTATTTATGATAATTCTTCCTTAGAGTTACTCGGCAAATTTGGGGTGGATGTCAACTCAAATTCTGAACAAGAATCTTTCTTATATGATGTTTCCGTTCGACTAAAAATGTTGGACCTACCATATGTTGGAATCGGATACAATCACCACATCATGGATTTTCATGATATGAAAGGGGTGTATTGCACATTTGGGCTGGAGTTTTAGAGCATACATACACATAGCAGCAGGTCACAGAGATTACACTTTACTATGCTAATGGTAATTTAAATACTGTTTTATACCTACTACTTTATCCCATCCACGACAACCAATGAATGTTACATCCATTTTCTATGAAAAAATATGACTAATCACTATATTTGAACAAGTTAAATATTGAAAACTATGAGAAAATCTGGTTTAATTGCCTTATTAATGTTCCTTTGTTCCTTTGGTTTTAGTCAAAATATAGATAGTTTGAATGCGGAATTCATAAAACTAAAATCGGACTATGAAAATATTAAAATGAACTTAGAAAAAAGTTCCGATCTATTATTAACTTCAGAGAATTATTCAAATCTTTCGCTAGGAATAGGAATGTTTACCAGTGGAATGCTAAGTTTACTCTACTTATCAGGCTACGATTACAATAATCAAGCCTTCCTTTTATTAGGCGGTATTGGATTCACTACCAGTGTGGGATTCTTTATTGGGTCAAAGATAAAAAAACACCAAGCCTACTCAATAATGCATTACAGGTTTTAAAAACCTAATTCTTGTAAGTATTCTATTTGGCCCAACTCGCGCTCATCTTTGAGGAGTGTGGCTTTTTTATTTAAACATGAGCTCTAAAGAAGTTGAACCACCCGCTTACCGTAGAGATTTTAATTTTCAAAAAACCTTTAAGCATAAAAAAAGGAGCTAGTTTCCTAACTCCTTCGTGTTGGCCCACTAGGGGATTACTTCGGTACTTCGACATACTCAGCACGGCGCTCCAATTCGTTTCGCTCAGCATAAACTTCTCGCACAAGTGGGCATAAACAAAAAAATCCCCAGCTTTCGCTGAGGATTTTTGTTGTTGGCCCACTAGGGCTCGAACCTAGACTCTTCTGTACCAAAAACAGACGTGTTGCCAGTTACACCATGGGCCAATAATGATTTGCTTTCTGTTGCCTCCCGATAGCTATCGGGCTACACCATGAGCCAATCTTGCTTTTACCTATTCAGTAATTGCGAGTGCAAATTTATAGGTATTTTTTTAATTCAAATAAAAATATTTACTTTTTTTTCTTCTTTTTGCCTTTTTTTTCAGCATACATGTCGTCTAATCGGTTAATTTCAGCCATTACTGCGAGCCAATCACCTTCCTCTTCCTGCTTAAAAATAAGGGTTTCTTGATAATCAGTTTTTGTAATTTCTGCTACATGTATGGGTTTAGTTATATAGTTTTCAATAGCTTCTAATAATTCTATTTCGGCAGGCGCACAAAATGATAACGCTACCCCTTTTTCAGTACCTCGCCCTGTACGACCAATTCGGTGAACATAGTTTTCGGGTTGTTCAGGAATGTCATAATTCACCACTATGTCTACCCCTGGAATATCAATTCCTCTGGCACTCACATCCGTTGCGATTAATAATCTTAATTTCCCCATTTTAAAAGCATCCAATACGGCCGATCGTTCATTTTGTTCCTTGCCGCCGTGGATGGTTTCTGAGACAATACCCACCCTTTCCATGGCTGCACAAACACGTTCAGCACGCACTTGAGTTCTTACAAATACCAGAATTTTAGCCGCTTCATGCTCTCTCACCAAGCGTTCTAAAAAAAACCGTTTGTCGTCCATTTTGATATGGGCTACCGAATGTTCCACATTTTTTGAAACAGGGTCTTTCGGAGAAATTTGAATGTGAATGGCATTACCTTTAATGATATTGTAAGCCATTTTTTTAATCTTCTTGTCTATTGTTGCTGAAAAGAAAAGTGTTTGTCGGTCTTTTGGTAAAAATTTTGTAACATCCTCAATGTCCTTTACAAAACCTAAATCCAACATGTGGTCGGCTTCATCCAAAACCAAGGTCTCTACCCTGTTCAATCGAATATGACCTTGGTGAATAAAATCGAACATTCTACCAGGTGTCGTTACTAAAACATCAATCCCTTTTTCAAGTGTTACAATTTGATCATCTTGTCCCACACCACCAAAAACACAGCCTACCTTTACTTTTAAATTTCTACCAATGCCGCGAAATGCTTCTGTAATTTGCAGTGCTAATTCTCTGGTTGGCACCATTACCAAACACTTGATGCCCTCACTACGTCTTGACGATTTTGATTTATGGATACCATCTAAAATTGGAATGGCAAAGGCAGCTGTTTTACCTGTACCGGTTTGAGCAATGGCCAAAACATCTTCCCCTCGCATGATTGGCGAAATGGTTTTGTACTGAATATCGGTAGGCTTAATCATTTTCAAGTCCTCTAAATTCTGCTTGATTTCTAGAGAAATTGGATAGTCGGTAAATTTCATTGCGGCGTTTATTTAGAGCAAAGATAGGGAATTTGGTAGATAGAATTCACTATAAGTTTAACCCGTTGACATAAAAACACATATCGGCATGAAACTTGTTGCTCTTCATTGATAAATAAAGCCTTATGAAAACAATTTACCACCTCTATTTTTTCAGTATCTTTTCGTTGTCAATAGCCACCACTTCAGTAGTAGCACAAACCTCTTACACACCGATAAAACAACTGTACTGTACTGAAAAACCAAGTGAATTTTACCTTTTTTACGAAGGTGAAAATCTACCCTTTAAGTACGAAAAAATTGGTGAAGTTTCAGTAGTTGAAAATTCGTATTATTTCAGAAATTCAGATTTACTAAACAACTTAAAATATTATGCTTGGAATAATTGTGCGAATGGTCTGCTCTTTATTAAAAGTGGCTATACCGGTAGTGAAGAAACTGTAAAATACTATTCAGCAGTTGCTGTTCGAATTGATATTGATTCAGATTTTAAAATGCGGTATGGTTCGGGAGCTGACATGTCCTTTATACAAGTGGTAGAACAAAAACGAATTCAAGAAAACAGCCAAAGAAAGGCAGGCGCCGGTCTGTCGTTGGTGGCAATTTTAATCGCACTTTTCCTCCTAACACAATTGGAACTTAGCTAAAAAACTGTTTTCTATACTTTCTTTTCTGCAATGAAAAAGTATATGGTCGACTCCAAAAAACAATACATCTCCAATCATTAGTTTATTCGTATATTTGTCGCCGAATAAATTAGCAGCATGAAGAAATCATCAAGAGATAATTCTAAAGGAAATAGAGGCGCCGGAAAACCTTTTAAAAAGGCAGGAGATTATAAAAAGAAGCCACATGGTGGACCTAAAGGATTTGGAAGTACCCCCAAGCGCAAAGGTGATCCTTTACCAAGCTTTAGTGAAGATATCCGTTTAAATAAATATTTATCGAATGCTGGCATTTGTTCACGTCGTGAGGCAGATGTACTGATTGCTACAGGTGTAGTAGAAGTGAATGGTGTGACGATTCTTGAAATGGGTTATAAAGTAAAACCTGGTGACGAAGTACGTTATGATGGTGCATTGATTTCGCAAGAAACAAAGCGTTACGTGCTACTTAATAAACCCAAAGATTTTATCACCACTATGGATGACCCAAGAGGTCGTAAAACTGTCATGCAATTGGTTCATAAAGCCTGTAAAGAACGAATTTATCCTGTTGGTCGTTTAGATAGAAATACAACCGGATTGTTGTTGTTTACAAACGACGGCGACTTAGCTAAAAAGCTAACCCACCCGCGTTATGAAATGAAAAAGATTTACCACGTTGAAGTCAATAAGAACGTGAATTTCGACGACATGGAAAAACTAATGTCTGGTGTTGAATTAGACGACGGAGGTTTTGTAAAAGCTGATAAAGTTGAATTTATTCGCGACACTAAACCTCGTGAGGTTGGTGTAGAATTGCATTCAGGAAAATACCGCGTGGTACGCCGCATGTTTGAAGCCGTCGGGTATGAAGTCATTAAACTAGACCGTGTATTGTTTGCCGGACTGACTAAAAAAGACTTACCAAGAGGTGAATGGCGTCATTTAAGCAATGATGAGGTGAACTTTTTAAAGATGTTGTAGGGAGTACTTAGTAGTTAGTATTGAGTAGTTAGTATTGAGTAGTTAGTACTTAGTAGTTAGTATTGAGTAGTTAGTACATAGTAGTTAGTACTTAGTAGTTTGTACTTAGTAGGGAGTAGTTAGTATTTGATTGCCTTTACTTTGATTATCTCGATCTTATTTAATGCTAGATGCTGGTCTGCATACTTCGGCGTCGCTCAGACCAAATTGTTACTAAACACTAGATTTCAGTAGGTAGCGTAAAGAATTAGTTACTTTTTGGGGTCATTGGTTTCTTTAGATATCTCATTATAGGTGGTTATTAATCAGTACTCTATGCTTTTTGTGATGGATACTCAATACTAATTACTCTGTACTCAATACTAACTACTCCCAAACTGCCACTTTCCAAAAATTGGGTTTCGCGGTATTTAGATCTACTTTTTCGGAAATGCCGTCCACCGTTCCTTTGTCGGTGAATTGCCAAGCTATTACATTTTGTTTATCGAAAGCCGCGCTTTTTCCAGTATAATTTGCTATCCAAAACCATTCATTTTGTAGAGATGAAGAAGCTAATAAATCAGAATAAAACGATTCATAAGTATAAATTATTGGAATGACACCTAATTGCCTTTCTACAATTGTCATAAATAGAACAATAGAGTCAATGAGCTGAGATTTTGTGAGCTCACCTTTTATTTCAATATCCAACACAGGTTTTAAGGTAGTTTTTGCTGCGTTTTCAATCAAATAATTTGCCTGTGCTGTGGCACTTTCTTTTGGGTTGTAAAAATGATAATAACCAAATGGAATTTTGGCTTTTAGCAGCGCTTCACTATTTCTCTTAGCGTCTTTATCAATAAAATCAGTACCCTCGGTTAATTTGATGAATGCAAACTGGATGGAATCGCCCTCTATTATCATTTTTAATACTAAATCCCAATTGATGTGGCCTTGATGATGCGAAACATCTATTCCCAGTACTTCATGATGTCTTGGCAAAGCTGCTCCAAAATCGGGAAAGGTTAGGTTAGATTTTTTTTGTTCCTCAAATAAAACAAAACCAAGTCCACCTATTAATACAAGACTAATAACAAGAAAAATAGTGCTTTTCATCAACAAGAAATACTGAGGCCGTCGTAAGCCAATTCAACATTTTTGGGCAATGTTTTTGACACCTCTTCATGGCTTCCAAGCAAATGACTAATATGAGTCAAATAAGCCTTTTTTGGCTTTATTTCTTTAATTAATTCTAATGCTTCTTTTAATGTGAAGTGAGAAATATGGGGTTCTTGTCTGAGCGCATTTAAAACCAATATTTCGGTGCCTTTTATTTTTTCTAATTCCGTTGGCGAGATATAATTTGCATCAGTTATGTAGGTAAAGTTTTCGATTCTAAAGCCAAGTACAGGTAACTTATAATGCATCACCTCAATTGGCTGAATCTTTTTACCGAATAATTCAAAGGCATGTGAATCAATGGTATTTAAAACAACTTTTGGAACACCTGGGTATTGAAAATCGGAAAAAACATAATGAAATTCGCGTTTTAAGCCAACCTGAACTTGTGTTGTAGCGAAAACCGGCATGTCTTTTTTTGATTTAAAATTGAATGCTCTGATATCATCCATGCCAGCAATGTGATCTTTATGTTCGTGTGTAAATAAAATAGCCTCAAGGTGCTGTACATTTTCTCGTAACATTTGTTGTCTAAAATCAGGTCCTGTATCAATTACAAGGTTCATATTATTATACGACACCAAAATAGAGGTGCGAAGGCGTTTATCTTTTACATTACTCGACCTACAAACAGAGCAATTACATGCTATTACAGGCACTCCCTGCGAAGTTCCCGTGCCTAAGAAAGTAATGTTTTTGTTTGCTTTCACACTTTATAATTATTTAAAAAATTAATGAGTCCAGCAACGGCTTTTCCTCTATGTGAAATAGCATTTTTTTCAGCCATGGTCATTTCGGCAAAAGTTTTAGTATGACCGGCTGGAATAAATATTGGATCATAACCAAAACCTTTAGCCCCGCTTTTCACCTCAGTAATTGTGCCTTCACAAATTCCTTCAAAAACATACGCTATACCATCTAAGTATAAACTAATAACTGTTCTAAATTGCGCCTTTCTATTTGTTATTCCAGAGAGTTTACGAAGTACTTTTTCCATATTTCTTTCATCACTCCGTTCTGTTTCGCTAGCATAGCGAGCTGATTTAATACCCGGTTCGCCATTTAATGCTTCAATTTCAAGTCCAGTGTCATCTGCAAAACAATTTATTTTATAATGTTTAAAAATATATTCAGACTTTAATTTTGCATTACCTGCTAATGTGTCGGCTGTTTCTGGTATATCATTGTGGCAACCTATATCTGTGAGCGATTTAATGAGGATATGTTCAGGCATTAATTCCTGAATTTCAGCTATTTTATTTTGATTATGTGTTGCAAATACAATAGTCATCTTAAAAATTTCCGTTTCCAAGGTTCGTACCCACAGGTAAACCGTCAATTACCTTCTTCTTTACATTCCAAGCGTTAATAATTTCATCCATATTATGGACGTCTCCATCTTCTGCTATACGCATTACGCTGCTTCTTTTGATTTCAGTGGGGTGTTTTGCACCTGTCGCCGCCATCAATTCCAGGAAGGCATGTAAGGTATTTCTCTGAAAATTGGCTACCCTTTTCGCTTTATCAGGTACATTTAAACCGCGCATCAATTTAGGATCTTGTGTGGCAACGCCAGCAGGACATGTGTTGGTATTACACTTTTGAGCATGAATACATCCTATCGCTAACATCATAGCTCGTGCCGAACAACAAAGGTCTGCCCCCAAAGCAAAAGCTCTTATCATATCAAATGCACTAAATATTTTTCCAGATGCAATGAGTTTCATTTTATCTCTTATACCATATTTTTTTAGCAGCTCATCTACTAGAACTAGCCCAACATGCAATGGCATCCCAACATGATTCGCGAACTCCAATGGAGCTGCGCCAGTACCTCCTTCTGCGCCATCCACAGTAATAAAATCAGGATAAATCTGCATGTTTACCATAGCCTTACAAATTGCTTCTAGCTCAATGGTATCGCCTACACACAATTTAAATCCAGTTGGTTTACCGCCAGATAAAAACCTTAGTCGTTGGATAAACTCCAATAAACCTTCGGGTGTATCAAATTCACTATGAGATGGTGGTGATAAAACTGTTGTATGCGGTTCAACTCCTCGAATTTTAGCAATTTCAGGACTGTTTTTCACACCAGGTAATACACCGCCATGACCTGGTTTTGCACCTTGCGATAATTTCAATTCTATAAGTTTTACCTCTGGCCTAGTTGCATTTTCAATGAAATTCGGCTCAGAAAATCCGCCTTCTTTATTTCTGCAACCAAAATAGCCAGTACCAATTTGCCAGCATAAGTCGCCACCTTGCAGATGGTATGGCGATACGCCACCTTCACCAGTATTATGATAAAATCCTCCTGTTTTGGCTCCTTTATTTAAAGCCAATACAGCATTTTTACTTAATGAACCAAAGCTCATTGCAGAGACATTATAGAGTGATGCAGAATAAGGTTGTGAACAGTCTGTTCCTCCTATCAAAACCCTTGGGGCTTCATGTGGCACATGTGCTGGATACATACTTTGAACAATAAACTCATACCCTTCTTCATAGATGTTATTTTCAGTGCCAAAAGGGTGAGTAGCGCCTAAATTTTTAGAGCGTTCATAAATAATGGCTCTTCTATTTTTATTGATTGGCGCACCATCTGTGCGTCGTTCAACAAAATACTGTTGAATTTCAGGCGAAATTGACTCTAAAATATAGCGCAAGTGACCAATAACTGGGAAGTTCTTCAAAATGGCATGCTTATTTTGAAAAATATCATAATATCCAACAATGATTAGTGGTCCAATTAAAATAAACCAATAATACCACGAAGTGCCAAGCAACTCACCGCATGCAACAATGCCACTTGCTAAAAAAATTGAAATAATGACAAATGCAATTCTAACCATAAACTTTAGTCTCTTTTGATATGCACATCAGTTTGCGGATAAGGGAAACTTATGTTGTGTTTCCTAAATTCACGTTCAATGGCAAAACGAATTTCTGATTTATAAATATCGATATAAAAATTTTGTTCAGCCCAAAACACCAAGTCAAGCTCCAAGCCGTCTTTTCCGAAATTAATTAAACGGACAAAAACCGGTTGCGTATTTTTAACCCGAGGATGCGCTTGTGCACATTGTACTAAAATGTCTTTTGCTAAATCAACATCAGAATTATAGTGAATGGTAACAGGAATTTGAAATCGTATTATAGATGTACTAAAACTCCAATTGTTAACACTTTGATGTGTCAGAGTTGAATTTGGAATGATGAGTGTTTTATTGTCCCGTGTTTCAACTTTCGTAGTTCTCAAATTGATCTGCTTTATTTTGGCAATAAAATTGGACTCGCCATTGTAATTATTTATTTCAACAATATCACCCACTTTATTCGACCCCTCAAATAACAACAGTAAACCAGCAATAAAATCTTTAAATATATCTTGCATTCCAAGACCCACACCAACTAATAGTGCGGCCGATCCGCCAAGCAATAAGCTCATGCTTAAACCAAAACTTTGTAAAATAACAATGATGGCAATGGTGTAAATAATATACTTTGCTAACTGAATTATGACAAATTCTGTCCCCTGATCTATTTGAGCACGTTTAGCAACTCGTTTGAGCAAATACAACTTAATAAAGTTGATAAATATTCGGGCAATGAATAATACAAAGGCCGTTAAAAACAGGTGATAAATGGCCAAATGGAACGCACCAATACGAACCAATTCGTAGGTCAACACGTTGGCAAAATCAATGCTTGTATTATTAATGTTTAAACTTTGGAAACAAGCATAGAACACAATGAAATAGACCACTTGCTTTATAAGCTTCCATAAAGCAATTTCTCGTCCTTCTATGGTCAAATGCTTGCTGTCGAGCTGCAAAATTTTAAAATACCGTTTCAAATACTTTAGCAGCAACTTACCAGCTAAGAAAATGGCTACAAAGACAATAATGTTTATTGGTGAAAAAATAAACCCCGTTATTGTTTCCGTGTCGGTACCTTCGTTGATCACTTTTCGAGTATCAACTAACGGAAAATTTAATATGTCATCCCAAAGTCCCATAATATTAGATGATTCGTCTTCCTAATTTTTCAGACAATATAATTTTTACTTGATCGAGTTGTTTCTGTCTTCCAATTAAATCAGCAAATGTATTAATATCTGATGAACTAAGATTTTTCATTTCATTTTGAATGTTAGCAATCTCATAGACGACTTTAGTTGATTTAAAAGAAAAAATAGCTTCCATCACAGCCCTATCTAAGATATCAATTTCACGCTTAATTTTCACTTTTTGCGTAATCCACTGTGGACTTAATTCATGCTTCTCGCTTAAAATATCAACCGAAACTTTCGAAATATTAATATCATGGTGCTGGGTGAAATCTTTCTGCTCTAAGTATTTATTTTCAGCTAGCCCTTCTTTAAACAACTCATAAATTGGCCTTAATTCAGGGTGCTCTATCACCAATTCGTCTTTTTCCAACTCATGAATCACCAACTCAATAACGGTCACCTCAGCATCTACCTCTTTCTCGCCCCCTTGTTCATCCGTTTCAATATGTTTTGTCCTAACCCAAGACGTACCATAATTAAGTAGTAACCTGATTAAGTCCCTTTCTTGATAGTACAGATTATCAAAGAGTACCTTTGTCGGCTTTGCCACCTCTTGTGTTGCTTCCGCTAGGTATTCCGGTGGAATCATTGCTTCAGGCGGTGGTTCTTCATTTCCTAAACTGGACGCTTTATTATAACTGGCTCTTTTTTGGTTTTGAATTTCCTTCTCCCGCACAATCTTCACCAATTCAGAAACCAGTATATCCTCTTCAATATCAAAAATGTTAGCACATTCTCGAGTATATACCTGCTGTTTGATTCTATCTGGTATTAAAGCAATTGAGCTTACAATATCGCGAATGAGCTGAGCTTTTTTCAAAGGATCTCCTTTAGCTTCAGCATTTAATAGATCAGATTTAAATACAATAAAATCTTTAGCGTTATCTTGAATGTATGATTTTAGTATTTCGCCTGCGTTATTTTTGGCAAATGAGTCAGGGTCTTCTCCATCTGGAAATAGCACAACGCGCACATTCATACCTTGTGCTAAAATCATATCTATTCCTCTAAAACTGGCCTTTATTCCTGCATTATCACCATCATACAATATGGTAATATTTTCTGAATACCGTTTAATGAGGTTAATTTGACCTTCCGTTAACGAAGTCCCCGAAGAGGCTACTACATTTTCAACACCAGCTTGATGTAACGAAATAACATCAGTATACCCTTCTACTAAGTAACAATTATCGTTTTTTATAATGCTGTTTTTAGCAAAATAAAGACCATATAATATTTTACTTTTATTGTAAAGCTCACTTTCAGGTGAATTAAAATATTTGGCAATTTTCTTGTCGGCTTTTAGTGTTCGCCCTCCAAATCCAAGCACCTTTCCTGCCACCGAATGGATAGGAAACATAACCCTGCCCCTGAAAAAATCAAAGCTTCTACCATCCTTTGTTTTTGTGAGTCCAGCTTTTTCAAGAAATTCTAATTTATACCCTTTTTTTAAGGCTGTTTCAGTTAAAGCATTACTTGTTTCCAAACAATACCCCAAATTGAATTTTTTTATGGTATCTTCTCTAAAGCCTCTTTGCGTAAAATAAGACAAGCCTATGGCTCTCCCTGTTTCGTTCTTGTATAAATTATCAGAAAAATGCTTGGCAGCAAACTCATTAATAATTGATAAGTTCTCACGGATGGTGATTTGCGCAATTTCCTCTGGTGTACGCTCATAGTCCTCCTGAATATCAATCCCGTATTTATT
Source organism: Putridiphycobacter sp. (assembly GCA_033719695.1). Lineage (GTDB taxonomy): Bacteria > Bacteroidota > Bacteroidia > Flavobacteriales_D > Crocinitomicaceae > Putridiphycobacter. The sequence goes on from JAWWDX010000009.1 coordinate 14,799, forward strand.
GGCCAACCATTTTAAAGCCTCAACGTATGAAAAATGCTCATGTTCCATCAAAAAAGACACAACATTCCCGCCTTTTCCTGTACTAAAGCATTTCCAGATTTGTTTTGCCGGAGAAATCATAAACGAGGGTGTTTTCTCGTCAGTAAAAGGGGATTTAGCCTTAAAATTCGACCCTGATTTTTTCATTTGTACAAAATCACCAATCACCTCCTCTACACGAGCAGTTTGAAAAATTTCATCTATGGTGGACTTTGGTATCATGACTATGTGTTCGGCTAACAAATTTATGAGAATTTGACTAAGAAATACCAATACTAATAACTTTTATACGGAAGTGGTTATAAATACCTAGTCATTTAATAATATTTTATCTTTGTGCTACAAATGGAATTAAAAACCCAGTACATATCGAAACTTCAAAAATTTTTACCGCCTAATACTGAAGCCTATGTTGCGCAGTTGATAATCGATTATAAAACCCAATTTCGAATAGCGCCCAAACGCAAAACCAAATTAGGCGATTACAGACTTCCTACTGGTCACTCAAGTCATAGAATTTCGGTTAACGGAGACCTAAATCCTCATGCATTTTTGGTAACAACTATTCACGAATTTGCTCATTTGACAGCTTTTCAGAAATATGGGAAGTATATTAAGCCCCACGGCACTGAGTGGCAAATGGAATTTGCACAACTCTTTCAACCAATTCTATCCAAAAACATATTACCAGCCGACATCACGCTAGCACTTAAAAATTATTTAAAAAAAGCGAAAGCATCCTCTTGTACTGATGATGCTCTATACCGTGTTTTAAGAAGGTATGATAAACAGCCTGCAATTTTAGTAGAACATTTAAAAATTGGAGAAAAATTTGTGCTAAATAATCTCACTTTTGAAAAAGGTAAAAAGCTAAGAAAGTACTATCTTTGTCGCAACACCAGTAATAACCGCCAATACCGCGTTTTAGGCGTTGCGGAAATACAAAAGCATTTAAATGAATAAACATAATTACGCCATTATTATGGCTGGCGGCATAGGTAGCCGATTTTGGCCAATGAGCAAAGAAACTTTTCCTAAACAATTTTTAGATGTGTTAGGCGTTGGCGAGTCCTTGATTCAAATGACTTATCATAGATTATTAAAAGTTGTACCTGAGGGCCATATTTATGTCGTTACCAATACAAATTATAAGGGACTTGTACTGGATCAACTAGGGATAAATCCTGAACAAGTTTTAACTGAACCTTTACGAAAAAACACTGCGCCCTGCATAGCATACGCTGCTCACAAAATTTATAATTTAGACAAACAAGCAAATCTTATAGTAGCTCCTTCTGATCATTTAATAATGCGGGAAGATAAATTTGTGAATATCATCCACACGGCATTAGAAAAATCAGCAAAAGAAGACTGTCTTGTCACCTTAGGTATTAAACCTTCACGACCAGATACTGGATACGGCTATATTCAATTTAAAACCAAAGGTGACTTAATGATGGGTCAAGTTAAAAAAGTAAAACAGTTTACTGAAAAACCCGACAAAGAACTGGCCGAGATTTTTGTAAAAAGCGGTGGATACTACTGGAATTCAGGCATTTTTATTTGGCGTGCAAAAACAATCATTGAAGCATTTAAAAAATTCAAACCTGAGCTCAATTCACTCTTTGAGTCAAAAGGTAACGATTACAACACAAGTAGCGAGCAAACATTTGTAAATAAAGCTTTTAATGCATGTGAAGACATTTCAATAGATTTTGCCATTCTTGAAAATGCTAAAAACGTGTATGTTGTTTTAGCTAATTTTGGCTGGTCAGATTTAGGTACATGGGGCAGTTTGTATGCCCATTTGGATAAAGACGTGGAAGGCAATGCCGTGAGAGGTAAAGGCGTTCACTTATTTGACACCGAGAATTGTATCATCAATTTACCCGACAATAAATTAGCGTTAATTCAAGGTTTAAAAGACCATATTGTTGTTGAATCTGATGGTGTACTAATGATTGTGAAGCAAGAAGATGAACAAAAAATAAAAGGGTACTTAAAAGAAATGAAACAAAAGAGTCCTGAGCATTTTTAATAAAAATAACGTAGAATATTATTTCAACTCGGAACGTCTAGGATTCCGAAACTGGGAAGATGAAGACATAAACGAAATGATTGCTATTAGCGCCAGTAAAGCCGTTATGCGTTTTTTTCCAGCCGTTGCTACGCCTCAGCAAACTAAAGATTTCATTAAAAGAATGCAAAAATTGTTTTCGGAAAAAGGTTATTGCTATTTTGCTGTTGACCTACTAGAATCGAAGGAATTCATTGGTTTTATTGGATTAAACGACATTACTTATGACGCTTCTTTTGCTCCTGCCATTGATATTGGCTGGCGTTTAGCTGAAAATCACTGGGGAAATGGGTATGCCACAGAAGGCGCCAAAAGATGCGTTGATTTTGCATGGGAAACACTAAAAATTAATAAAATAGTAGCAACAGCCCCTATAATTAATAGCCGATCAATTGCAGTAATGCACAAAATAGGCATGGTAAAACAAACTGAATTTAAGCACCCACGATTATTGGGCAATACAAGACTTGAAAATTGTGTTTGTTTTGAAATTAAACCAGAGATGGCCAAAAAAAGTGTAGCTAATTTTTGAGCTTATTAACAATGCTTGTTGTAGAATAGCCTTCCAAAAGGCTGATCGCTTTAACTTCTCCACCATTTTTTATAACTATATCTCTCCCTACAATGTAATCTTTTGCATTTTTATCCAATTGATTAGGATTATAATCTGCACCCTTTACCAAAACGTTTGGCGTAACTTGTTCAATCAAATTTTGAGGTGTATCGTCATTGAATAACACAACATAATCCACAAAAAATAATGCTGCTAGTAATTCTAGACGATCTAATTCTTTATTGATTGGTCTTTCTTCACCTTTATTTTGAGCCTTTACTGATGCATCTGTATTGACAGCAACCATCAATACATCTCCACAATCAGCTGCTTGTGCTAAATATTCTACATGTCCTTTATGAAGAATATCAAAACAACCATTTGTAAAGACTACCTTTTTCCCTTCCTTTTGGCGTTCAGACACAATAAACGCGGCCTCACTTTCATTTAATAGAATTTTATGCTTTAGCTGGGTTAAGGTCTTCATCTTTTGTGATTGTTACATTATTAATATTCATAAGGTATGAAATTAAACCTAATAACAATACCATTAAATTTTGACTTAGCCAGATAATCCAGCCAAGTGCCAACCCCACGCTATGAATGGGCTTGTCAAATTCAGGATACAAATAGGTGGTTATAACAAGTGCCACCAATGCTTGGTAAACACCAATTCCTCCTTGAACCACTATAAACCCAATGGTTCCCGCCACAAATCCAGCAAAAATACCCCCAATTGGCATATGGGCTGTTTCAGGTAATGCTAAAAAACAGACAGCAAACATAGAAACGTACATGGTCCATATAAAGAGCGAGTGTAGAATAAAAGCGATTGGGTTTTTCGATTTAAAAATACTCAAACCACCTTCTAAAAAGCCTTTAAATAAATTAACAACTTTTTGCCGTAATTCTGCTTTAAAAATCATTAATCCTCCCACTACCAGCGCTCCTACACCTATCGCTATCAAAATAATTGATTTTATCGACCAACCCCCATCATCAACTCCATCTCCAGCTAATTGATCGTTTAAAATGGTCATTCTGGTTTGAATTAGCTCCCAATTATCGTATTGAAAATAGATAGTAACCAAACAAATAATGGCTAAAAATACTAAATCAATAGCCCTTTCTGCAATGATGGTTCCAAACAATTTTGGAAACGGAACTTTTTCTGTTTTTGACAAAACTACTGCTCTTGTAGCTTCTCCTGCCCGCGGGATAAAAAGATTCACAAAGTAGCCAATCATTATGGCGTGATAACTTGTCCAAAACCCAATTCTTTTACCCAAGGGATCAACCATATATCGCCAACGAACAGCACGTGAAATATGACTCAATAACCCCGCAACAAGCGATAAAAAAATCCAGAAATAATTGGCTGACTTAACATGTTGGAACAAGGCTGTTTTTTCTTCCTCGTCCATAATGCTATAAAAATACCAAATTAAGTATACGCCGATAAGGAGTGGTATACCAATCTTTAAAATATTAATGATGGCCTTTTTCACGGCATCAAATTTGTGTTTTCGTCTGGGAAGGCAAGCTGAGGCTTAAATGTTTTGGCCTCTTCAAAATCCATATATCCATAACCAATAATAATGACTACATCATTAACCGCACAGCGACGTGCAGCAGGACCGTTTAAGCAAATCACACCCGATTTGCGTTCACCTTTTATCACATAGGTTTCAATTCTTTCTCCGTTATTAATATTGACGATTTGAACCTTTTCACCTTCAATTAAATTTGCAGCATCCATCAGGTCCTCATCAATGGTAATGCTACCAATATAGTTTAAGTCTGCTTGTGTTACTTTAACACGGTGTATTTTTGATTTTACTACTTGAATTTTCATGCTTTATTTTTATGCGCTACGCAAAGATATGTATTTAAATATGGTTGCAATCTAGTGGTCGGACATTAAATATGCCTTCAAAAAGCCGTCAATATCCCCATTTAGTACGGCCTCAGTATTATTGCTTGTAAAGTTAGTACGGTGATCTTTTACGCGCCTATCGTCGAGAACATAACTCCTAATTTGTGATCCCCATTCAATTTTTTTCTTTCCTGCTTCAATCTCAGTTCTTGCTTCTAACTTTTTACTTAACTCTATTTCGTATAGTTGCGATTTAAGTAATTGTAATGCTTTCTCTTTATTACCTAATTGTGATCTACCTTCAGAGTTTTCGATTACAATACCACTAGGAGCATGTCTTAGCCTAACGGCTGTCTCTACCTTATTCACATTCTGTCCTCCAGCTCCTCCAGACCTGAACGTTTCAAAGGAAATATCGGCAGGATTAATATGAATTTCAATTGTATCATCCACTAGCGGATAGACATAGACGGAAGAAAATGACGTCATCCTTTTACCCTGAGCATTGAAAGGACTGACACGCACTAACCGGTGAACACCGTTTTCTCCTTTCAGATATCCAAAAGCAAAGTCGCCAGTGATTTCCAAAGTAACCGTTTTTATACCAGCTACATCACCAGCTTGATAATCCAATTCTTTTACCTTATAACCATTCTTTTCTGCCCACATTAAATACATTCTCATTAACATAGACGACCAATCACAACTCTCTGTTCCGCCAGCACCTGCAGTAATTTGAAGCACAGCGCTTAATGAATCTTCTTCGGCAGACAGCATGTTTTTAAACTCTAGGGCTTCTAATTTTTCAACCACCTGCTCATACTGCATATCAATTTCAGCCTCATTTCCTTCTCCCATGGCATGGAATTCCAGTAATACTTTAATATCCTCCACACTTTCGTGAATAGCATCATATGATTCGACCCAAAACTTTTTGCCTCTTATTTTTTTCATTAAAGCTTCCGCTGCTTTAGGGTCATTCCAAAAATCAGGATCTTGTGTTTTCAAATCATCTTCACGAAGTTCAATTTTTTTTTCATCTATTTTCAAATAGGTATATAATTCTTGAACTCTCTGCTCTAAATCCTTTATTTGGTCTTGTGTAATCATGCAATTTTCCCTTGTAAAAGTGGCACAAAATTAAGTATTTTCTACCAATTATGATGTTTTCACTAGGCTTTAATCAATACTACAAAACAAATAGACAGTTTAAATAGTGAATATTTAAAATAATTTTACTTTTGTATGCTTAGAATTGAAAATTAGAAAAAATGAATATACCAGCAGAATTAAAATACACTAAAGACCACGAATGGGTCAAAGTTGAGGGAGATATAGCCATTATTGGTATTACTGATTTTGCTCAAAATGAATTGGGTGATATAGTCTTTGTTGAAATTGAAACAGAAGGCGAAACACTAGACCAAGAAGAAGTTTTTGGTTCGGTAGAAGCAGTTAAAACAGTGTCAGATTTATTTATGCCAATTAGTGGCGAAGTTTTAGAATTTAACGAATCTTTAGAATCTTCACCTGAGACAGTAAACACAGATCCTTATGGAGATGGTTGGATGGTGAAAATAAAGATTGCTGACATCTCTGAGATTGACAGTTTATTATCAGCTGAAGCATATAAAGATTTAATTGGCTAATAACCTAAAATTACACATACCTTGGGTAATATGGCTATGTCTTGTGAGCTTTTTAAGCTTAACACCAGGAGATAAATTACCTAATATTACGTTCGATCTGTTTAGAATCGATACAGCTGCGCACATTCTGATGTATTTATTCTTGGTGTTTTTAATGCTACTGGGATTTTTCCATCAAAATAATGAACTAAATAGATTTTGGGTTGTAGGCATTGTCGTATATGTGATGTTAGTTGGCCTCCTAATTGAAGTTGCACAAGGCTCAATGGTATCTAACCGTTTTTTTGGTTGGGATGACATAGTCGCAAATTCAGTTGGGACATTCATAGGTTTACTATGTTATGCTGGGTACAAGAAAAAAGAGTTAAACTTGGTAAGATTTTTGCAATAAAATTTGTAATTTTACCACAATAAGAAGTTTTATGGAAGTAAAGAAATCCAAAGGAGCAGATTTAGAATCAAAGAGATGGGGATTCATGGCATTGGGTGGCGTTATTGCTGGAGCCCTTGTACTGATGGCTTTTTCATACCAGTCAATTGTTGTTAAACCAATTGCTAAAATCTTTGAAAAAGAAGAAAGTAAGAAGGAAGAAATTCCTTTAGACATGTTTCAAAATGAACCACCGCCACCGCCACCACCGCCACAAGCACCACCACCGCAAATTACGGAACTAAAAGAAGTGGAAGACGACAAAGAAATCCCACCACCACCGGTAATTGATGAAGATTTACGTGATTTTACATTAGAAGATGAAGGTCCTAAAGAGGTGGAGAAAACAGTGATTTTAGACTTCGCAGAAGTTAATCCTGAATTCCCAGGTGGAGAAGCAGAGATGGCCGTATTTATTAGAGAGAATTTTGAATACCCGGAAATTGCACGTGAAATGGGTGAACAGGGAACTGTTTATGTTGAGTTTGTTGTCAACAAAGATGGGTCTATAGTTGATGCGAGAGTGGTGAAACCTGTTTCACCATCAATTGACAAAGAAGCATTGAGAGTTGTGAAAAAGATGCCAAAGTGGAAACCAGGTGAACAAGCCGGTAAACCAGTTACCGTAAGATATACAATTCCAATCAAAGCAAGACTAGGATAATATTAAAAAAATAAACAAAAACCTTCTTTGAAAAATCAAAGAAGGTTTTTTTATTAGAAATGATTAGTAAAAAAGACGTCATCCCATTAATTGACTTAACGTCGTTAAATACAACGGATTCAGCTACAACCATCCATAAATTAATTCAGCTAGCCAACTCGGGACATGAAGGTACGCACCCTGCGTCAGTCTGTGTTTACCCTAAATTTGCAAAACAAATTAAACAAAATATCAATAAACCAATTCAAACTTGTGTTGTTAGCACCTACTTTCCTTCAAGCCAAGCCCCACTTGAATTAAAACTAGCCGAAATAAACTATTTAAATACTGTTGACATTGATGAAATAGACATTGTATTGCCCATAGGCGAATTTTTAGCCAACAATTATAAATACATTGACACGGAACTGAACGCAATTAGAGGGGCAACTTCCAAAAAACTGAAACTCATTATAGAAACAGGCCTTCTACTTGAACCAAAACACGTTGAAAAAGCTACTTTAATGGGTATAGAGTCGGGAATGAACTTTATTAAAACTTCTACTGGCAAAACCACAATAGGTGCCGATATTGAATCGGTTAAGGTGATGGCCAAGACCATTAAATATAGTGGCGCTCACGTTGGTTTAAAAATAGCAGGAGGAATTAAAACACATACAAGTGCCCTATCTTATATTGAAACTTGCGCTGCTATCTTAGGCGACAGCTTTATCAATCCTTCATCATTCAGAATCGGTGCTAGTAGTCTGTATAGTGAACTAATTGCAAATGAAAATGGATAAGTATTATATTCCATTATTAATAGATGCCGTAAAGGAAGCCAGTGAAGCCATTCTAAATATTTACAATTCAAATTTCGACGTTGAAATTAAGCCCGATAATTCGCCGGTTACACTTGCCGACAAGACATCTAGTAAAATACTTGTACGCTATTTAAAAGAAACAAATATTCCTATTATTTCAGAAGAAGAAGAAAAATTGGCATATTCGAAACGCAAACAATTGGAAAAACTGTGGCTTGTGGATCCGATTGACGGCACAAAAGAATTCGTAAAAAGAAGCGGTCAATTCTGTATCTGCATAGCATTAGTTGAATTGGGCAAACCCATTTTCGGAATGATTGTAGACCCGATTAATCAATTGGTACTATTTGGTGGCAAAGACCTTGGAGCCTACTGCGCACCGTTGACATCAGAAAATGTAATGGCAAAAAAATACCGTGTTGTACAGC
>JAWWDX010000010.1:0-22900 GCA_033719695.1 Putridiphycobacter sp.
ATGAGTTGGGAAGTCGTATAATAACTCCATTTTATCGCCAGAAATATCATAAATTTGCGCTGAGTGTTCCATTTCTGGACCAACAGGTAAGTATCGATCTTTTGTAATTTTGTTCATGGCTACCACATATTTACCAAATGGTTTTTGAGAGTTACCGCCAGGAATCATTAAGTGACCAACAGAGTAGTAAGTTGGTTTTCTGTCTTTCACTTCCCAAGTACCTAACTCCCACTTCACTACTTCCGAAGAAATAAAGAATGTAGTATATGCATTTCCTTTTCCATCAAATTCAGTGTGCAATGGTCCTAAACCACCACTCTTAACTGTCCCTGCAAGCACTTCTTCAAATTTCAAAATTGGAATTCCATATGCTTCACCATCAAACTTTTTAGCTTCAATTGCTGCAATCATTTTATCGAAAGAGTGTACAGTTAAATCGGCTGATAATTTACCATTACCGATAATATACTGACCTGTTGGATCAACGTCACAACCGTGAGGTGACTTAGGAGTTGGTAAAAAGTAAACTGCTCCTGGTACATCAAGTGGATTAACTGTTAGCACCTCTTTTTTCATTGTTGAAGTTGCCATGTGTGTCGATTCGTCGTAGATATTATGAGCATACTCAGCTGGCATTTTTGTACCACCACCATTGTTCACATATTCCTCTACTTTCTTCCAGTTAATAGCGGCAATAAAATCCTTATCGTTTTGTGAAGAGTTCACTTCTTGAAGTGAATTTGCTTCTTCAGTATTATACGTAGTAAAGAAAAACCAACCGTGCGACTTACCTCTACCTGGGTGTGACAGATCATAGTTGAATCCTGGCATGATGATTTGGAATTTTATATCCATATGACCATGTTCCGGATCAACACTAATGAATGACAATGAGCCTTTAAAATTTCCTTTGTATTCATTGATTGGCATGTCTTTTTGTGGAATAGGAACTGAAAATCGTGTTCCCGCCACTACATACTCAGTGTTTTCAGTTACGAATGAAGAACTATGGTTACCTGCACTATTAGGAATTTCAATAATCTCTTCCGTTTCAAATGAACTTAAACTAATTCGCGCAATTCTAGGGGTGTTATTTCCATTAATGAAAATCCAACGTCCATCTAATTCCCCATTAGTTTGGGAAATATCAGGGTGGTGTGCATCATCCCAAGGCACAAAACCATGCGAAGTTTCTAGCATTGGCTTAGTTTCCTCTGAATACCCATAACCAGAAGTTGGAAATTGAGAAAACACAGGAATTTCTTTGAACATTCTACCAGATGGCAAACCATAAACAGTTAAATTACCGCTATATCCTCCAGACATAAAGGCATAGAATTCATCATGTTCTCCTGGAGCTACATATACTTTTTCAGCATTACTTGAGTTTAATGCTCCATTAGACTTATTTTTTCCATTGTTATTACCACAACTGGCCAGTAAAATTGCTGCACCAAAAAGCGATAAGAGTTGAATTTTATATTTTTTCATTGGTTCTATTTTTAATTTTAGTTTTTAATTATTCAGTTTCAGGTAAAATGACTTTGTCAACAACATGCACAATTCCGTTGCCAGCATCAATGCTCGCAACAATTTTTGCTCCACCAACATACACATCTTCACCTTTAACTTCAACAGATGCATTAGTATCATCAGCTTGACCGAGTTTTTTAAATTTTTTGATGAACTCTTTATCATAGTTACCGGCAGTAACATGATGCTTTAAAATAGAAGCCAATTTTTCTTTGTTTTCTGGTTTTAATAGATCATCAACAGTACCTGCTGGCAATGCATCAAAAGCTGCATTAGTTGGTGCGAAAACCATCAACGGTCCGGCATTAACTAATGCGTTTTCAAGTTCAGCTGCTTGTACTGCCGCTACTAACGTTGTATGGTCTGGCGAGCCCATTGCAATTTGCAACACATTTGGCGTAGACCCGTCGTCTTCAATAAACGCTTGTCCTGATTCTTGACTTGTAGTTGCTTCTGTATTTGTTTCACCTACAGAAGCATCTTGTTCTGTCTTATTTCCACCACAGCTGGTTAGATAAAAACCAAGTAAAAAAAGTGGGATTAGTTTTAAGAAATTTTGTGTTTTCATAATTTATATAGTTTATTTTAGGGTTCTAAAGTATTCTAGGATATCACGAGCTTGCTCTTCAGTCATGTTTTGGTTTGCCATAGCTGCTCCATTAAACTCAACTAATAAATCCTTAGCGCATTGATCTTCTTCAACCATTAATTTCGGATCTAAAATCATATTCATAATCCACTCAGGACTTCTACGATCCATAATTCCAGTTGGATTTGGACCGATAAATCGCTTATCTGTTTTATGGCAAGCTGAACAGTTTGTATTAAATAACGTCTCACCTCTTTCAGCCATCTCAGTATCGATTGTGGCTGCTAGTTCAACATTTTTTATTTTACCAACACCTTTATTATCTAAAGTAACTCGCTCAGAAGCTGGCACCTGTTCTTCCACTGGTGTTTCTACTTGAGCTGTTTGTTCTTTCTGAAAATCTTCTACTGGATTTTCTTCTCCACCGCAGCTGAACATTAATAGTGCTACTGCTGCAATTGACATCATTTTAAATTTCATAGCTTGTGTTATTTTGTTTCAACAAAGATAATTTGAGCATAGGAGGTAGAAGGTGACATACGTCATAAAAAGACCTTTTTATCTTTTTTTATTGTATGACTTAAATCATTAACTTTGCAAAAAAAAAAAAAAGAAATATGCTCACCAACTCATCTAAATATGCTGTTAGATCGGTCATATTTCTCGCATTAAATTCTAATGATAAGAAAAAATACAGTGCAAAAGACATTGCGAAGCATATTGATGTTCCTGCACAATTTTTAGCAAAAACATTGCAGATTTTAACCAAAAAAAAGGTCATTTCCTCTTCAAAAGGGCCTCATGGTGGCTTTTATCTATCAAAAAAAAATGGAGAAGGACGACTTACCACAGTAATTGAAACAATTGATGGCCTAGAAAAAATAAATGGTTGCTTTTTAGGCTTACCTGCATGCAATGTTTCTAACCCCTGTCCCGTTCATCATTTAGTAGCTCCTTTTAGAGACAATTTTATGAAGGAAATTAGCTCTAAAACAATTCTTGAATTTTCACAAAAAAATAGTGGCTATTCAATTTAATAAATCACAATGTCTACTGCAATATTCTCTTCTCTTGCCGTTGGTTTTTGTTTGTTACCCGACATTTCAGCTACTTGTTTGTTGACGTACGCTCTGATTTCTGATATTTGAATTAAACCATCTCCATTTTGATCGGCTTTCATCTCTTTGAAACCGCGAATAAAATTATAGGTGAACAAACCGTTTTGCCATTCGTCGCTTTCAATGGCGTATTCAGCACCACCTGCACTTGAGATAACTGTAGCACCGCTACCTTTTCTGGTATCTGAAAATAAATCGGCAGACAATTTTTGCATATTGGCCGCTCCAAAAGCATTTTCAACAACCACGGCCGTTCCGGCGGCTCTAAATTGTAAGTCCCCTGTTTCCACCTCAACCTCAGTCGATTCTTTAACTTCCTCTTTATCGAGCTCACCTGAATGACAGGTATCCATAATCAATAATTTCTGGTAGGCTTTGATGCTATTTAAAAGTTTACTTATTTCGGCATAAGGCAGGCCATTTACTTTCGGGTTTCCAAAATCGATATGATATGTTCCAAAATAGTAATCAAAGTTTTCATCTAACAAGCCGTGTCCTGCTATGAAAATAGCTGCAACATCATTTGGTTTACAAGGGGCAAAAAAGTTTCGAAGCCCTTGAATGTTATCAACTGTCACTTGATCGTCTAAAAGCAGTTTCACATGCACTGTTTCGTATTGCTTATTATCGCTTTGCAAGGCTTCGGCAATTTCTGTTGCATCTTTTGTTGGATACGTTAAATTAAAAGCTGCATTATCGTATTTCGACACCCCTATTGAGGCTATATAAAAATCTTTCTTTTGAGCCTCACCACTTTTAAATACTTGTTTTGTAGCATAAAGCGACTCTGTGCCATTAGCATTAATACAAGAAACATCTATCTTGTTAACGCCTTCTAACAAAGCAATATTGGCTACATATCTAAACGACAAGGGCTTCACGCCTGATTTTGGACGAATACCCTCTTCTCCGAATACTGGCGTATTATTTACATAAACATTAATTTGTTTGATAGGGTATTTTTCGTCCCAGGCTTTAATCGACAATTCTACACTATTTTTCGTGGTACTGAGCGGTACTGAATTTTCAACTTCGGCATATGGTAAATTAAAATCAATTTGAATATTACCTTCGTCGAGGTTATACTTTCGGAGTCTTTTTTGATACAAATAATGATAGGCATCTAGCAAATTTTGTGGTGTTTTGCCTATGGCTTTTCCTACCAGATCAGGCCGATTTAAATTGATATCGAACTGTTCGAATGGCACTAAATTTTCGCCGACCCTAAAAGCAATAGATTCCAAAGCTGATTTAGCCGCAATATAATAATTATCAGGCGTATATATAATAAACTCTTTTTGATCAGTACAAATCAATGTGGCAATCACCTTTTGGTCTTTATATGAATTGATCATGATTGACCCATCATCAGATCCTGAAAAAACATAGTCTGATTTATAATCAAAAAAGGCACGTTTTACCCCTGACTTATGTTTGTCAATTTGTGTGATTATATCACCGTTTAAAGTCCAGAAAATAATTGAATTATCTGTACTAAACACACTTTGATTGGTGGCATAGGTCATCAATACATCTCCTTTTTCATTAAAATCAAGTCCATTAATATCTCCTTGGTGTCCCTCCCATTCTTTAAGTTTTGAATAAGAGTTGGCATCAAACAAAGTGATTTTCCTACCCCAAGTTACTGTACCAAAATGCTTCCCATTATTACTAAAGCAAACGCCGCCAATAATTGATGGCGCAGCAGAATAGCTAAATACTTCTTTGTTTTCTGAAAAATTTACTACCCTACACCCTCCCATAATATCGGCATAGGCAAGTATAGGTTTGGTTGGATGAAAATCAAAAGACTTGATACCCATTGGATGGGTTATGGTGGCAAATTCTTTTTTCGTTTCGGCGCTGTAGATTATTGTATTTGGCATATACCCACCCATAGCAAGGTATTTTCCATTATTTGAATACGTGAGTAGACTATTTAATTTACCATTCGTTTTGTAGGTTCCTGTAACACGCCATGATTTCGTATCATACTCAATCATATCAAGCGTATAATTCATCACTACGAGTTTACCTCCATCTGGACTAAAAACACAAGGAAACATACCAGTTATTTCTTTCACAACTTTATTCTGGCTCAAATCCCATATTTCAACGGTTCCTTTGGCTCTAGCAATCGCTAAATACTTATCATTTTGATCGTAAGTCATATCCTCAATGGCTTTAGCTTTAGGTTCAAAGCGCTTAAAGAAAGTCTTATCCTTTAAATTATAAAGTTGTATTGAATTAAAAGCCGAGGTTATTAGAATTTGATCATTAGGGTATAGCGCAATACCATTAAAATCAAAATCACCAGTATTGGCGTCCTTCTGAATTTCACTGATAATTTTTTGTTTTTCATAATCGTAAACCACAATTCCCCTGCCGGTTACACCAACATAGACATAAGGCTTGTTTTCGTCAATCAATAATGAATGGACGTGTTTACCAAAAATGTCCTTTTTTAAAACGGTTTCACCTTTAGTTAAATCTACAATACGCACAGCGTTGTTAACCATCACAGAGATAAAATAGCGTCCACTGAGCGATAATTGCGCAGGTATCAAAGGATTAACTTGTTCAGCTCCAAGCTTAAATTCCTTCTGTAATTCGAAAGTTTTGATATCTAAAGCATAAACTGTATTGAGGTGATTACTGATGATGACGCTGCCATTCTTTTTGTCGACATTTAAACTGGTGCAATATAGGTCATCTCTTACAATTCGTTTAGTTCCCGTTGATATGTCATAAGTCGCTAATTTGGCATCTTCATCTACATATAATATCGTTTTGCTGTCTGGTAAAAAATAAATGCCAATTTTCATACTGCCATGTGCACGTATTTCAAATAATTTATGACCTGTCACCACATTCCAACCAATCATTTCATCTTCAGAAGAGATACCGACTAACGTTTGATTGTCAGCATGAAATCTTAAGCAACCAATTCTACCATCACTATCAGTCAATGTACGGAATTCTTTACCAGACGCAATGTCCCATATTTTTACCAATTTATTATTGCCAGCACTAGCCATGAACTTAGCATTATTGGATACAGTCATAGCATTAATTTGAGTGTTATGGCCGGTCGTAAAAACTACTTCTGGACTGGTTTGGTCAATGGCAGCTTTAGCCAATAAGAGGTATAAAATGAGTGATAATAAATTTTTCATTATGAATGTTTACACTTTAAAAGTATATATATTTATATAGAACAAACGCATAATATGATGGTTTTACGTAAAAATCACCAGTTTGGGTGAAGCACTCTAAGCAACTTAATTGTTGAATTGCTCGTTTCTTATTTAGGTAGGTTTTTATTTGTAAATTAATCACTTAGTATTTAGAATGTGAAATATAGCTTGGTGTTAATCTTGTTTTTTAATAGTATTCAGTTTGCATTGACGCAAAACTTGTCAGTAGATATTATTCTAGTTACAGAACCACACTGCCGAACTTACGATTGGCAATCGGGCAACGGAGTGCTTAGCAGTGTCGTACAAGGGGGCACACATCCTTATAACTATAATTGGATGGATAGTACTTTCAACCCAATTAGTAATAGTCAAAACTCTTCTGTTGTTATTCGATATCCTGGAAAGTATTTTCTCGCAGTTACGGACGCCATTGGACAATCGGTTTTGGACTCAATAATAATTGCGGATTCTATTAACCCTCAGGCAAATTTTGAACTCAATTCTACAGATTTTTACAGTACCAATCCGTTTGAAGCATATGAAAAAGCGGCAATTCACTTATTAAATGACGACTGGTTTGAAATACAACCTCCTATTCTTACTCTGGACAGCATTTACATATGGACCTTTGAAAACAAGAGTGTTAATTCGGCAATAAAGTATTATTTCCCTGTATTAAACGAGCATGAATACGATACAATTATTCACACAAAAGGTGTTTACGAGGTCTGTTTAATAGAAAAGAATTACAATAACTGTAGAGATACCATTTGCCAAGAATTTTCAATTATTAGTGCTTTAGTTAATTCCAACGAAAACCAATTTGTTGTCATTCCCGATTATAGTTCTAAAACCATCCAATTTCATTCAAAAGCATTTGTTGAAGGCCAAACGCTAACTATTTATTCGGTTGAGGGCCAGTTAATTTTAATTGATGATTTGCTAAGTCCAATTCATGCCATTGAATATAACCAAGCGCAAGGAACATATGTTTATGCAGTACGTATTGGAGATCAACTGTTGAATTCAGGGAAATTTCTTTGGGGATTTTAAACTACATTCTCAGCCCGTGCTTTTTGGCAATTTCTACCAAATATTCGAATGCTTCGTTATAATTATTTTGAATTTTGCCGTCTAAAATAGCTTCTTTGATTTCGTTTTTCAACTCACCTACTAATTTGCAAGGTTCTAGTTTAAACATTTTTATGATCTCCTGTCCGGTTATGGGCGGTTGAAAATTGCGAACATGATCTTTTTCTTCTACCTCGGCCAATTTTTTTCTAACTTTTTGAAAGTTATTGCGAAATTTTTGAACCTTTAATTCATTTTTTGAGGTAATGTCAGCATTACAGAGGGTCATTAAGTCCTCAATGTCATCTCCTGCCTCAAACAATAACCGTCTTATGGCTGAATCTGTTACATTCCCTTTCACCAATGCAATTGGTCGCAGGTGCAAACGCACTAGTTTTTGCACATACTTCATTTTATGATCGAGTGGTAATTTTAGTCGCTTGAAAATACCGGCTACCATTCTAGCGCCAACCTCTTCATGTCCATGAAAAGTAAAACCGACTTTTTGATTAAAACGCTTGGTTCTTGGTTTTGCAATATCGTGCATTATGGCTGCCCAACGCAACCATAAATCGTTTGTATTTTCTGAAATATTGTCAAGTACCTCAAGGGTATGGTAAAAATTATCTTTGTGGCTTTTTCCGTCAATGGTATCTACCCCGTACAAATCAGTCATTTCAGGAAAAAATTGTTGTAGCAGCCCGGTATCAAATAATAGCTTAA
This sequence comes from Putridiphycobacter sp., assembly GCA_033719695.1. Classification (GTDB taxonomy): domain Bacteria; phylum Bacteroidota; class Bacteroidia; order Flavobacteriales_D; family Crocinitomicaceae; genus Putridiphycobacter. The sequence continues at coordinate 8,235 of JAWWDX010000010.1, forward strand.
AACCTTTTGATGGGACTTCAGATAGTATCATCTTATTCAACTCATCTGTAATACGTTCTTGCGAAATAATGTTTAATCGTTCAGCATTTGTTTTAAGGGCATTTTTTGCAACCTGATCAATTTTAAAGTTTAATTGACAGGCAAACCGCACTGCCCTTAACATACGCAACGGATCATCTGAAAAAGTAACAAGGGGATCTTGGGGTGTTCTTATGATTTTATTTTCAATATCTGTTAAGCCATCAAAAGGATCAATAACCTCTCCAAAGGAGCTTTCATTTAAACTGATGGCCATGGCATTGATTGTAAAATCTCGTCTATCTTGGTCTTCCTTTAAGGTCCCTTCTTCAACAATTGGATTACGAGAATCGCGTGAATAGGATTCTTTTCTTGCGCCCACAAATTCGACCTCAATTTCGTCGTATGTAAAAGCCGCTGTACCAAAATTTTTATAATAGGCCACTTTTTTAACACCTAGGGCGTCGGCAACCTTTTCCGCTAATTCTAGGCCTGACCCTAAAACAACAATATCTACATCTTTTGATGGGCGCTTCAAAATAATATCACGCACATAGCCGCCAATGACAAAACAGGATAAGCTATTTTCTTTTGCTTGTTTTGAAATGGCCTCAAATAAGGGCGCTTGAATATGTTCTTTTAAATTCACGGGCTATTTTCTGATGATGGACACTTCACTATTTTCGCCAATTTTAATAATTTGTGACGGCTGAGTATTTTTATTTTCTAATGAGTGGTCGACAATGAAATCAACTTGTGACTTTATGCGTTCATCAATGTCATTAAAATGCTTTGGAAATGGTTCGCCTGAGATGTTTGCTGATGTAGATATTAGGCCATGCTTCAACTTTGTTAGCAATTGATTTAAATAGACTGGTTCTTTAATCATTCTGATCCCCAAACTACCATCAGGCGCCAATACGGTGGGTGCTACATGCTTACCTTTTGGATAAATAATGGTAAGTGGTTTGGTGGCAAAATCAATTAAATCGTAACAAACTTCAGGTACTTTCTGCACGTGGTAGTGCAATTGTCTTTCTGAATTGATCAGCAATAAATAATTTTTGTCGGCCTGCCTATTCTTGATGCGATTTATCTTTTCGAGTGCGGCTTCATTCATAGGATCGCAACCCAAGCCCCAAATGGTATCGGTTGGATATAACACTACCCCACCATTTTTAATTACTTCTGCAAGCTCTTCTACCATTTTTTTCACGGTGCAAAAATAAAAAACCATCTCGAAGATTCAAGATGGTTTTCAATATTAATTATGATATGATTTATTTAATCAATAATTTTTCAGTTTTTGTTTGACCGTTTACTGTCGCAGAAACAAAATAAACACCTGCACTTAAATCCGACACATCAATTTGTTCTATCTGTTTTGGATTATTAATTTCTCTAATCAATTTACCAACTGTATTATATACTTTCACCGATTCGGTGCCTGCAGTTGTGTTAATGTTTACAGATTTATCGGCTGGATTAGGGAATACCTCTAATGATACATCTTCAATCACATCTTCCGTTATTGATAAATAATTTTCAGTATCGTCTATTGACCAAACAATTTTTTGTGTTACTGTGGCATTACCTGGTAATGTAATGGTAATATTGCCAATAAATAAAAGCGGAAAATTATCGGCCGTGCTAGTTGAATAATAAGCATAGCTTTTTCGCACAACTGAAATCTGGCCTACTGGCACACCTTGAAAAATGGCATTACCACTCGAGGTCTCCGTAGTTTTCACTCTAATAGTATTGGCATAGGTATTATTGCCTATAATTAATGTTCCTGTTCCATCCGCAATAACAGTGGCGGTACCAGAAATATCAGCAGTAGCGGTTGAACCACCAAAAGGGGCATAGGCAGTACCTTCAATATTGTCAGAATATGTATCGTTCAAACTCATTGGAAGCGCAAGGGCTTTTAAATTATCATCATCATAAACAACTCTGTAATCTACCCCAGCACTAGTAAATACAAACCCTTCTACTTCAACACCCGTTGATGTATTTGTAAAAAAGGATTGAATCCCTGTAGGAATATTTTCATGATATTGTGCATTTGGAAATTCTGACATCCAAGTAGACGCTGAAATATCAATTACTGTGTTGGTAGCAGCAGGGGTACCGTACTCCATTAATAATCCCGAATAATCCCACGTTGTATTGCCACCAATTACATTTTCTTTTACAGATGTGCTTGTGTCAGCTCTATGATACAATTTGCTGTCTCCTAGCGTTAAGGTATCTCCTAAACCAATGGTTTGCGCATTTGCCATGGCGCTACATAGCATCCCAATAAAAAGTAATTTTTTTTTCATATTTAGATTGTTTAACATTTAGATGTCGATACAAATTAACAACTTTGTAAACGAATTAAAAAATAAAAGGTTGGTAGATTTAAAGAAATTGTCGCGAATTGTACTACTTGTTGTTGGTTTAGTTACATGCTTTTTGATTTATAATATTTTAAACCTAAAATTCGACTATGATTTCACGGCTTTTTATGCCCAAAGTGATCCAGATACAGAGTTTTTTAATGCGCATCAAGATCGGTTTGGCACCGACAATGATTTTGTATTTCTATCGGTTGAAAATGAGTCGGGCGTATTTAACACCGACTTTTTACGAAAAGTTGAAAACTTATCAAAGGATCTTGAGAAAGATAGTTTAGTAACACGTGTTACGGTTTTAACTAATCTTTACGAATATGTCAAAACACCGTTTTCACGTCTGGCGATAAAAGTGCCATACATCACTATTTGCGACACTTGCGATTATACCCAAGACTCCATTCGAATTTTTAACCGACCTGAAATTCAGGCTTTTTTCATTAACAAAACTGCCACGGGCTTAATGGTGAAAATCGACCACGCTCCAAGGCTCTCGAAAAAAAAATGTGACTTTTTGAAAGCAAGCATTGACGACTTGATTGCCGCACATGAGATTGAGAATTATCACTTAGCTGGCCGAGCCATAGGCCAAAGTTACTATGTGGATATTATGAAGTTTGAAACACTCTTTTTCATTGGTTTATCTTTTATTTTAATTATCATTTTCTTGTTTATCGCTTTTCGATCGTGGTGGGGTATTTGGTTGCCCATGATTATTGTTACGGCTTCCATGTTATGGATTGTCGGTTTTATGGGAGCTATCAACCAACCCATTAATATTGTTTTAACAGTGTTGCCATCAATTATGTTTGTGGTGGCCATGTCAGATGTGATTCATTTGGTATCTAAATATCTAGACGAACTAAGGTTAGGTAAGCCTCAGCAAGAAGCTGTAAAAACAGCTTATAAGGAAGTTGGATTTGCAACTTTACTAACATCTGTTACAACGGCAATAGGCTTTTTAAGCCTCTTAACTGTTCAAATGGGTGCCATTCGTGTATTTGGCATTTTCACTGCCATTGGTGTGCTTTTTGCGTTTATGTTAGCTTACACGCTGCTACCAGCTCTACTTGTTTTAGTTAAGCCACCGCAATTGGCATCTAAAAGTTTAACATCTAACTATTGGTATCGAACCTTACATAATGGTTTTTTGATCATTATTCGTCACAAGAAAAAAATATTGATAGGTTTTATCGTACTAATTGCTATTGGCATTGTGGGATTTAGACAAGTTCGGACCAACTATTTTTTATTAGAAGATTTGCGAGAAGATAATTTTATGCGTCAGCAATTCAATTATTTTGATGATACCTATATGGGCTTGCGTCCCTTCGAAGTGTCAATTGAGTTGAAAGATACCGCTAAATCGATTTTCGATTATGAAGTCTTGCGTACAATTCATTCGGTTGACTCATTTTTAGTGGCAGATTTTGGACTTGCTCAAACCTTCTCATTAGCCTCTGCGCTTAAAATTGCTAACAGAACAGAGCATGCTGGTCAATCAAAATACTACACATTTCCCGACGAAAAAGAAACCAAACGATTCATAGCGCAATTCAAAAAACTAGGTGATAAAGCTGGCCTCAATCAATTCGTCGATTCCAGTCAACAATTTACACGCATTTCAAGCACCATGGGTGACATAGGAAAAGTGACGGCCGATCAGAAAACGGCCCGGTTAGAAACCTTCATTGCCCAAACTGTAGATAGTAATTTGGTTGACATTAAAGTGACCGGTACAGGCTATGTTTTAGATAAAAATATGACCTCTATTTCCACAAATTTAACCTATGGTCTTATTCTAGCAATTATTATCGTGTCGCTATTAATGGGCCTTTTGTACCGGAATTTAAAAATGGTATTAATTGCCGTTGTTCCAAATGTCCTCCCACTTCTGTTTTTAGCTGCAATTTTAGGCTTTGCTGGTATTGACTTAAAGGTTTCTACTGCCATCATATTTACCATTGCATTTGGCATTGCTGTTGATGACACCATTCATTTTATGAGTAAATTCAAATTGGAACTCAACAAAGGAAAAACAACATTATATGCGCTCAAACGCACTTATCTGTCAACTGGTCGGGCCATTGTGTTAACTTCGCTCATTATATGTGCTGGTTTTTTACTCCTTTTATTTAGCGACTTTTTAGGTACTTTCTATATTGGATTATTGATTAGTTTAACACTTATTTTTGCTGTCTTTGCTGATCTTGTCTTACTGCCGGTCCTAATCCTTTTTTTCTATCGAAAGAAACCGTAAATTTGTGCATAACCAAAAATTAACAAAATGAATGAAGTACCAAAAAGGTTAATAGCCTTAATTGTTATTGCAGTATTAGCGGTAGTTGTATTAATTAAGTCGTCAGTAACGATCAATGCAGGTGAAAACGGCGTACTTTTCCAAACTTTTGGGAGCGGTGTTTATACTGAAGATCCGTTTGATGAAGGCTTTCATATTATTGCGCCTTGGAATAAAATGATTGTTTACCAAGTGCGTCAACAAAAAATATCTGAAAGTATGGCTGTCTTATCATCTAATGGATTAGAAATTAAGTTAGATGTGACTTTACAATTTCAACCCATTAAAAAGAAATTGCCTTTTTTACATAAAGAAAAAGGGGTGAATTATATTGATGACATTGTGATTCCAGCTATTCGCTCTGCCACCAGAAGTGTAATTGGACGCTATACTCCAGAGGAAATATACTCGTCGAAACGTGATGTGATTCAAGAAGAGATTGACGAGGAAACAAAAGTGATTCTAGAAAAACAATACATTGCGGTAAACGAAGTTTTAGTGCGAGACGTAACTCTTCCAGCCACAATTAAAATGGCCATTGAAGAAAAACTCAAACAAGAGCAAGAATCTCTCCAATACGAGTTTAGACTTCAAAAAGAGCAAAAAGAAGCGCAACGTATAAAGATTGCAGCAGAAGGTAAAGCCGAAGCAAACCGAATTCTAAATGCATCATTAACTGCTAATATCCTTCAAGAAAAAGGTATTGAAGCCACTTTAAAATTAGCGGAGTCGCCAAATACCAAAGTGGTTGTTGTGGGCGGTAAAGATGGCTTACCATTGATTTTGGGAAATAACTAGAGCGTAGCTAGAACTAAGATACTAGACTTGAGTATGTAAAAATAACCAAAAGTCAGGATTTTAGTTATTAAGCAATGTAAGCATATTCTATGAAAAAGTGGATTAGAAAATATGTGGAATGGGTAGAGGGTTTAGACAATGATAAACACAATATTTTAGACGGTTACTACAACGCAAAAAACTATTTGTACATTTTCCCACTTTTTATATTATTGCTAATTGCAACCATTTTTTTAATGACACTTTAAGCAAAAAACGCGAGCCTTGGACTTGCGTTTTTTATATCAATATAAAAGCTATTAAAACCCACCAAAAGTTAAACCAAAGGTGAATTGACCAGCATTATAAGGTACATTCTCTAAACCTCCGTCGTCAGTTAAACTTGAGAAGTTATAGCCATATCCCAATTTCAATTGTAGAAAATTGGTGGGCCTGATAGCTACACCAATGGTTGGTAGAAATGAAAAACCAGAATATTCAATACTAGTTGAATCAGTGCCAACACCATCTTCATGCCACACATACTGATCCCAACTCAATTTTAAATCGGTATATAGCGAAAAAATTGCCTTTGTGTTAGACATGGCCCCAACCAGTATGCCGCCCGATTGCTTAGTCAGTGTTTGCGCATATGCACCAAAAGGATAGGTGTACTGACCAAGTGAGCCTCCATAGCCAAAACCACCTAAATAGAAATTACCGAATATGGCTGCTCCTTCCCCACCAATTAAAACATGATTCCCGGCAAACATGTTAAACGTGACACCACCAAAACCTGAATTAGTAGTTGACTTTTCAAACACTTTGAACGTAGTATCTTTTTCAAAGGCAACGCCTGTATTGGTTAGAAGTAGGGTGAATAATAACACAGAAAACTGTTTCATATTTAAATATTTAGGAGTTGTTTTAAATTCTCAACGTACTCGCTTAAAGCTAGCTGCCCCTTTTTTGTGATGGCACAAGACGTATGTGGGTAGTTATTTTTAAAGGTCTTTTTAACATTGACATAACCTGCTGCTTTCAACTTTGAAATTTGCACACTTAAATTGCCCTTTGAAGCCTTGGTTACTGCCATTAACTTATTAAAGTCAGCGCTGTCAATTGTTGCTAAAAAACTAATAATGCTCAGTCTTAACTCCTGATGTAATAAAGGATTGAGTTTAGGCATTTTCTATTTTTCTAAGCATTAAGCCTGGCACTAAATACCCTCCTGTTAAACCGAGTGCAAAAATTAAACTTTGGTGCTCAGTTGTTACAGCAAAACCACACAAAATGGCAGACGCCATTAAAAATAAGCCACCAACAATAAAAGGTCGGAATTTAAAAAGCCCCCCTGTTGTAAAAGTGGCGCCTCCGGCAAGTAAAAGAATGAGGGTATGCGGTGGTACTTTTAAGTAAATTGAATAGCATATACTAAACAACAAACAAATACCAAATCCACCCCAAATAAAACCTGATACCCGGTCGGAAATGGTTGTAACAGCAACTTTTTTTGATTGCTGGTAGCCATAGTAGGCAGCAATTATGCCACCGATCACGCCTGCAATCGGCCACACCAATAACCTAAGCGGATTTTCAACAAAATACCATTCTATTAAGGCAGATGGTATTAACAACAATGCCCATAAAATAAAGTGAAATGAATATTTCGACAAGGATTGTCGACTCTCTTTTAACATTTGCTCAATTATTTTGACACTTTTAGTCGTTTCCATAACAATTCGTTTAATAATTCATGACAAATATAAACTAGTTTATGATATAAACCAAATTTTATAGTTATAATTTTTTTTAAATAATCACAAACTATTCCTAACGTCAATGTATGTTACACTTTATAAAACCGATTATAATGTTATCTTTAGTACGAACATGAAAACACTATGCCATACAAACGTAAATCTATAAAACTCACTTGGGAATTTTTGCAAATAGCTTTGGCCGTTTTTTTAGCCAGTATTGGCTTAAAAGCATTCCTACTGCCCAATGGCTTTTTAGATGGCGGTGTTACTGGTATTGCCATATTATTATCCGAATTATTTGAAATAGAATTATCCTGGGTTCTCCCTTTGGCTACAATTCCCTTCTTAATTTTAGGATGGTTTACAGTATCCAAACGGATACTACTAAAATCAATTATTTCTGTTTTGGCCTTGTCTATAATTATTCATTATGAAAATTTTTCTCAAATAACGGACGACAAGCTCATTACTGCTATTTTCGGTGGCTTATTTTTAGGAGCTGGTATTGGTTTAGCTATTAAAAACGGCGCTGTTTTAGACGGTTCAGAAATACTTGGCATCTATATTAACTCAATATTTGGCATTTCCATTGGCACAGTCATCTTATTCTTTAATATCATTCTTTTTAGCATCACAGCCATACTACTATCCATTGATGTGGCACTGTATTCTATTCTCACCTTTATTGTCACCGCAAAAGTGATAGATTTTATGATGGAAGGGTTTGAAAATTATGTTGGACTCATGATCGTCTCAAAAAAATCGGAAGTATTACAGCGATCGTTAATTAAAACTATAGGACAGGGGATGACTGTTTATAGTGGAAAAAGAGGTTATGGCAGTAAAGGCAAGACTAATGATGTTGAAGTCATTCATACAGTTATTAATCGTATTGATGTTAAAAAGGCTTATCGAACAATTGACTCAATAGATGAAGACGCTTTTGTGATCGAATTTGATGTCAACCATGTTAAAGGTGGTGTTCTAAGGCGATATCTTACACCTACCAAGGCAAAATTACCTGATGGTTTGAGTAGCGACCTGTAAACCTCATCTGCTATTAATGATGCTAACAGACGACAGCTTTCTCATACAGAATTACGTATACAACTGTGAGGCAAGGTTATTACCATACCCTAAAATCCACAACTTGATTCTCAATTCGTGATGTGGGTTGCTGCTTACCATTTGATAATTCAGTTACTTGCTCACTCACATATCGCTTAATCTCAGATAACCATATTTCGCCGTCGGCATTATAATCAGCCGCTTTCGTTTTAATCCCTTTAATTAAGCAATAGGTAAATAACCCGTTGCGCCAATCGTCACCTTCCATGGCAAATTCCATACCCCCTGCAGATGAAATGACCGTTGCGCCAGTCCCTTTTCGCAAATCGGTAAATAATGATTTGGTGAGTTCAGACGTATTTTGTGTCCCTAGTTTTGGCGAAACGGTATTCCCTACCACTCTGAATTGAATATCATCTCCTTCTTCAATATCTGCCTCAGCCAATTCAACTTCATCTTTGTCAATTTCGCCAGAATGACAAGCGTCAATCATTAGGGTTTTTTTAAGTGGTTTTATACCATCTAATAACCCTTCTAAATCATCATAAGCCAATCCTTTTTCCCCAGGGTTAATAAAGTCCATGTCGTAAGTAGCGAAATAGTAGTCAAGATTATCATCTAAAACACCATGCCCCGCAATAAAAATCATCACTTCATCATTGATAGTTGCTTGACTTAAAAAGGACTTGAGCGCTCTGACATTTTCTTTGGTGACTTCCTGGTTCACGAGTGTTTTGGTAAATACTTCTTTGTAGGCTTTGCTTTTACTAAAAAGCGCAGCTATATCGTTGGCATCTTTTGCAGCATAGGTTAAATTATAATCTGCTTGCTGGAACTCACTCTCACCAATGGTTATGAGGTATAAATTTGGTTCATTTTTTCCAGTGGTACATTCAATTTCAAAAGTCTCTTTATAACTCTCGGCACCGGCCTGGTTGAGCACTGATACTTGTACTTTATTGTTGCCTTTGGCTAAATCAACCGTTAGCTTGGTTTGATAATCTTGTACATTTTTGTCTCTCAAAGAAATCCCACCTGTCCCATAAATGGCTACATCATTCACCCATACATTTATACGGTCTAATTTGTATTTTGAATCATACAATTTCAAATTCAAATCAATGCTACCTTCATCATTCAAGGTAGGCATTTCCTCGAAATGCTCTATTTCTATTTCGGGCAAGTGGAAGTCGCTTTCCAACATAACTTCTGTAAATCCCATTTTTTTTAGTCGTTTTTTATAAGCTGCATGGTACGCTGCCACTAGAGATGGATCTGCAAAACCTACTTTTTCCAAAATGATATCCGGACGGTTGTATTTAAGATCGAATTGTTCAACAAGGTAATACGCTTCCTTTATTTTAAACCCAACTTCATTAATGGCGTTGTTAATCGAAAAGTAATATCCTTTTTGGTCGTAAATCAACATTTTTTCGCGATCTAGTGGCACAATTGAGACTAAAAACGCTGCATTAAACTCGGGAGACAGAGTATATGTCCACAGTTTTATCACACCATCTTTCCCTACTGAAACAAACATGTTTCGGCCAGGCAACTTACCAATGGCTGAAATGTCATCATCATGTTCACCTATTAGTTGTTTTTCCCCCTTGTGCAGATAGTAAATACTTTTTCTTTCAACACTAATCACAGCAGAAACATCTGATAAACGAAAAGACAACTTGTATTCTTCTGGCGCTTCGAAAGGCAAATTTTGGTTACTGTTTAATTGTTCTAATTTGTATGATTCATTACCTAATGCTAACTTCAGTTGTTTTGGTTTACCATTCTTCTCCCCACTGATTAAAATTTCATTCTCCGATTTTAGATATACTAGCTGGTTGGCTTGCTTTACAATAAACTGATTTATTTTTGTTGAATTCTTTTTTTGTTTTGCCTTCTTGTTTTTTACAAAAGTCATTTTTTCAATCACTTGCTTATTTAGTGATGATATCGCCACATGATTATCATAGCCCACAGAAAAAATAGTGGAGTCAATCATCACAATATCTGCTACTACATTAGTATGTGCCCAATAATTTGCTAGCGAAGGTTGGCCGCCATCATGGTCAAGGTCAATGTATTTTATTTCACCAATTGAATTGCCCGTGCATAAGGTTGTGCCTTTTTCGTCAATGGCAAGCGAATGCAAGGGTGCAGAAGACATGCGCAAACGGTGTAACATTTTTAGTGAGTTTACATCCCAAATAATAATTGAATTGTCTTTACTGGCGCTGGCAAATTGCTTCTGACCATGACTAAATTTTATTTGACTGACTTCCGATACGTGTGGCCTTAAGGTCTTCACCTTCAGCCTGTCCAAATTGTGGATATTAATGGTATTATTTGAAGTGCCGTAAATCACTAAATTATCTTTGTCTGCATAGGCAATAGCTGTGCAGGTTTCATCAAAATAATCTGTGAATTTTTTCAGTACCATTTCATTTGTTAGCAAATTATAACCATACATGCTATTATAGAATGGAAAGAAAAGCAATCGTGATTTGAAATTGAAATCAATGGTGTTTTTATTAATCTGATTGCTTGTTTTTTTATTTAGAAATCCATTTAATTTAATGCTAGGTAAAATAGACTTCCCTTCAAAATCAAGCAAATAAATCTCAAAATTTTCAGCACTGATGCCAAAAACCTCTCTTTTTACCAGGTCTGACTTTAAAATAATGAATTCCTTTTGAATGACTGTTTTATTGACAGTGCCCCGCCTTAAATCGTAAGTAAACAATGTTTCGCTGGCAATGAGTAGTTGTGAAGACGATACAAAACAGAAATCGTTAATGGGTTTGCCGAAACTGAATGTGCTTATTAGCTTTGATTCAGCTATACTCCAAATTTTTATTTGATTCTTAAGGGTGGAATAGATAATTTCATTTGAATTTGGGAAAAACTGAATGGTATTGATGCCATCTACTTCGTTAAATGAACTAACCTGTTTACCTAAAAAAGTATTCCATATAATAACACTGTAGCCCTCATCAAGACTGAGGATGAATTTATCGTCAAAACTATATTCAATCTTGGTAATAGGATATAAATGGCCTTTGTGAATAACAATCTCGGGCTTCACTTGGGCATTTGAGGAAACACCCTGAAAGAGCACATAAAAAAAGAAGAGATATTTTACAAATGTCAGCATATTACAAGGTGAAATAGAATGGTAAAACATGACTATAGTCAACATTAAAATATCCCCTCCAATCGCTCGAAACGCCAACGAACGGAGAATTTAACTTTAAATAGAAATTGAGGTTTACATAGTTTTTAGCTAAGATTTTATGCAAGGAAAAAATAAGTGTTTGAATTTGGGCCGTAGAACTACTTACACCGCTATAACCACCTGTTCGTTCAGCTATTTCTGTTACTTCGTAAACGTAATTACCCGAATGATCCCATCTGAAAAAAGATAATTTGATATTATTACTTTTTGCTTTCGCCATTAAATCACTTGCGGAAATACCTTTTTGGTCATCTTCTGCATCCCAAAAGGTTACAATATGCTTGTTATTGTGGCTCGCCTCAGCTGCCATTTTATCAATGGTTCTGTCAATGGCATCATAAATTGATGCAGAACCATTAATAGGTGAGGAACAAAAACGATATAGGGCATCCTTTGTATTCACATCCATTTGGCTTGTAAATGAGGGAGTATAAAATTCGCAGGGGTTTGCCGCATCTGCCCGACCCGCGCCTACCAACATGCATTCATTTCCCGCTTTCAAAGCTTCCGTTACAAAATAATTAAAGCCATCACTATAACCCTGTTCACCCCATCCAGAAGTCATATTCTTATCTAAAACAACAGCAACAGTGTAAGGCATTTCAATATTACTGTAACTGACATTACTGCTATCAAACTGATAATTTTCATCCACTATTTGGTTGATGAGTTCCAATGTGTCATAAAAATTAAGTCCTTGACGATAGTCACTAAAAACATAATCGGCAGTTAAATAAATAGAGCTGACTTTTAAACGAACTAAATTTGAAGTTTTAGACAGTACTTCGACACTGTCCAAAATTATATTGTTGCTGAGTGTTACTTTGAAATTAACAGTAGGTGTGCTTTCTACTTTATTGCAAGCAGTAAAAAGGACAAATAATGATATGTATAGAACCCTCATCACAACGCCAAGTATTTTTGGTGCTTTTTGGCAGAAGTTAACAGTCGCACATTAAAAAAATCGATTTGGTATTGGATGAATATTTGATTAAAACCATCAAAGCCAAATTCATTTAAAGCTGGACTGATCAGTAAGGTTTGTTTAATTAAATTTCTTTTATTACTTAAAAAACTATGCTCTACCCCTACTGAATACCCATACAGCTTGTCTGTATCGTCGTACAAGAGGTACTTATATATATCTCCTGTTACAGATGCTTCCGATTTATTATATCGTTCAGACTCATAGGGTTTTCCATTATACTGACTAAAATAAAACCCACCAGCCAATAAGGATAATCTAAAGTTTTTGATTGTTTTAAAACTATACTTTAATAGCGGCTGAATTTGATACCCCTCTTGTTCTACAGCAGCAGTGTACATTAGTTCACCATCTTCTAAATGCGGAAAATAGACCGTGAAAGACCTGCTAATAGTACTAATAGGAGAAAGACTGACCTTCAATCCAAACATTTTATAGGTGTATTCTAAATTCAATAATAGCGCCGCACTAAATTCATTATGGAATTGTGTTTTATTTTTAATTTTTGCAAAATGATAAGATACTGGGTCGTCTGTTAAATAATTGTATTGGGTAGAAATAATGCTGCCCGAAGCAAATGGAATTTGAAAACCCATACTAAAATCTATGGTTTGCGCTTTAGCGCTCATAAAAAGACCTAAGCAAAAATATAGTAAAAATGAATTTTTCATTTTTACTTTACTACAATTTTGAAAAGGTATTTCTGATTCGCGAACCATTAACCTGGCCTGTTTCAAACTCTTCTACAAAACTTTTTTTTGTCAATTCAACAATGGTTGAATAATACTCCCCTGTAATGCCTTCGTACGTATAAATTATGGTTTGGTCATCATCTGTTAAAGTCCACATGGTTTCTAACGCAGTCGACCCTGCGCAAGTTAAACCTTGGTTTATCTCAAGTGTATTGTCTTTTGTGAAAGTCCAAATATCGTCATTCACACAATTTTCCTCATCTATCTCAAAATTGACGCCATCTGCAGCATACTCGACCTTCACAACTTCCCACGACCCCACTAATAATTTCTCATTTGTTTTTTTACAAGAGGCTAAAAAAAGGATGCCCACTGCGACGGTAGGTAATAACTTCATATCGTCAATATATTTAGGTTTTAACAAATATAAAAAAAATATACCTTGATTGCTATCAAGCAAAAAAGCAGAACAAACCTTATTAGGTGTTAACTTTTCAGCAGCTGATCAATGGCCTTTGCTAACTTAAAATCCAAAGCTGTTAAGTCATTTACATCATGTGTCTGCAGTGCTATATTTACCTTATTGTAGGCATTCTTCCAGTTTGGATGGTGATTCAATTTTTCAGCTATAATGGCCACAGATGTCATAAATGAAAAAGCATGCACAAAATCTTTAAAAATAATTGCTCGGTGAATAAACTTACCTTTTAGAACCCAACTAGAATCTAATTCGGTCATATGTGCTTTTAGCTCTTTGTCGTTCATGTCTGATAAGTATTATTTGATTCAAATAATTTTAATGGGTATTATTATATAGCTTCAGGTTTTACAAAGTTTGGCCATCTCTTCATATAATTTATAAAATTCTCCCCTAGCCCTTCATTCATCAAGTATTCTTTCGATACAGGTAGTTCTATTGGTTCAAAATGTGGGTTTGCCATCACCTTTACTGGAAAATCGTGGTGTAAAATAGCAGAACGACCTATGGTCAGAAAATCTACGCCTGAGTCCAGAACTTTTTTAACGTCCTCACCGGTTCTTATATTGCCTGCAACGGTTAATTGTACCCTTTTAAAATCAATTTCTGTAAAATGGTTTAATAAAGTTTTGTCTTGAAATTTTTCATCCTCAGGTAATTTAAAAACATCCCAAAGTGAGATGTCTATAAAATCAACTATATTGTCATCAATTAGTTGCTTACAAATGGCCTTTGTTTCAGGAATGTTCATTCCAAATTTCTCAGGTGACAGCCTAACACCTAATAAAAAATCGCTGCCACAAGCACTTCTTACACCGTCTATGATTTCAAATAAAAGACGAGATCTGTTCTTGATATCGCCGCCGTATTGATCTGTTCTTTTATTAATTTCGGCACTTAAAAACTGTGTGATAATATAGCCATGTGCCCCATGAATTTCAGCACCATCATA